>CALCCZ010000001.1 GCA_937900075.1 uncultured Lentisphaeria bacterium
ATATCATTAATAACTTATTTGACTTTAGCGATTCAGTTGCAAAAGATATTATGATTCCTCGTGTAGACATGACTACTATCGATGTCGAGGCTACATATTCCGATCTACTCAATGTGTTTAAGGAATCAATGTACACCCGAATTCCTGTATTTGAAGATGAACCAGATAATATTATCGGAATTATTAATATAAAAGATAATAATAATAATCCAAAAAATTCATAATCAAGTATCCATAACTGCTACAGTAGCATTTCCTGTTTCCAAGTCCAATTTTGAACAGAAAACTAACTCATCTTTCAACGCAACTACAGATATAACCCCCCGCACCTCAATTTCAAGAGAAACAGGAACAGTGTTTACATCTTCATCATTCACAATTTTTGCAACAAGTGAATCGGGATCCAATCGAGGCTCAAATAAACGAATTTGTCTTAAAATCTCGTCCTTTAAACGAACTAAATTCCGTTTCTTGTGAGTTTGTCCACAGAAATCACATAGACCATATCCCAAGACTGAATTCATAACCTCAGAATCTCCATTCCAATCTTTCTCGGGCGGGTGAGATCTTGAATTCAGTAAAGTTTCAATATTCCAAAGAATATCCTTCCGTAAAAGACGAACCGAAATACCGCGAGTATAATTTTCTGTTTTTTGTTCCGGATTATTATCTGTCAACCTGGCTAAAATACCAGGCATAAATCGATCCCCGGAATTGAATTTTTCAGCTTTTTTATCCATACTCGCATTCTCTTTTCAGTCCAGTTAATAAAGAATATCAGTATCCTCTATTCTCAATTTGGTTGAATGTCGTTTGAAGGATACCCTCATTTTTGCCCATAGCATCAAATCGAAATACTTTCCAGACAATTTTATTCGCCTGTAAAGATACTGTTTCCACAGGATGACGTGAAACTGAATTTTCCGTAATATCATCCGCTTGTATTTCTGCGGATGTCACAACAACTTTTTCAAGTTTCAATTCATAAAATACTTCTTGCTTCTTATTCAGAAGGCCGCAAACATGAAGAATCGCTGACTTGATAACGGTTCCGGACATACAGGCACATTGAATCTTTGGCGTTGCATCGTCAACGAAGTGCTTAAAAACAACCGGACCAAGAATACCACGACCAGCTATTTCTTTGACCTTACCTTGCTCAGCAGAGGCAACTGTTTGAAAGGATTCATGCGAAAAATCCAAAACATCTATCCAAGACTTATGCGCAGAATCTTTGGACTGTCCTTCAATGTCATCTAACTTTATGTAACAATCTTTGGCCATGTTGTTTTCCTTTTGAAAGATAAGCAGGGATTCGTCCGTCTTATAAGACGAACTTATCCCCGTTTTTTGATTCAGGTGAAAGTCTTACTGGTTACGAACTTGATCAAATGTCGTCTCAACAGAACCTTTTGTCTGCTTGTCAGGCGATGGTAATGTTGTTCGCCAGGTAATCTTTCCAACGGTAAGTTCCACCTTTTCCATTGGAACATCATAACCTTCGGTAATGACTTTGACACGAACAATTTTAATATGCTCAAGTTTCATGTAAAAGTAAACTTTTTCCTGTCCATTGGCAGAATTACAAACCTCTAGCTCCGCAAATTTGATCTCATTCCCTGTCAAACAAGCTGAATGAAATTTGGGCGTAGCTGCGTCAATGCTATGAACAAAAGTAAACAGGTCAAACTGTCCGCGTCCCGCCACATCACTCACAAGTCGATTCAACACATTCCGCCTCGAACCTGTAGAGAATTTAACAATATCCACATACTTCGAGTGAGTTTTGCTTTGAGATGAACCTTCTATTCCATCAAATTTAAGGTAATATTCTCCAGCCATAACCGCAATACCCGCCTTCACCTAACTATAGAAAATCTTTCAAATTACTTTGCCCCACTGGGAACCTTTGTAACCAAACGAAGCGATGTTGTAAGCCCTTCCAGCTGATAGTGGGGACGCAAATAAAATTTCGCACTGTAATATCCAGGCTGTCCTTCCACTGGTTCAACTTCAACTTTTGCTTCTGCCAGCGGATATTTCGCCTTGACCTCCTCAGACGCATCCGGATCTCCGGTGACATAGTTACTAATCCAGTCGCTTAACCAGGACTGCATATCTTTTGCCTCCTTAAAAGAACCGATTTTATCGCGCACGATACATTTCAGATAATGCGCGAAACGGCATGTAGCAAAGATATAGGGCAAACGTGCTGAAAGTTGTGCATTGGATGTTGCATCCGGATTATCATATTCCTGAGGTTTATTTACAGTTTGACCGCCCAGGAAAACAGCATAATCCGTATTTTTCCAGTGAATGAGGGGCATAAAACCATTCTTGGATAATTCCGCTTCGCGACGATCTGTAATAGCAATTTCTGTTGGGCATTTCATTGCGACACCGCCATCATCCGTCGGGAACGTGTGGGTAGGAAGATTTTCAACAGCGCCACCAGACTCAACACCGCGTATTCTGGCACACCAGCCATATTCAGCGAAAGAACGATTAATATTCACGCCCATTGCATAAGCTGCATTCATCCAACTGTACTTATCGCTGCTCCCTGCCCCAGTGTCTTCTTCAAAATCAAATTCTTCAACAGGATTGGTCTTTGATCCGTAAGGCATACGACTGAGAACGCGAGGTAAAGTAAGTGCTACATAACGACTGTCCTCGGATTCACGGAAACTGCGCCATGCCGCATATTCAGGAGTGCCGAAAATCTTAGTAATGTCGCGCGGATTGGAAAGTTCCTGCCAGGATTCAAGATTCATGATAGATGGTGACGCAGCAGAAATAAACGGCATGTGAGCTGCTGCGGAGATTTGGGCCAAGCCTTTAAGAAGCTCCAAATCAGGGGCTGTGTGATTGAAGTAATAATCTCCGATAAGACAACCGAATGGTTCGCCGCCCGCAGTTCCGTATTCTTCCTCATAAAGCTTTTTGAAAAACGGGCTCTGATCCCAGGCAGTACCCTTAAACTTTTTCAAACTCTTCTGCATTTCTTTCTGAGAAACATTCAGCACACGGATTTTCAAGGATTCGCTGGTCTGTGTATTATTCACCAGGTAACTGAGACCACGCCAGGAACTTTCCAGTTTCTGAAATTTTTCATCGTGAATAATCAAATTAACCTGCGCACTGATCTTTTTATCCAATTCAGCGATTATGCTCTCAATCGTCTTGATGGAGTTATCGGAAATCAATGCGGTATTACTCAGAGCCTGTTCAACCAACGTCTTCACTGCACTTTGAACAGCAACGTTCGCTTCATCTGATTTGGGTTTAAATTCTTTGTCCAACAATTTTTCAAAGTCGGACATCTCTACTGTCTGGGCATTTAAATCTTGAAGTTTTTGTATTTCAGCCATGTTTATTCTCCTTGTTTTTCTGTTTCTTCTGTTCCTTTTTCTTTCGCTTTCTGAGACAATGCTTTCAGTAGTGCAGGATCATCCAAGACCTTATTCAAGAGTTCCTCTGCCCCGGATTTTCCATCCATGTAGGACAAAAGGTTTGCAAGTTCCTGACGTGCCTGCAAAAGATCCTTTACCCCGTCGACTTTGGATGCAACCGCTGCAGGTGAGAAATCATCCATACTTTCAAAAGTTAAGTCAACAGCGATATTGCCTTCACCGGTCATTACGTTCGGAACATTCGTTGTAACTCTGGGTTTCATGCTTTTCAGGCGATCATCAAAGTTATCGCAATCGAACTCCAAAAACTTCCTGTCCTCCAACTTGGGAAGTGGCTCAGCCGGATTGCCGGATAAATCAGAAATCACACCCGTAACAAAAGGCAGATTAACTTTTTTTTCGGCGCCATAGAGTTCAACGTCATACTCAACCTGAACTCGGGGGGCTCTGTTCTTTCCAATAAATTTTTGAGAACCTTTGTTGTTTGCCATAATGGCCTCCTTCATTGTTTTTTGGGTTTCTACATATTTATTTAGAATCAATAATCTCCAGATTCAGAATCGGTTTGCCTTACACCGAGAATATCACGACCACGTTCAAGCGAGTTCGGATCTATTTCAGTAAGCAAATCCAAAAAATTCATTTCAGCCATGCGTAATGCACGATTTATCAAATAAGGCACAGGACTTGTCGGCTCAGCAGATTGAAAATACTCGCAGCCTTTGCGCAAAAAAATAAGTGCTTCTGAGCGACTCTGAACCTTGTATCCGCCAATATCTATTCTTGCTCCTTGTACTGGTCTTGAAATCGTGACAGCACCTTCAAAAGCTGCCTGACTGTTTTCCGAATTTTCAGCACTGTTGACATCAGAATTTTCATTACCAGAATTAACAAATTTCAAATAAAAACGCTTGATTTTTTTTAATTCGTTGATGAGCAAAGAGAAAGAAACTGAAAAAGAATTCGTCTTCTCTTCAAACACCGTAGAAATATGCTGAAGTTTGTCTAAAATATTCTGAACCAGTTTGTCCTGCTTTTGCAATTCCTCTGCAGGAACCGTCAGCATTTCAGCTTGAAGTAAATTCAAATCTATATGACTGTCATCTATATCCAGTTCCCCCTCGGCAATCATCAAATCACGCAACGTATAGGCAGGGCCAACCGGAACAAGTCTTAAATTTCTGATTTTTGTCAGGACATTCAACTTGTCATCATAAGCGCCTTGTTCAGGGGAAATCATTGCAAAAATATTCATCCGTTCCAAGGGATCATTATCATCATCCGGATCCAATTGCGGCCAGAAGGTATCCCACAAATCAGTTACGAGGTAGTCCATCAGAGAAATACCATCAGACATTCCGGCAAAACCATCCAAAACCAATCCGGATATCGTCAAATAAGCCGCAACTCTCAAATCTCTGGTTTTCTTCCAAAGTGCAAGACAGTTCTTTTGCACCTGACGCCAGTCCGGGTCTTTTCCCTCAATAATGGAATCGCCCATTTGACTTTCAGGCACACCGACAGAAAGTTCTTCCAATGCAGTATACAAAGGGTCATATTCGCAATTTTCACCGGAGGGCGACTGCTCAGAAAGAGGATAAGTCAAATTTTTAAGTTCGAATTCCATATCAGAAACTCCTAAAACGCTAACAAGATTTTCAAATTGCACGCAATAACACGTTCATTACACAAACGCCACCCGAAACAAAACTGTTGTAAATATATTCTTAGCAAAAGAAAAAATCAAGCATAAAACTATTTTTTTTCACAAAAAATATTCTTTTTGCATCTTTTGGCAGTATCAAACGAAAACCTGCCTAAAAAAAGGATTTTTATCATTTTTTCCTAATTGATTCTTGGATGCGATTTTTTCTATTTCTCTTATAATATGTGTATTTTTTAGCATTCTGT
>CALCCZ010000002.1 GCA_937900075.1 uncultured Lentisphaeria bacterium
TTCAATCAGGAGGTGATACAGGATATGTTCCGGATCCCGGATACGAAGAAAATGTCCCGAATTTTCCAAAAGCTGGCGCAGGAAAGGAATTTCACCTGAAAACAGAATCCAGGCGGAAGATTCATATCCCGAGTGCAAAATCCGCTGATAATAAGGTTGTCCCGGAGGATACAAATGTGCGGTATTCGGCCCGCGAACACCGGGATTGACGTATGGCGTTGAACATTCGAGCAGTCCCCCGTTCAGCGAATAGTCCAAAACCCAGCAGGGGTGCTGTATCATATTGGTTTTTGCACAGACCTTCCAATACGATTTTCTGTTATAGTGGCAGGAATTCAAGACTACCCCGGGCGGGACATCAAAGGAAAATCCAAATGGGTTCATTTTATTTCCTTATTTTTGCAGAATCACATATAATTCTTGCAGATTTCTGCATTGACATTATGATTTTTTTACCGTATAATATACATAACGAATCATGAAAAGCAAATCTTCAAAACATAAAAGAGAAAATGGAGCCTCAAAAGATGAAAAAAGCAGCAGTTTTTCACGGAGCAAAAAAAGAGTTTGAAGTGCGGGATTTTCCCCTTGCCGGTTCTGTTCCGGGAATGGCAGGACTGAATCTGATCTCCAGCGGCATCTGCGGGACTGATGTTCATATTCATGACGGATATTTAGGAATGCCGGATATACCGCTGATACTCGGTCATGAGTTTATCGGGGAGATCGATACGCTTGGTACCGGGAAGGCGGAAGATGCTCTTGGCAATGAACTGAAAAAAGGTGACCGGGTGATTGCCTGCGTGGCAATTCCATGCGGAAAATGTTTCAACTGTCTGCGCGGGGAAACGGCAAGTTGTCTTCATTTTGGCGTCACATACGTCAAAAACGTCAACGATATGCCACATTTTCATGGCGGATTTGCAGAATATCTGTATTCGCCTTATGCCAATCTTGTTCTGCTTCCCCAAACAGTTGATCCCTTTTCGGCGGCGGCCTTCCCCTGCGGAGGACCGACTATCATACGCTCCTGTGAATACGGCGGCGGTCTGAACAAAGATGAGATTGTTGTCATTCAAGGCAACGGTTCGCTGGGACTGTTTGCAGCCGCATGGGCGAAAGCGCATGGTTGTTTTGTGATCATAATCGGCTCCGCAGCGAACCCGGAACGTATCCGTTTGACCGAAGCATTAAAGCCCGATCTCTTCCTTGATTACCGCAAAAACTCTCCGGAGACAGTGGCAGAACAGATTCGCACGATTGCTTCCGAACGCAATCGCGGAGACGGTGCGGATGTTGTCATCGAAACCAGCGGGTCCGCCGATGCCGTTCCTGCCGGATTGAATCTCCTTCGTACCCGTGGCCGCTATTTTATTCCGGGACAGTACTCTGACCGGGGAACGGTTGCCATCCCGCCCCATCTGATTACATTCCGTGCTCTTCAGCTGATTGGCAGCGGACAATACACAATGAAGGATCTCAGTACTTACGTTTCGTTCCTTGCGGAACATCCTGAGCTTCAGCAGATTTTTGCGCAGATGGTAAAGAAATATCCTGTTTCCGAGGTGAATGCGGCCATGAAAAATGCCAAAGATGGCGGTGCAATCAAAACAGTTTTTGCTATGGAATGAACTCAAAATACGAGGCGAATCTATGAGAAACTGGAAAAATATACGGGGACAAAAATTTGAATGGAAGTATTCCCTTGGAGATTTTTTCATGGGAAAATACTTGAGAGAAAATCTCGACCCTTCCGAACCTGAAACGCTCCGTCGTGCAAAAGAGATCCGGTATGTTTTGGAAAACATTCCTCTTGCGCTGTCGGATGACCAGATGTTTTTTGGCGGAATGGAAACGTTCTATGTCAACGAACTTCCACAAGGCGAAACGGAGCAAGATTATGAGATAAATACCCGTTTCTGCGGGGAAAATATTCCCATGCGTTATTTTCAAATCGGACATGACCATACCACGCTTGACTACCGCCGGATTATAACCCATGGTCTCGGCTGGTACATCCGCAAAGCAGAAGAAGGTGTCAAACTCCATCAAAACCCGGTTTCCGAAGCGATGCTGCTGGTACTTCAGGCAATACGTGCATTTTTTCTGCGTGCGGCAGACCATTTTGAAAACAGTCGTCCGGATATTTCCTCATCTCTTCGGAAATTAGCGGATAACGCACCGGAAACATTTGCCGAGGGGCTTCAACTTGTCTGGCTTCTCTTTATAATCGTGAAGATGGATGGCAACCGGTATGCAAATGCCCTGGCACGAATTGACCAGTATCTTTATCCGCTTTATCAGAAAAGTGCGCTCCCCAGGGAGGAAGTTTTGGATATGCTTTGTCACGTCTGGACAAAGATTGACGAGATGCACGAAGTCACCAACATCTGCATAGGCGGTCTGACCCCGGAAGGTGAAGATGCCTGGAATGAACTGTCTCTGCTGTGTCTTGAGGCGACCGACAAGGTGCATTCCCCGCATACGAATCTTTCGGCACGACTCAGCCCGAAGACAAAGGATGAGTCTATCCTTGCATGTATCAAACTGATCGGTACGGGAATCGGATTTCCGGCTGTCTTCAACGACAATGTCAATGTGCCGATGCTGCAGAATCTCGGAATCCCCGTCGAAGACGCCCGGGATTATGCTTTATTCGGCTGTGTGGAGCCATTAATCCCGGGAAGACAGGTCGCCTGGAGCGATGGCAGGTTCTCCATGCCGGAATGTTTCCGGCGTGCTGTGCTGCGTCTTCCGGAATATCATGATATTGAGGAAGTAATCGCAGCTTATACGCAGGAAATGCGGATCGACATGAAAAAGTATGTGGATAACTACAATGCAAAACTGCTGGCTCATCCTGCAGATAAGTTCCCCGATCCTCTGCTTTCCGCGTTTACCCGCAACTGTATTGAAAGCGGACGTGATATCAATGACGGAGGAGCAGAGTTTCCGCGTTTTCATGGAATCGGCATGATGGGTCTTGCTACAATAACAGATTCCATCGCGGCAATCAAAAAACTGGTCTTTGACGAAAAATCAATTGACGCGGAACATCTTGTCAAAGCACTGGAAACAGATTTCAAAAACGATGAAATCCTGGCACTGCAGTTGCTGAACTGCGCCCCGAAATATGGAAACAACGTCAGCAAAGACTGTGATGATTATGCTAAACGCATGGTCAAACTTTGCGCTGATGTCTGTTTCGAATACCGAATTGCAGATGGTGGATTTTTCCTCAGCTGCATGGCATCCAATATCGACAATGTTCCCGCCGGGGCCACCCTTGGTGCCACTCCGGACGGACGTCATGCCGGAGCCCCTCTTTCCGATGCCGCTTCTCCGTATGGCGGACGCGATCACAACGGTTCAACCGCTTTCGTAAACTCGATTACAACTCCGGACTATACCGGACAGGCATGCACCGTAGTCAATATGCGGTTCCAACCGGTATTTTTCAACAGCGAGACCGGTCAAAAGGCTATGCTTTCCATGCTGAAAGTATTTGTTGCTCAGGGCGGACAGGAAATGCAGTTCAATGTCACAGGAAAAGAAGTCCTGGAGGATGCCATGCTCCACCCTGAAAAATATGATGACCTGATTGTACGTGTCAGTGGCTTTTCTTCTTATTTCAACGTTCTGTCGGAAGATGTTAAAAAGGATATCATCCGGCGTACTGTACATTGCGAATAAAAAGACAGGAGTATCTTTATGTTTGATGAAGAATTTACACGGAAAAATGTCGTTTCAGAAATTGACGGAACTCTTGACTGGTATCTGGTCCGCAAAGGCAATCCCGCCAAACCGTTGATTGTATATTTGCACGGACACGGCAGCAATGCGGATCAGCTTCTCCACAGAAACGATATCGTCGAGGGATTGACAAGTTTTCTTGTGGAACAGGATTATTCTGTCATTTCCCCGAACTATCGCGGTAATTCGTGGATGAGTGAAGCCGCACAACAGGATCTTGTTCAAATCCTGCAAACAGAGAAAAAACTCCTCAATTACCATAAACTTCTGATGATTTCCGGTTCTATGGGCGGTACTGCCAACCTGATTTTCGCTATGCGTCATCCGGAATTGGTTGATGGTATCGGTGTCATGGGGGCAGCAACAGATCTTCCTGCCTATATTTCATGGCTCGCGCAACAGAACGGAAGCCCGATCCTGACGGAGATTTGCGAAGCAATCCGGACAGCATTCCCCACAGCGGAGGCTCTGGAGAGAAACAGCGTTTGTTTTCATTCTGAACAACTGAAAGATCTTCCCGTCGTTTACTATCACGGCGGGGCGGACGCGGTAATCCCGGTTATGCAGGCAAGAACTCTTGCAGAAAAGATGAGTATTTCCTCCAAATTCATTTACCACGAGATCAGCGGAGGTAACCATGACTCGCCACTCGCATACCGCCGTGAAATCTTGCAAAAACTTTTGGCAATGTAAGCGAATATATCAAAAATATTTTTCCCGAAGGTGAATTGTCAGAAAAAGGACTTGTTCGAAAATTCCGAATGACTGCCACAAATGGAAAAAATATGGTGTATTACATTGTACCGTGAAAGTTTGCTAAAAAACCTGACCGATTATTCGGTCAGTGTCTTTTTCATCAACTTTGATGGCCCTGGTGATTGACTTTTCGATTTCATGCACTACCATCTTCCATAATCTGTTTTCTTTCATGTCGATGAATGTTTTGGTCACAATAATCATTCATAGAAAACAGGCTTTTTTTCAAGTCTTTATTTTTTAATGTGCGCAAATTTTCTGACGTTATCTGTTTTTTCATCCAAATTGACATATTTGTTTGTATTTAGCAGACACGATACATGTCGATATCTTTAAAATGCAGGACGTTCGTATACAGGACGACCATATTGATCTTCGTGGATGCCTGGAGCATAAACATTTTGTTTAATCTGCAATTGTTCTCCAGGTACACCACCAAAGGCAGGTTGATATTGAACAGGTTGACCATACTGATTTATATGTGGTCCATAAGGATTTGATGAAGGAACACTATAGGAGGGAACACTATAGGAGGGAACACTATAGGAGGGAACACTATAGGAAGGATTTTTTAAACGTGAGGTGTCGCCCCGTATACTGGCTTTGGCGAGTGTGGCAAGACCACCACTTTTCCAAAAAAAAGAAATCAAACGGTCAGTAATCTCGCAATCAAAACACTCCCACGGGAAATGAGACGTAGCTAAATTAGATCCTGCAAGCATTTCTATTGGAGCTAACAAGACATCGCCGACAAACATAACAACGCCAGGTAGTAACGTAGCGACTGGGATAAACGGAGTCGCAATAATGCCAATGAAAATATTATCGCGGTAAACACTATAATACGTCATCGACATCGGTGAAAAGACATCTAATGGGGACGTCAACAAGCGAGCCCAAGCCAATCCCTCACTTTCTATCCAAGAGCGCTCTTTTGCGTCTTGTTTCCTCGATTGCTCTTTTTGGACCTTGAGTAATTCTTGATATTCTTTTTTTGCCGCTGTGTGTCCTTGGGCGGTGGCTTTACCTAACCATGAAATTGCTTGAGTAAAATCTCTTCCAACGCCCAAACCATTTTTATAACATAGGCCAAGACGGTATTGTGCCTCCGCTTTTTCTTGCGCCGCGGCCTTGTAATACCAAAGGACTGCCTGTTGAAAATCCTTATTCACTCCTTTGCCATATTCGTAACATATACCAAGGATAAGTTGTCCATCTGCATATCCTTGTTCTGCAGATTTACAAAACCACACAAACGCCTTCGTCGAATTTTGAGCTACACCGAGACCCATTGCATAGCAAAAGCCAACAGCACATTGTGCAATGGCAACCCCCTGATTCGCTGATTTCTGATACCACTCAAACGCCTTTTCCGGATCTTTGGCTACGCCAAGACCTTCTTTATAGCACAAGCCAACTCTATTTTGAGCATCGGCATTACCTTGATTCGCTGATTTCTGATACCATTCAAACGCTTTTTCACGATTTGGGGCCACGATAAGACCATTTGCATAGCACAAACCAATGATAAATTGCGCATTAGCATTGCTCTGATTCGCAGATTTTTGATACCACACGGACGCTTTCTCTGGATCTTGGGGAACGCCAATACCATTTTCGTAGCACCAGGCAATACCACATTGTGCATCGGCATTACCCTGATCCGCAGACTTTTGAAGCCACTTAAACGCATTTTCAAGATTTTTAGCAACGCCGAAACCATTTGCATAGCAAAAACCAAGCCAATATTGTGCCTCCGCATGCCCCAATTCTGCCGCTTTTTGGAAACACGCAAAAGCTTTCTGAGGTTCATTATTGGATTTATATTTCAAACCGAGTTGACAGGTTTCTTCTGGAGTTTCTCCCGAAGACTTAAGATTAACAGTCTTGACAACCGCCCCGTCAGGCTTAACGGCAACTGGTGTCGTCTGAGCAAACAACGGGCCCCCAATTCCTAGCAACAACAGACTCAAAATCATTTTTTTCATGTCTTGTTCTCCTGAAAATGCAAATAAAATAACTCCTGTTTCCCAATAACATAACACCGAATGGTGTACTTTCAATCTCAATCGAAAAATCATTACCGAAAAAAATTAAAAAAAACAGAATCCCTGCTTTTTTCCAAAATTTTAATTTCAATTGTGAGTATAAATGTCACCGAATGGTGACCGGAATGCAAACGTTATGCACGGAGATGCGCCCGCTGGT
>CALCCZ010000003.1 GCA_937900075.1 uncultured Lentisphaeria bacterium
ATACTGAAAACGGCGGTACATCCAGAGATATTGTTCCGGATGTTCCCGTACAATGTCCTCTATGATTTTGATGAACGCCTGTGTCAGTTCTTCATCACTGGTATATTCGGATGGCTCTTTCGGCAGACAGAATTTGCGCATGACAAGCCGATGTCCATCGTGGTAAATTCCGCCTATGCGCACCCGCAGACCGCGTGTCCGCGCAAGATGGGCGGGGAAGGCGGTTACAGGGACTGGCAATCCGAAGAAGTTTACAAAAATACCGCTGTCCCGGACCCGGCAATTCTGGTCAATGAGCAATCCCAAAGCCTTGCCTTCTTTCAACGCTTTCAACATGCCGCGGGCTGCCCCTTTCGATTCTATGATTTCCACATCGTCAATCGCCCGGTGCTTTGTTAAAAACTGCCCGATATACGGATTCTGCGGTGTCCGTACAACAGTTGCCACCTTGCAATGGAACATAGTCGGCAGATATTGTCCGGCAAATTCCCAATTCCCGTGATGCGGTGTAATCAGCATAAGACCGTTTTCCGGGTCAACAGAAAAAGAGTCCAATTCCTTTTTTTCATCGTCAAGCATTTCCACCTGTTGCTGCAGGAAGTTTTTATGTCGTGGAATCCAGAAAAATTCCAGAAGAACAAGCACTAAATTCGCCAGACTTGCCATCGCGATCCGGCGTTGTTCCTTTTCTGTTTTTTCAGGAAATGCCACACGGAGATTTTCCAAAGTCACTCCGCCTAACTGCGGAATCGGGTACAGCAAGCGGGCGATAGCGCGTGAAACGGGAAAGAACCAGTTGCGTGGCAGCAGGCTGATGAGTTTGCCGGCGGATATTGCCGCAAGATACTGAAAATATTGCCAGAGTTTCTTCATGGTGTATCGGGATCTCCCGTGTTACGCGGGGCGGAATAAACCTGTAATTTTTTTCGCGCGGATTTTTTGTTTTTACGGGCACGTTCCTGACGGGATTTGTAGAACTGGTACAATTTGTACTGGCTCCGGGTTTCTTCAAATTCCTCTGCCGGGCCGTCACAGGTCCGGGTATAACGGTTTGCTCCGCAGACAACTCTTCCCTTCCGTTTGTCCTGAAATGCCGTCTGGAAGATAACATCCAGTTCCTGCCGGAGATTTTTCTGTTCCACCGGTACGATCAGTTCAATGCGGCTTTTCAGGTTACGCGGCATCAGGTCTGCACTTCCGATATAATATTCCGGGTTCCCGTTGTTTCCGAAAATGTAGATACGGGAATGTTCCAGAAATCTGTCAATAATGGACACAATACGGATATTTCCGCCGGCTTTCGGGGAAAGCGCAAAGGGATTCAGTCCGCAGATTCCGCGTACGACAACATCGATTTTTACAAAATGTTCCGCAGCCGTGTACAGATGTTCAATCACATCGGTATCAATGACCGCATTGGCTTTGATGCGGATATGTCCCGGATTGGAAGCAGTGGAAAGTCTGGCTTCCCGGTCGATAAGATAAAGAATGTGTTTTTTCAAATCGAAGGGAGCAACTATGAGTTTGTTCCAGACCGGGGGATCGGAGAAGCCGGTAATGACATTGAACAGACCGGACACATCGGCTGCAATCAGCGGGTCATCTGTAAAATAACCGATGTCCGTGTACTGTTTCGCGGTGGAGTCATTATAGTTTCCGGTACTCAAATGAACGTAACGGCGGATTTCCGTTGCTTCCCGGCGGACAATCAGCAGGGCTTTGCAATGGACCTTCAGACCTGCTATTCCATAGACAACATGCGCACCGGATTCGGCAAGTTCTCGCGCCAGTCGAATATTGTTCTCTTCATCAAAACGCGCTTTGATTTCAAACAGCACAGAAACCTGTTTCCCGTTCCGCGCTGCTTTTTTCAACGCACGAACAATCGGCGAATTTCCGCTTACCCGGTACAGCGTCTGTTTGATTGCGAGTACTGCCGGGTCTTCCGCTGCTTCTTCCAGCAGACGGATTACCGGGTCAAAACTTTCGTATGGCAAGTGAATCAGAGCAGCGCCCGCTTTATGAATGGCCGTCAGTATCGGTTCATCGCGATTGAATGCCAGCGGTTCCAATGGCGGCATCGGCGGATTCAGCAGCTGCGGAAAATCGTGCAGTGACACAAGTTCAAACAGGGACTTCAGGTTCAATGGCCCGTCAATTTTGTAAATCTGTTCCGGTTTCGCCTGCAGCTTTTCACTGAGAAAACAACAGGATTTTTCGCTCGCACGGGAAGTGATTTCCAGACGGATGACAATCCGTTCCATTTTTTTCTGCAGGGCTATCTGCATTTCTGACAGCAAATCCTCTATGGAGTCTTCGTCAATGGAAAAATCCATATCGCGGGTGATTCGGAACGGCGAACATTCCAGAATATCACAGCCATTGAAAAGCGCATTCAGATTGTTCGCAATCAATTCTTCCGCTAAAATGTAGGTAAGCCCGGACCCGCTTGTTTCCAACGGAATGAAACGCGGTACAACAGAGGGTACTTCCACAATGGCAAAACGTTCCTGAAAACCGCCCGGAGAAGGTTTCAGCAGACGGATCAGCAGCATCAGCCGCAGATTCTGTACCAGGGGAAACGGATGCGAAGGGTCAATGCCGACCGGAGTCAGAACCGGCAGAATTTCCCGTTCAAACATGATACGGGCGGCAGTTTTATCGGCGGGTTTGAGTGATTGCCAGGTAAGCAGTTTGATTTTTTCTTTTTCCAGTGCCGGCCGGATTGTCACGTTGAAATAGTTGTATTGCCAGGTTACGAGTTCGCGTACCCGTTTTTCCAAACGCTGCAGCAGGCGATTCGGATCATCGACAGTCTGTGGCGGCAGTGTTTGTGCATCGGCTGCCTGTCGTCGGATTGCTGCCATCCGTACCATGAAAAATTCATCCAGATTGCTGCTGAAAATAGCCAGAAATTTCAGCCGTTCCAGCAAAGGATTGTCCTGATCGGCAGCTTCATCCAAAACGCGGCTGTTGAATTCCAGCCAGCTGACATCACGGTTTATGATTCTTTCGTTTTTCATTCGTTTCGCCAATTATTCTTTCCGCATAACGGAACTGCCCGTCTGCAAATCGTTTAGCCTTATTTTCTCACAATATACAATTATAGCCGGAAATAGCAAGCTGTTTCCGCAAAAAATCCATTCTTTTTAGACGGAATCGGTCAGCGGATAGTCCGTGATGCGGAATGGAAAATACCGGAGATTTTGCGTGATTGTGCGAAACGGTGTGGGGATTGTTCCTTATGCGGACGTTGTGCATGGGGATGCGTCGCCTTTGGCTCCTTCCCCCATGAAGGGTTCGTGCCGCCCCTTTGGGGCTCTGGTGGTCGTTTTATTTTATTCCAGGGGTTGCGCCGCCTTCGGCTGCTCCACCCCTGGCTATTATCGTGCCGCCCC
>CALCCZ010000004.1 GCA_937900075.1 uncultured Lentisphaeria bacterium
GAGTAGGTGGCTGTTAACCACCCTGTCGCAGGTTCGAGTCCTGCTGCCGGAGCCAGTTTTATTTTAAATGCACAATTCTTGTTTGTCATGATTGGGTTTTGTGGCATTTTTTGTTCCGGCATAGCTCAGTCGGTAGAGTAGGTGGCTGTTAACCACCCTGTCGCAGGTTCGAGTCCTGCTGCCGGAGCCAATTTTTCCGATTTGCTTTTTACGGTCCGGGGAATGTTTTTCTGCTGGGAAACAGGAAAAAACCGATATTTTATAAATAAAGACTTGAAAAAAATTTTTTTAGTGATATTTTAAAAAGACAAACCCGCAATCGGGACCTTAATCCGGAAACGGATTCACGTTGTTCTTTCTGTTTGACAGGAAGAATTGCGACTGACCGAAAGGTACGAGAGACGTGTTTCAGAACACAGACAGGCGGCAGAAGACATTGTACGGTGTACATTCTGTACTTCGCGGCTGTTGAGAAGATGTTCCGCGTCACCGCATTTTTCATTTCAGTCACTAAGATGTGCATTCCTTTCTCTGTTAAGTTATACCGGCGGGACGATTTTCAACATAACTAACGGAGATTTCTTTCAATTATGGAAGGCAATGCGAGAGACATTCGGCTTTATGCCGGTAATGCCCATCCGGCGCTTGCGAATGCAATAGCCGACAGCATGGGATTGCAGCTGGGACATGCCACGGTGGAGCGTTTCCCCGATGGTGAGATTTTCGTACAGTACAAAGACGGATTGCGGAATTCGGATGTATTTATTATCCAACCGACGTGCAGTCCTACGAACGAGAATCTGATGGAACTTTTGATTATGATTGATGCGGCACGCCGTGCATCGGCAGCCCGTATTACCGCAGTGATGCCGTATTACGGATATGCCCGTCAGGACAGAAAAGACCGTCCCCGTGTACCGATCACATCAAAATTGGTGGCGAATCTGTTAACGACCGCCGGGGCAGATCGTGTACTGACAATGGATTTGCATGCGCAGCAGATTCAGGGATTTTTTGATATTCCCGTGGATCATCTGTATGCTCTGCCGGTATTGATTGAATACATGAAGCAGAAAATGGATTCCGAATCTGTAGTTGTTTCTCCGGACTCCGGCAGCGTGAAAATGGCGCAGAAATTTGCAGACCGTCTCGGTTGCGGTTTTGCCGTTGTGGCGAAACGCCGTGTGGATGCCAATACTGTGGCGAGTTCGCATTTGGTCGGAGATGTAAAGAACCGCACTTGTCTGATCTGTGATGATATGACGAGTACTGCCGGAACGCTTTGTGCTGCGGCCGATTTGCTGAAACGGGAAGGCGCCGGAAAGATTTATGCATGTGTTTCTCACTTTCTTGCCAATGAAAAGGCAATGGACAAGTTGAAGAACAGTGCGATTTCTGAACTTGTTACGACGGATACGGTACCCTGTTCTCTGGATTTTGGCGGACAGGTTAAAATTCTGTCAGTAGCCAGTGAGCTTGCGGAAGCAATACGCCGGATTCATGACGGCGGTTCTCTTTCCAGTTTGTTCTACTAAGAATTGAGATATAACAACTTCAAACGAAACAAGAAGGTAACAAAATGGCAAAAACGAAACACGAATTGAACGTGCAGTCACGCGATTTGAAAGGATCCGCGAATGCACGCCGCTTGAGAAAACAGGGTCTGATCCCTGCTGTAGTTTACAGCAAGGGTACGGAGCCTGCCACGGTTTCAGTGAATGCGGTGGAATGGGGAATTCTCTCCCGTAATGAACTGAATCTGATTACGCTGAAAGAAGGCGAGAAGTCCATGTTGGTTCTGCTCAAGGAAGTTCAGCATGATTTTATCAAGAACTGCTGCAGTCATATTGACTTCATGGAAGTGAAACATGACCAGAAAATCACGACCCATGTTCCTCTGCATGCCGGTCACACCGCTCCGGTGGGAATTTCCGCTGGTGGTCTGCTGGAACAGAATATGCACGAACTGGAAGTGGAATGCACGCCCGATACGCTGCCCGAATTCATCGAGGTGGATATTGCTGCAATGAATGTTGGCGACCAGCTGCATGTCGGCGATATTGCTCTGCCGGATGGTGTGAAGATGGTTACGCCCGCGGAACTGGTAGCATTTGAAGTCTATGACCCGAATGCGACAGCCGATGATACCGCGACCGTCGCTGCTGAAGGTGAAGCACCTGCCGAACCGGAAGTGATTGGTGAGAAGGAACGTGCCGCAAAGGCAGCCGCTGCAGAAGCGGAGAAGGCCGATAAGAAGAAATAATTCCATGTAAAGGACCAATGGTATGGGTAATGTTTCCGGAGATGAGCAAAGGATCTCAATGATTGTCGGATTAGGCAATCCCGGAGACGAGTATGCGGAGACGCGGCACAATGTCGGATTTCTGTTCGTGGAACAGTTTCTGAAGAAGATGCCCGGCACCTGGAACAGAGTCCATGCTTACAGTTCTTACTACTGGAAAGGTACATACGCCGGCAGGAAACTGCTGATTCAGCTTCCTCAGACTTATATGAATCTTTCCGGAGACGCCGTTGGACCGCTTGCGGCAGCCGAGGAGATCCGTCCGGAGCAAATCATGGTAGTTCATGATGACATGGATTTGCATCCGGGGAAGATCCGGATACGGAGCGGTGGTTCGAGTGGCGGACATAATGGAATCCTGTCTATCATCAATCGGTTAGGTACAGAATCTTTCAACAGGATGCGGATTGGCATCGGGAAGATGCCGAACGGTCACGGGAGTGCGGATTATGTGCTGTCGAAGTTTGAAGAAACGGAGCGGGCTCTGATGGAGTCGGTTCTGAAGATGAGTGTAGAAGCCATGATATTGGCGATACGCCGAGGGCTTCCGATGGCGATGAACGAGTACAACCGGAGAGATTTGTCCGAGCCGGTGATAGAAGAACCAGAAACAAAACAAGCAGAAAAAATAACAACAACAACACACCAGGAGGTGTAGCCTTGAAAAAGTATGAAGCAGTGTACATTCTGGACCTGAGAAAGGTTGAGGATGACGGAAAGGCATTCTCCGAGGCTTTCGCAGCGAAAATCGCGGAGATGGGCGGTCAGGTGAATGAAACGACTCTGATGGGACGTAAGCAGTTTGCCCGTGAAATTAACAAGCGTAAGGCTGGAGTTTACGTGGATTTCTTCTTTGAGATGGATCCCGCCCAGGAAAAAGACTTGCGCGAAGTGTATCGTCTTGATGAACGCGTTTTGCGTGTTCTGATTGTTCTGGATGAACGTCCGGAACAGGTTCGTTCGACATTGGTCGCGACAGAACCGACAGTGGAAGAAATGCACTGAAATAAAGCACAATGAAGTGATGAAAGGAGAGTCCTTCTATGGCATTTGAACTTAACAAAGTATTTCTTGCGGGGAATTTGACCCGTAACCCTGAAAAACGTTATCTCCCGAACAGCAATGTCGCGGTGTGTGAATTTGGAATTGCAGTGAATCGCCGCTTTCTTCAGAATGGTCAGGAACGGGATGAAACCTGTTTTGTTGATATTGTAGTCTGGAGAAATCAGGCTGAAAGTTGTGAACGTTTCCTTCAGAAGGGATCTGCCGTATTTGTAGAAGGACGTCTTGTCTATGATACTTGGCAGGAGAAAGAAACCGGTAAGAAACGTTCCCGTATTCGTGTAAGTGCGGACCGTGTTCATTTTATCGGCAACAATCGTCGGGACGAAAACGGAATGCAGTCGCCGGACGGAGCTCCCATGATGGAAGATCCCACGGCACAATACAATGCGCCGCGTCCCCAGTATTCATCCTCTTCTCCCCGTTCATCCAATACCGGCAATTATACGCGTCAGCAGTTTGACTCGCCTGTGCAGCAGCAGCCTCGTTATCAGCAGATGCCGCCCCAGCAGCAGCAGCCGATGTCAACACCGCCGCCGATGCCGGAAGATGACCCGCTGGAAAACGTGGACGATATTCCTTTTTGAGCAATCAACAAACAACAATCCCTTCAGAGTAAGGAACATTAAAAATGGCAATTCAGAACAACAATAAGCATCGTCGTATGAAAAGACGCGCTGCGAAACCCAAAATTTGCAGATTTTGCGAAAGCAAAGTGAACTATATTGATTTCAAAGATGGCGATACCCTTCGCAAGTTCCAGACGGAAAAAGGCAGAATTCTGCCCAGACGTATCACTGGGACCTGTTTGAAACATCAGAAGATGCTGGCAGTCGCGATTAAGCGTGCCCGCATTATCAGTGTGGCACTCTAATACGAAAGGTAAAACATCATGGCAATCAAATTGATTCTTCTTAAAGATGTGGAAGACCTCGGTCTTGCCGGTGAAGAAGTCAGCGTAGCACCCGGTTATGCCCGGAATTACCTGGTTCCGAAAGGATTAGCTTCTGTAGCCAGTACCGCTGCCTTGCGTCAGCTTGCTGCCCGTAAAGAGAAAATTGAAGCGGACCGCAAAGCCAATCTGGAAGCAGCCCAGAATCTTGCCAACAAAATCAATACTACGGAGCTTGTCATTCCGATGCAGGCATCCGATGATAATCACCTGTTCGGGTCGGTTACGGAACGTATCATTCAGGAAGCTCTTGCGAAACTTGATATTCATGTTGAAGTTTACAAGATTCACCTGGACAGCCAGATCCGTACCTTAGGCGATTTTACTGCTGAAATCAAAATTTACCAGCAGATCATTGCCAATGCCAAAATCAAGGTCGTTCGCGCTTAATTCCTTCGGGACTGAGCACAAGAAAGACCGTGCATGATGGCACAGAAAACAGGTTCCTATACCCCGTCTCCGGCTTCCATGCCGGAGATTCGGGAAGAATTTGAGGCTGACTCCCAACCGTCTGAAAATACGGGGAGCCAGTCTCCGTTTTATGCCGATTACGCCACGGAAGAAGCGGTTATTTCTTCCATTTTGGCGGAACCGGACACTCTTGATACTATTGTACAGAAACTGGGTATTGAGTCCCAGGAGGATTCCGAGAAACGGAAACGCGGAAAAAATCAGCAGGAAGAGTCCGCTTTCCGCAGAGAAGCCCAAATTTTTTTCCGGGATCCGAAACATGCGGTCGTTTATGAAACCATACGTGATGTCAATGCCCGCGGTGTAGAAGCGGATTTACTGACGATTGCCAAAGAACTCGAAGATACAGGTAAGCTCGCAGTTATTGGCGGTATGGATTATTTAGTGCGTCTTCAATCCTCGATTTCCAGTACGGCGAATCTTGAAAGCTGGTGTTCTATCCTGCGGGATTGCGCCATGCTGCGGGAAATTATCCGCACCTGTTCCAATGCCTTGGAAATCTGCCGCAGTCCGATTAAGGATATTCGGGAAATTCTGAACGTAATTGAGGGAAATTTTCTTAATGTCCGGAACAGTTTCACGAAAGCGGATATCCATTCATTCAAGTGGCTTTTGAAAGACACTTGCAATACTTTTATGGAAATCCTCGATAAAAAAAGAGATACCGGTATTCTGACCGGTTTTCCGGATCTGGACCGTCTGACTGGCGGTTTAAGAAAACAGGAAATGTTTGTGCTGGCAGCCCGTCCGTCTATCGGAAAAACGGCGTTTGCCTTGAATATTGTCCGGAATATCATGATGAGGGACGTAGAGAATGTCCCACGTACAAAAATTGCTTTTTTCAGTTTGGAAATGAGCGCGGAACAGGTCACTCAGCGTCTTCTCTGCACGGAGTCGCGCGTCCCGCTGTCGTCTATTATGTCCCGCAATATCCAGCATGGAGATATTCAGCGGATCACGCAGGCTGCCATTGAACTGGCAAAAGCCCAGTTGTCCATTGACCCGACCGGTGGTCTTTCCGTATTCGAGTTACGGGCAAAAGCACGGAAAATCAAGGAATCCCAAGGCCTTGATCTGATCGTAATCGACTATCTGACCCTGATGCGTGCGGAAGTGAAAGCAGCTGATGGCCGTCAGGTAGAAGTTGCGGCTATTTCCGGCGGCTTGAAAAAAATCGCCAAAGACCTTGATGTCCCGGTATTGGTTCTGGCACAGCTGAACCGTGATGTGGAAAAGGGGCAAGGCGGAAAAAATGCGCTTCCGAAACTTTCCAATTTGCGTGAATCCGGTGCTATCGAGCAGGATGCCGACGTGGTCTGTTTTCTGCATCGTAACCGCGATGAAAGTAAAGAACGCGGTGAAGCAGCCTCGCGGGAAGGCGTGGATGCTCAAGTGATTGTGGAAAAGAACCGTAACGGTGCGACCGGTATCGTGAATATGCGATTCTTCCCGCAGCTGATGGAGTTCCGCAGTATCGAACATAAATATAAAGAAAATGATGTTTCCGTATAAGAAACACTTGTATTTTCATTCCACCGGTATTATAGTATATCTCAACACAGCGGTTCCGTTTTAACTTTACATTCGGGTACAGGAAAATGAAGAGATTTTTTACAGTGCTATTCCTCGCAGTTCTGACGTTCTGCTGGTCCTGTTCCCTTTGGGCTGTTGTCCTCGTTTCCAAAAGAACCTTTTCCCAGGATTCCGCTTTCAAGTTCGATGAGTCTATTTTCGATTTGACGGTCCAGACAAAACTCGGTTCTCCATACTCCGAAAAGGTGGTAAACGATGATGTGAAACGTCTTGCCGCACGCGGTGATTTTGCCGATGTTTCTGTTTCCATCAAACAAGTTGACAACGGTAATGTGGAAGTGACCTTTCATTTAGTTGCCAATCCGCTGATTGAAGCAGTGAAATTTGAGGGAAATTACAAAATACCGGATGACAAACTGCGTCCGCAAATTAAATTCAGTCTGCATACACCGCGTAACGATGCTTTAGTCATGGAGACTGCGGATGCCATACGGGAAATGTATAAGGCCGCGAATCGCGAACAGACGAAAGTATCACCGGATTTCATAAAGAATCCCAACGGCTCTCTGACTTTGCTTTTCCGTATCGATGAAGAAAGCCGCATACGGATTATGAACGTTGAGTTTGAGGGAAATACCGTCTATTCAGCATCCGAACTTTCAGACGCCATGGAAAGCCGTTATTCCCCCGCCAGTGTATCCTGGCTGGAATGGCTGCCCGTAGAAGACCGCCCCGGTCTGTTTAAGGAAGCCGCCATTGAACGCGACCGGATGCGGTTGCGGGAACTGTATTTGCGGAAAGGGTACTTGGATTTCAAGATCAAATCCATAAAAACAACTCCTGTGGACAACGATCCGGAAAAAGTCAATGTGTTGTTCGTCCTGGAGGAGGGTGAGCCTTATTATGTAGGAAAAGTCCGCCTGACCGGAGTGACCGTTTTTCCGGAAGATGATGTCAGAAAACTGATAAAACTGCTTCCGGACAATATGTACAATGTTTTGACGGAACAAGAAGACCAGTTCCGCATAGAGAACCTCTATGCGCCGGAAGGCTATGCGGATTTCCGGATTGATGTGGTCCGTACTCCCAACTACCGCACTCATACGGTAGATTTGGATTATGTACTTCATGAGGGACCGCAATACACAATTGGAGAAATTATGATCAGCGGCAATAAATGGACAAAGCCTCACGTGATTTTACGCGAATTGCCGTTTAAGCCCGATGAAAAGGTGGATACCCGTAAAATCAAAATCGCAAAACAGCGTCTGATGGGCATGAATTATTTCGAGACAATGAAAGAGGGCGACAATATCGGACCCGGAGTGGATATTACGACTTTCAATTCCGAGCAGCCCGGTAAAAAAGACATTAATATCGAAGTCCGCGAAAAACGCTTTATTACCGGTACTATCGGCGGTGGCTGGAGCGATTCCGACGGTATCGCCGGTATGATCGAACTTTCCCATACCAATATGGATATCCTCGATCCCGCCAACTATTTTACCGGCGGCGGACAGAAACTGCGCATTTACGGTTTAATCGGTACGGAACGGCGCGATGCCGTTGTGGATTTTACGGAACCCTGGCTGTTCGGTATTCCGCTCCGTTGGAACATCAACGGCTACTGGCGCGAGAACGTCTATGAAGACTGGAAAGATACCCGTATCGGTTTTACTACTTCTCTGACCAAACGTGTCTTTGACGATTTCACTTCCATCCAGTTGGGATATACTTTCGAACAGGTGAAAATCCATGGCATGGACAAGGATATGGGACCTGTTTTTCAGGAGCAGGAAGGCAAATACAGAAACGGACGTGTTTTTGTGAATGTGGAACGTGATACCCGCGACAGTTTTTCAGATCCGAGACACGGATACGATGTGGGCGTGTATGCGGGCTTGACAACCAAAGGTTTGGGCGCAACGGACAATTTCTTCAAAGTGGAACTCAAAGGAATGGGGCATTACTCCTTCTTCCATGACTGGTTCACTCTTTCCGTCGGCGGTAAACTCGGTATGATGAAGGGATTCGGCGGTACGGATTTCGTTCCGCTTTGGGACCGCTATTTCCTGGGTGGCGGTGACTCCATCCGCGGTTTCCCCTATCGGTCAATCGGTCCGGAGGATGAAAATAAAGATTGTTATGGCGGCGAGTTCATGTGGGTCGTGACAACGGAACTGTCTCACCCCATTTACAAGGATTATATTCGCGGAGCGTTCTTCTGCGATGTCGGCGATGCCACGAAGGATATTTTCCGTTTTGAAGCACCGAACGTGGGTATCGGCTATGGCTTGCGTATTAAATTGCCGCAATGTCCCATGCCTTTGCGCTTAGATTTGGCGTATCCTGTTGTGAATAATCAGAAGGGCGTCGCCAGCCGTTTGCGTTTCCATTTCAATTTGGGCATCGCTTTTTAAGGGAAAAATTTCACAGATATCCCATATTTTTTGGCAATCTGCCGGAAACAACGGACATGAATACCTCCTGTGTTGCATGTTGTTTAACCTGATGCAAACTATAGGACCTATAAGTATTTTTAATTGAGTCCGGGAAAAAAATACCGAAGGTGGGTGCATCCCCAAGCACAACGTTAGAAACATTCGGAATATCAAAATGCGGTTTGAGTAAACATGATGAAACTTGTCATTTCTCAGACACCGATGTCTCTGGGGATATTCTTATCCGAGATTACGACATGATATGGGATATCACTGTGATTCCGGTATAAAAAAAGCCTCTCTCCCAACGGGAAAGAGGCTTTTTCATAATTGTTTTTTTCTATTCAGCAGGATTGGGTTTCTATGCGCAGGAATTGTCCGCCGCGTTTTCCTGTTGTGCATTTTCCTTCATCGAATGCCAGAACTCCATTGACAAAGACCTTATGAATACCGCGGGCGAGGGTATCCGGCTTTGAATAATTTTCATCGGCGTTCATTTCATCCGGTTGGAAGAGAACCATATCCGCGGCATATCCGGGCGTAATCCGTCCCCGTTTTGCGATATTGAATTTTTCAGCGGGGAGGCTTGTCATTCTGCGGATAACTTCCTGAATGGAAGCGGATTCGCAGGCAAGTCGGAAGAAACGTGACATGGTGCCGAATTCACGGGGATGGCAGACTGGTGAAACGAAGGGATGCACACTGGAATCGGAGCCAGGCATGACCCAGTCTCTTGCCAGAATTTTCCGCAGGTTCTGTATGCACATTTTACCGTATGCCGCATCGGGTCTTCCGCGTGAGAGCAGATAAACATACGTTTCCTCTGGAGTTTTTTGCATCAGTTCAGCGATTTCGGCGATATTTTTGCCACAGAATCCGGCATCTTCCGGTTCGTATGTATGAATGAGAATGATTTTGTCCCACGGAACATCGGGTCCGCCGTTTTGACGGAAGGCATCGATAAGTTTTTGACATAAACCTGCGTCATTTTTCAATTGCTGCGGCAAATCTGCTATTACGTCGAACGGCGAGGGAACAGCCATACGCAGAGAGGTGCCTGTATAGAGATAGGGATAGTGGTCGGCAGTGACTTTCATTCCTTCCGCCCGGTATTTTTCCACCATTGCGAGCGCATCATTGATTTTATGCCAGTTGGTAGATACGCATGTTTTGAAATGACTGTACTGAAGATTATTATCTCCGGCGCGCGCAATCACAGCGGCTTCTTCCATTGCTTCTAAAAGTTCACTGTCCTCATTGCGGATATGGGTCGCATAAGGTTTTCCTGTTCCTTTCAGGGCGGATGCCACATAACAGACTTCCTCCGTATCGGCATATTTTCCGGGAATGTACCATAAGCCGGAAGACATACCTGCAGCTCCTTTTTTCAGACCTGTGGCAAGAATCGACTTCATCTTTTCGCGTTCTTCAGCCGTAGCCGGGCGGTTATCATTGCCCATGACCGCATAGCGGATGGAATTGAATCCCAGCAGAACTGCGATATTCAAAGCCGGATTCGCTTCGTCGAAAAGTCTGTTGTATTCATCCATATCCAGATAATCCGTGAAACCGCAGTTGCCGACGACTTCCGTTGTAATTCCCTGGGAGATTTTGCTGTCGCCGGATGGAATATTCAGCACGGAGGAATCGGAATGACTGTGGACATCCACAAAACCGGGTGCCAGAGACATGTCGTCCGCGTTAATAATCTGTTCTGTGCAGAATGCGGACTTTCCGGCGGGAGCTACTTCGGCAATGAAGCCGTTTTCAATGGAAATATCGGCTTGGAACGGAGGGGTTCCGGATCCGTCATAAAGACATACATTTGTGATTTTGAAGGTATTATTCATAGATTTCACCTTATGTTGAGAAGTGGAATATTATTCCGTGAGTTCTAACAGCGCGACATCTTCCGGAGCCAGGGAAATGGACAACTTGCCGTCTGTGATTTCGTAAGTTTTTCCTGACAGCCGGTCGATTGCTTTGTTCATTTCCGGTTTCGTGAAACCAATCACCGCCTCTGCGGTCCGGGGTCCGTCATTCAGTATCGCGAAGAAACGTTTCCCGTACTGTTCCATGGCGAATCCGGTATCTGAGGCAAGTACGGCATCCGGCACGACCTGCCAGCCTTCCGCCATAATTTTCCGGATCCATGGCAGGTATTTTTTGAACAGCGGTCTGTCGCGTTCGTAAAGTTGGGGGTTCCGGAAATAATGACCGGTAGCGGCGTTTGCGCTGAAGAAACTCGGGAACATACCGAAGACTAAAGAACGTTTCATATATTTTTCAACGGCAGAGGGTCCTAATTTTGAGAAATCGGAGTTCATGAGGAAACAGTATGGCTTTCCCGCATTCAGGGATCTGCGATAATGGAATTCACTCAAAGAAACCGGTTCCCAGTGTCCATTCGGGTTCCAGTCGGTTTCCGTACCGGATACGTCCAGCAGGGCTGGAAGAGACCAGATTGTACCGGGTGTTCCGTTAGCCATGACATATTCGCCTGCGGGGCGGAGGTCGTCCCGGATTTCCCGGATGTATTCGAAAGCAATGGACCCTTTCCAAATGCCGGGTATGCAGGAATCGGCAGAGAAGGTAAGGGGGAGTTTTGTCGCGGTCAGATGTGCAAGATCGATATCGGGTGCAAGATACCCCTCGGAGGAATCAATATATTCCCCTGCCAGTGTATCCGCAGTTCCGGGCGTATGCCATTTCTGCCGGATTTTGTCGTTCCATTTTGTTTTGAAATCGGTGATTTCTCCGGCGATATCGGGCAGGGAGTTTATGGCGGCGACACCGCCATAGCACCAGGGTTTGTCAATGGGAATGAAAACCTCATCGCCGTTTTCATCGAACATAACGGAAGTTTTGTAGAGTTCGAACTGTTCTTTCATTCCGGGATTGGCTGCCCATGACCGGATGGCGGACTGAACATTTTCGCGGGTCAGGGATTTGTCTTTCGGCAGTCCGACCCAGTAAGTCATGGGTTCGGTGTAGCGGAAAGTGAGGATATTGTGTTCTCTGTCCCATGCCGGCTCGGTATTTCCTTCTTTGAAACGGAAATGGAAATCTTCATAATCGGGCAGGGTACTGATATCCACGAACGCCATCCAGTTCCCCTGGTCGGTAATACGCGGAGTATAGTTTTCGGGGAACAGGGAATAATACTCAGCCAAAGCACCCCGGAAGCCGTGTTTTGCCTGGAAGGAAAAGACAACGAACTCCAGAACGGCATTGGGAACTTCAGGCGTCAGAGCAAAATCGAAGGCGATGAACATGCGTTTGACAGCATGGTTGTAGCCGACTCTTCCGAATGCCGGGGATTCCGGAAGAAATCCGATTGCCGTACCCCGGTTTTCCGTGCGCACAGCAGTGAAAGGAAAACGGGCAGCGAGTCCATTGGCACCGACGCGCCATGTGGCGGTATCAAAGTAGTCCTTCGGGAGGTCAGCGGGAACAGAACGGTCGATTTCCGGCAGATACTCAACCGATTCTCCGGCTAATTCCTCCGTATAGTACAGGGTGAGTGTGCGGGCAGTTTTGCCGGTAAGCGTTGCATTTACGGAGAAAAATACCGCCCCGTTTTGTTCTTTCCTCGTCGTTTTCAGCAATACATCATCAATTGCCGGGTCAGGTAAAAACTGCGGTGTACCGGAGTTTTTTTTGCAATCGCGCAGGAAGAAGCCCGGTTCCGGTAGAGAATTTACGAGCGGGAAGGTATCGAACAGGGGGGTGCGTTCAACAGCATAGTCACATACTTCAACGTTCTGAAACTGAACACAGCCTTCATGTCTTTCGAACAGGAGCAGCAGTTTAATGGTACGGATAGTTTTTTCATAATTGAGCACGAAATTGCGTTTGACGAACGCGTGTGTGCCATTGGGAAATGGGGCATAATCGGTAAAAAACAGCGTGCCATCGTTGAACGGAGCCCAGGACAGGCGGTTCGTTGTACCGTCTGTGAACTCAATTTGTGCCAGGAAACTGTATTCGTATGCGTTGATGCCGTGTACCGATTCGGCAGAACTTTCTGCGGAAATGCGAACCGGCATGGCGACTTTCTGATTGAGAACAAATATTTTTTCCGCACGGCCGGACCCGGAACAGGAAAAAATGCCGCCAGCAAGAGTCATTGAGCCGTTCAGGACCCAATTGGAATTACCGTTCATAGGAACTCCCGGTTTTGCAGTTGATTATTTCCCGTTGCGGAATGATTCAACGGAATGAACGAATTTTTCGCAGCGTTCGCGGGCATCGGCGAGATATGCTGCGATTGATTCATCGGTTTGCGGCAGGTTCTGTTCCTGTAATTTTACATCGAAGAACGGCGTATTGCGCATAGCCAGTTCGAATGAGAGGGGTTTGTCAGCCGGATAGCCGCTTTCTGCAACGATTTGAGCGACGCGTTGCCAATCTACGAGACCGTAATACGGCGGCTGGTGTTGGTCGCCTTCTCCATGATTATCATCCAGATGTGTGGCAATCAGGCGTTCTTTATGGGCATTCAGCAGTTCATTTTGCTTCAGCGCATTGCTGTTGCCGTGTCCGGTATCATAGCAGATGCCGATACGGTTTGCGGGATAGTCGCGGAGAATTTCCGCCATGGATTCCCAGTTGTCCGCCCACATGTTTTCCAGAGAGATGGCTCGGTTGTATTTATCCAGAACCGGCATGAGTTCATCCAGAGATTTGCGGAGTTGTTTCATACAGTCAGCGACTCTCTGGCGGATTTCCGGAGTCTGGTCATTGCGGTAAGTCGGAAAGTGCATCATCAGGGTCCCGGAGTCTTCTGCATTCATATAATCCAGCATTTCAATGCGGTTGACTACTAATTCCACACCCGCCTGACGCTGGTATTCGACAGTTGAGTACCAGCATTTTTCCTGTCCGGCAGAACCATGGATATCCAGCAGAATGATACCGTATTTGCGGAATACGGAACGGAGATTGACCAGTTCACTCTTTGTGTAGAGGAAATCGGTACACCACTGGTGACACCACATGACATGCGAAAAACCCGCTTCCGCCTGAAGACGCAAATAGTTTTCGGGATTTCCTGTACTGGTAACATAATCGGAGGTAAGAGAAATTTTCATAAAAAGGTTCCTTTTGTTGGAAATTTTATAGTTTAGGATCGGTGGCATCCCGCAGGGCGTCACCGAGTAAGTTTAATGCAAGAACTAAAACAAACATAAAGAAAGTCGCTGTGCCGACTTCCCACCAGATCCCGCGCCACAGATCCTGCTGCCCTTCGGAAATCATAATTCCCCAGCTGGGGTCACTTTGTGCCCCGAAGCCTAAATAACTGACTACGACTTCCGTCATGACCGCAAATGCGAAACGCATGGTGAAATAAACAATCACCAGATGTGACAGATTCGGCAGAATATGATGAAATACAATTCTGAAATCGCCCGCACCCAACGTCTTGGCTGCCTGAATATATTGCATCTCACGCAGTTTCATAGTCTCTGCCCGGACAACCCGGCAGAGGTCCACCCAACCGGTTAACCCGATACCCAGATAGACGGCAAGCATACCGGATTCGGTATGCAGCAGGGTAGCCAGTGCGGAGAAAGCATTTGCCAGCGGGGGAAACAGAAATCCCTTGGAGACAAGCAGAGCAAATGCTAAAATAAAAAGCAGGGTCGGCATGGAGGCAAATGTACTGTAGAGCCAGACTATAAAATCATCCACCGTCCCGCCTTTGTAGCCCGCCCAGATTCCCAGCAATACGCCAATCGTGGCGGAAATCAGCGACGCAATGATTCCTACTTTGACCGCCGTCTTAATCCCGAATACCGCGCGGACCAGAACGGATCGTCCCAAATAGTCTGTCCCGCACCAGTATTTTTCGGAAGGCGGCAAGTTGCGGTCCTCATGGCATACTTTTTCATAGACGGCCTCCGTTCCGTTGCGCTGGCAGACGATACTGTATATTTCCGCAAGGATGGAAATTGCCAGGAAAAGCATACATACGAACAGGGAACTCAGAGCGAAACGCTGTTTTTTCAAACGTTTCCACGTCTGTTTCAGCGGCGTTTCTATCGGGCACACACTTTCATTTGTCATTACGGCTTCCGACATAAATTACGAATCCTCTGTTAAATTCCGGCGGCTTAACCGCGAAAGATGAACCTGCAGCAGAGCAATTTCGGCAGGCGTGACACCATCGATCCGGCTGGCTTGCGACAAGGTGCCTGGAGAAACCTTTTTCAATTTCATTCTGGATTCATTCCGGAGTCCCGGAATATCGTCATAATTGAAAGAGACCGGGATATTCCAGCTCTCCAGCGCATTCAAATGATGCACCGCAATCTCCTCCTGACGCAGATAGCCTTCGTAGTGGGAACGGATTGCCAGTTGCCTCAGTATCCGCCGGTCCATGCGGTCTTCCAAACAGAATCCCAGTTCTTTGAACGGGAATACCGCCACATCGATTTTTTCCGGAACACCGTGGCAGTCCTTCAGCAGGTCCCAGCAAGTGTGTCCGCCGGACATTTTCTTTGCGCGGCAAGCGTTTTCAAGTTCGTTTAACCGGTTTTCGTATGCTTTGAACATTCTGTATTTTTCTTCCGGCAGGATGCCCCAGGAATGAGCTTTTTCACAGAGCCTCAAATCGGCATTGTCCTGACGCAGACTCAGACGATATTCAGCACGGCTGGTAAAGAGCCGGTACGGTTCCACAATTTCCTTTGTGACCAGGTCATCAATCAGGACTCCGGCGTACGCTTCGTTCCGTTTCGGTTCTATCAAGGATTTTCCCAAAGCAAAACGGCCCGCATTCATTCCGGCTATCAGCCCCTGAACTGCGGCTTCTTCATAACCGCTGGTGCCGTTGATTTGGCCGGCATGGAACAAACCTTTCCATTTTTTGACGCTCAAGGAACGGTTCAATTCTTCCGGGAAAACAAAATCGTACTCGATGGCGTATGCGTACCGGGCGATTTCCGCGTGTTCCAAACCCGGCACCGTATGCAACATTTTTATCTGAATTTCCGGCGGCAGACTGGTGGAAATGCCGTTTACATAGTATTCGTCCGTAAATTCCCCTTCCGGTTCCAGATAAAGCAGGTGACGTTCGTGGTTGGGAAAGCGTACCACCTTATCTTCAAAAGAGGGACAATAGCGTGTGCCGATTCCTTCAATCAGACCATTGTACATAGGGGCTTTGTCTAAATTCGCTTTCACAAATGCTGCCGTCTCTGCCGTCGTATAAGTCGTGTGACATACTAAATCATGGTCGGTCGTTGATGGTTTGATGTTCCCGTTATCGAAAAATGAAAACAACTCTTCCGAGGCCTCAGATTCCTGACGTCCCATAACGGAAAAATCAATGGACTGTTTCAGAACACGGGGAGGTGTCCCTGTTTTTAACCTGCCCATCTTCAATCCCAACTGCTCTTTCAATGCGGTGGAGAGTTCCACAGAAGGCGGATCGCCGGCACGCCCGCCCGGAAAATCCTGTAAACCGAAATGGAGTTTTCCACGCAAGAAAGTACCGGAAGCCACAACAACCGCCTTGGCATGAAATACATCCCCGAACTGATTTTTGATTCCGCAGACATATCCGTCCGGAGAGGTCAGAAACGATACCGCCATTCCCTGACGGATAGTCAATCCCGGGGTTTGTTCCAGCAGCCGTTTCATGGCACGTTGATAGCAGACTTTATCACATTGTTCGCGTGGTGACCATACCGCCGGGCCTTTTGTGCGGTTCAGCATGCGGAATTGTATTCTTGCAGCATCGGAAACGGCTCCCATGGCTCCGCCCATGGCATCGATTTCACGCACTACGATTCCCTTCGCTATTCCGCCGATACAGGGATTGCAGCTCATTTGCGCTATATGGTCAAGATTGATGGTCAGCATGAGCGTTTTCGCGCCTACCCGGACGGCAGCTAACGCCGCTTCCACTGCCGCGTGCCCGCCGCCGATGACTGCCACATCATAAAATTCTTCCTGCACTTTCGTACTCCTGAAATTTCATCCTGTCGTTTTCCGGAAAACGCATGTTTCCTTATGTTGTTTTTCATAATTCACCGCATTTCCAGAACAAAATTACCTTGTCTTATGATAATATAGTCCGTATTTTCGCTTTTTTCACCCCCGCAGACTGTTTTCTTATGGGAATTTTTCGTTTTTTATGCTATATTACAAAAAAATATCACATTACTTCGCGAAAGGTACTGTCATGACTGATAAAAAACACGAAGAAAAAGATCGGAAAGCCCCCGAACCGAAAACAGAGGACAAAAAAACTCCTGTCTCCTCCACTGAAAAAGACTTCAGCGGAAAATCTGACGGGGTAAAAGACGAAATCCCTGCCGACAACAAAAAAGAGGAAACGGCAGAGACTTCCGCCGGGTCCGGAAAAACACAATCGAAAAATTCCTTGATAAAAGAACCCGAGGGCGGTCAGAAATTTCATGGTGCAAGAAAAAGCAAGATCGATCCGAAAATTATGACTTTTATGTTGCATGAAGCCAATAAAATGCGTGTTTTCAAGCTCACAATGCTGATTCTCTTCATCGCCGTCACCGTCATTCTCACTTCCTGGGCTGTAATTTACATCCGCAAGGGACGTGCCAATCGTCTTCATGTGGCCGAGGAAATCGCCAGACTTGACGCCATTGAAAAGGAGTTTTCCGACAAGGAAGAGGATCTTTACGATTCCGCAAAAAAGGCTTTGTCCTGCATTCGTATTGCAGAAGATTTGCAGAACTTTGTAGCTGCGCGTTTCTCCAATGAAAAGGCGGTTGTCGTGCAGAGACAAATGGACCAGCGGATAGAAAAATACACAAAAGTGATTCTGAAAACAAGCTGTATTTCTCAAAGAAATTTCATCGCGCCCACCACCATGATGGACATGGTCTTCATTCCTAATGGTTCGTTCGAATTGGGTACATCCAGAGAAAAAGACCCGCGCGCCACTTCCGATGAAATACCCGCCGTGAAAATCAAAATCAAAAAACCGTTCTGGTGCGCTCGTACAGAGGTCACTATCTGGCAGATTCGTCGCCTTATGCCCGGTTTCAAGATGAAAGACTGGAACGGATTCAAACTTGACCGTCCGGATCAGCCCGCAGGGCATGTAACCTGGGATCAGGCTATGCTCTATTGTCAGAAACTTACCTCTGAAGAGAGAAAACTCCGCCGTGTCCCCGAGGGGTACGAATACCGTTTGCCCACAGAAGCGGAATGGGAATACCTCTGCCGGGGTCAGCAAAACACATCTCAGCCGAATACCTGTTTCTATTGGGGAAATTCTTTCGGCGAAGCCGGTTCCAAGTTCGCCAACAGTCTTGACCGCCGTGCTGCAACCCGTTATAACTGGAGTTTAGACGGACAATGGGACGTTGCCCCGACGGACCCGTACTTTGTTTCCGCCAATGTCGCATCGCTGGCACCGAACCCGTTCGGACTCTTTGATATGTCAGGCAACGTTTCCGAATGGTGTTTTGACTACTACGATCCTGAATTTTATCAGGAACTGGAAGCTGCCGGTCTGGATGAGGATCGGACCGATCCCAAACAGCTTAAGCCCGTTTCTGTCGGTTATGAACAGAATCGCCCATTGGATAACGGCACCTTTACGCGGGATATCCCATGTCGTGTTGTCCGTGGCGGTAACTGGGCGCATACACCGCGTCTGCTGCGCAGTTCCGCACGTTTCTTCATGCCGCAGAATGAAGCCGATAATGGTGTCGGGTTCCGGCCGGTTCTCGCTCCTGTAATTGAAACGAAAATCAAAAACGAAAGAACAAGAAAATAATAATTTGAGGAAGATGAAAAATGAAAGTTACGAAAATTGATTTATACGGTTATCTGGGAAAAGCTTTGAAACTTTCCTGCGAACAGCGCCTGAAAACTCTGGATTACACCATTATGACGGCTCCGTTCCATCAACGCACGGAAAACGATGGTGCCTGGCGCTGTGAGTTCTGGGGAAAAGTTACGCGTTCTGCTATTTTGACAGCATACTATCTGAGAGATACGGAATTGAAGGAAATTATCCGGAAGACTGTTTACGATATGATTTCCGCCCAGACAGCCGACGGGTGTATTTCCACCTATCCAACAGAATGTCAGCTTGGCGGATGGGATATCTGGGGAAGAAAATATGTCCTGATTGGCATGATCCGCTATTATGAACTCCTGGAAAAAGATCCCGCAGTGCTTTCTTTCTGTGTGCGTGCACTCGATCAGCTTATCGGACAAATCCGCAATACCGGTTTAACCTTGAGAGATTATGGTGCCCACGAGGGGTTGGCGGCCTGTTCCATTCTCGGCGCTGTGATTGGTGTGTACCGTATCAGCGGGGAAAAGCGTTTCCTGGAATACGCACGTGAAATTATCAGCAGCGGATGCTCAAAAAAACATAATATTTACGAGTCATCCTTATCCGGAATTTTACCGAAGGATTTGGGAAATGCCAAAGCATACGAAATGACCAGTTGTTTTCAGGGATTGGCTGAGTATTATGCCTTGGAACCGGATGAACACTACCGCGAGATTTGTCTGCATTACTATGAAGATGTCCGTCAGCATGAAGTCTATATCACGGGCATTGCCGGAAACAAGGACACCGTTGGAGAACTTTGGAACGATGGCGCTTTCAACCAGACGCGCGGCGATAAGGGCGGTCTCGGCGAAACCTGTGTGACCGTTACCTGGCTTCACTATATCGAACAGATATCCCGTTTGACCGATGCGTCCGGCTGCATGGACGAGGCAGAACGCTCTTTCTACAACGGCATTCTCGGCGCTATGGCTCCGGATGGAAAACGCTGGATTCACTGCAATCCTACGCCCTTGACCGGTGGCGCATCCAAGAAACCTTCAACCGACCAGATCGGCGGCATTTTCAAGACGCCATTTGATGGACATGATTGCTGCCGTGCCCAGGGACCCGAAGGACTTGCTCTCGCACCGCGTTTAGCCGTCACTACCACTGCGGATGGAGCGGTTCGCTTGAATCTGTTTGAATCGCTGAAAGCGGAACTCGATAACGGCGCTGTACTGGAAGTGACCGGCAACTATCCTTCCGAACCTTACGCTGCCGTGCGCGTAACCGCATCCGGGACATTCCCGCTTCAGGTCAGAATACCCGTCTTCTGCAGCAAAGTCCTTTTGAATGGTGTTGAGGTACCGTTCCATGCCGGCAGCTATCTGGATATGACACGCGTTTGGGAAAAAGATGATTTGCTGGAGTTGACTTTCGATTTCACACTTCGCGAATTCCGCGCCCCGGATGGTTCTCCGTTTACTGCCGTCATGCGGGGACCGCTTGTCATGGCGGAGGATTCCCGGCCCGATGTCCAGGGGAAAATCGCCACAGCAGTTTGGCGTGGTAAAACCCTTGTGGATTACGCCACTGTCGGAGATGCTTTTGTCCCGGAGAACACTTTGACCGTGTGGTTCGCCGACTGAAAATGTGCCTGGGCGATTCGTCTCCCCCTTCATTTATAACATTCACCCGGACGAATATCGTTCTTAATTCAGACTGACGTCTGTTTACAGCCAGTCGCTGGATGAGGCGGCAGGAGGTTGTGTCTTCTGTTTGCGGGCAGGGGTATCCGTTTTGCGTGAGCTTTTTTTCCGTTCGAAAGGGAAAGTGTAGCGGGAGGTGAGTTCTGCAAAATCTTTTTCGGTTCCGAGAAACAGAAGAATTCCTCCGCCGGGCAGAATATCCAGCGAGGCTTTTTTGTCTGAAGAGACTGCGACTTCCTTTCCGGTATCAAGCCGGTAGATATGCATATTGGGCGGTAAAACACTTTTCATCTCCGTGGCAAGCATTTTTTTCTCCGGAATGAATCCGATAAGATTTCCTGATTCGTCAATGGTGATTTCGCTTCTGACGGTTCCGATTGTGCCATTATGCAGTACGGCAATTCTGCCTTTGATGTCAGGCAGGGTAAACTCGGAACTGAATACGGATTCCCGATTATCTGTATCCAACCATAAAGCATCTGTTTTGCGGCATTTCCGCATATCTCCGATGAGATAGGAAAAAGCGGAAATTCCTTTCATGGTTTCCGACAGTTCAATTAAATTCTGATTCGGCATATTCGGACGTCCAGCCAGGGAAAACCAGTTGTATTCCCAGTAATTTTTTCCATTGCTTTTGTCTAATTTTATGACCGTTTCCGCAGGTGTCAGGGTATTGTAGTCATGTACTGGCGAGTAAGAATAGAACAATACCGTTTTTGCCCCTGTGAGAATACCCGACCAGATTATTGCACGAATGGTATTTTCAGGCGGACGATAGGACATCCACGCCCAAGAGATATTTCTGTTCCCAACCTTCGTTGTTTGCCAGCCGAACTGTTTGCTGCGCAGATATTGCCGGATCTGCTTTTCATGGTCCTTATACTGTGGATTCTTGAGAAAACGGTCCGCATTGACTATCCTGCCGCCGATGGATATCGCAAGCAGATAGGAATCCTTTTTTTCATTCGCATCCATTTGAGCCCGGAAGGATGCCTCCCGGAGAGACTTCAGAGATTGCAATGGATTTACAAAGTCTTTTTCAAGGGAATGCCTGCGGAAAGGATGCCGCAGAAAACCATAGATACTGGATTCCGCAGAGACGAGTTTATCCGATGCTTCCGGGTCACTGTTGATCCGGTAAAATTTTACACCGGGAACTTTTTTCAGAATGGAACTGTAGATGTCATTGAGTTTTTTTGCTTTATCTTTCGAGGTGTTTTCGCGTAATGCAAAACCTAAAATCAACGGATTTGATTTGTGTTTTTTTACAAAATCCACCGCTGCCTGGATCCGTTTTTCCAGTACGTCCTCGGACCATGTTTCCGATTCGTAGCCAAAATAGGCAAATCCCAGCAGAATCAACACCTGCATATCGTATTTTTTCAACATTGGGAGCAGTATTTTTTCAAAACGATCCGGATTGCTGACATCAATACGAACCATATTGACGCCGTTTTTTTTCAGAAGTGCGAAATGTTCTTCCGTAAATTCGGACGTGTCTTCCAAGGAGGCTCTTGCGGATTTTGCAAGATTACTGTCATTCAGGGCCACACAAATACGGAAACGTTCCCGAAAGTTTTTTTCTGCTGCGGAATTTTGCAGAAAACAACAGGAAAACAACAGGCTCAGAACTGTAATTTTCCAGATGTTGTTCATGAAAACTTTCCTTATCCGGCAACTTTTCAGGATAAACCTGTGATTTCCCCGTTTACCACATCCATCAGTTCTGCATTCGGTTTTTTCGGCAGACCGGGCATCGTCATAATGTCCCCTAACAGAACAACAATGAACCCGCAACCGCATTTGACCTCAATATCCCGTACCGTGATTTTAAAATCTTTCGGCACGTTCAACAACTTCGGATTATCGGAAAGCGAGTACTGCGTTTTTGCCATACAGACATTGAAACGGGTTTGTTCTGGAGTAAGTGCTGCGATTTTTTTTGCGGCGGTATCCGTGTAAATCACTCCGTCTGCCCCATAGAGTTTTGTCGCAATCGAGTTTATTTTTGCGGAAATACTTTCTTCTGCTTCATACAGAAAATGCAAATCGGAAGGCTTTTCGCAAGCTGCAACGACTTTTTTCGCCAAGTCAATGCAGCCTTTTCCGCCTTCGGCAAAACCGCAGGACAGGGCAAATGGCATATTGTTTTCCTTGCAGAGCCGTTCAAATTCCGCTAATTCCTCTTCCGTATCGTAACCGAACTTGTTAAGCGCAACTACTACATTTACTCCAAACTGGAGAGTCAGATTGTCGTAATGCTTTTTCAGATTGGCAAAGCCGGAACTCATATCTCCATCACCATGCAGCTTCATCGCCTTGATTGTGGCAACCAGGATCGTACAAGCCGGACGAATTCCCGCACGGCGGCATTTTATATCAATGAACTTCTCTGCTCCCAGGTCAGAGGCAAACCCGGCTTCTGTTACAACATAGTCGCCTAAGGTCAGGGCTGTCAGCGTCGCCGCTATGGAATTGCATCCATGCGCGATATTGGCAAATGGTCCACCATGAATGAATGCCGGTGTGCCTTCTATCGTTTGAACCAGATTCGGCTGAATGGCATCTTTTAACAGTGCTGCCATCGCTCCGGCAATTTTCAAGTCTCTGACATACAGTTCCTGACCGCTGAACGACTTCCCGATCTGGATTTTTTCCAGCCCCGCTTTCAATTCATCCAAATCTTTGGACAAACAGAAAATTGCCATGATTTCCGTCGCTACCGTAATACAGAAATGGTCCTCACGCGGCATACCATTGGATTTTCCACCCAGTCCGATGACTACATTCCGCAAAGCCCGATCATTCATGTCCAGACAACGTTTTACGGAAATGCTTCTCGGGTCAATCCCTAAAGCATTGCCTTGCTGGATGTGATTGTCAATTATCGCACACAGCAGATTGTTTGCTGTTGTTATCGCATGAAAATCTCCCGTGAAATGCAGATTGATATCTTCCATGGGGATAACCTGGGAATATCCTCCTCCGGCTGCTCCGCCTTTCATCCCGAAAACCGGACCAAGAGAGGGCTCACGTAACGCTAAAATAGATTTTTTACCAATCTGACGCAGACCGTCCGCAAGACCAATGGAAACCGTCGTTTTGCCATCTCCCTGCTTGGTCGGGGTCATGGCGGTTACAAGAATGAGCTTCCCCTTCGGATTTATGGTAACTCCGTTGATTTTTGCTTTGTATTTTCCGTATGGTTCTACCTGCTGTTCACTCAGACCTATACTTTTTGCCACATCCCAAATTTTCTGCGGTTGCGCTTCATGGGCTATTTCAATGTCGCTCTTCATCTTGCTGTCTCCATAAATACCAGTATGATTTTTCTGCGGGGAATATCCTTGCTCCCACCTCTATCTAATATACTTCAAAAATGCTTTTTTTCAAGTCGAAAAACGAATCGTTTTGAGGTCTGAAAAACATTATATTGTGTTCTTTCGCGGGTATTTTTTGCGAGTGAGTGTCTTTCCTTCCTTGAACATTTTATAATTTGTGCTACTTTAAAAAGGAAATAAAATTCAAAATTTGAAATCAGGAGAATACAATGGCTGTGACTTATGAAGCTGTAATCGGTCTCGAAGTACATGTTCAGATCCGTACCAAACGCAAAATGTTCTGTAATTGTCCCAATATCTTCGGTGGCGAACCCAATACCAATACCTGTCCGGTTTGCATGGGATATCCCGGTACATTGCCGGTCCCTAACAAGGAAGCAATCCGAAAAACCGTTATCGCCGGTCTGATGTGTTCCTGCGAGATTGCAAAACGCTGCAAGTTTGACAGAAAGAGTTATTTCTATCCCGATTTAGTGAAAGGATACCAGATTTCCCAGTATGACCAGCCACTTTGCAAAAACGGACGGATTCATATCTTCGGAAAAGGTTTTTCCGGTGAACCCATTCAGGACAAATATATCGGTTTGACCCGTATTCATCTGGAGGAGGACCCCGGCAAATCTTCCCACTTCAGTAACTGTTCCGGTCTGGACTACAACCGGTCTGGTGTGCCTTTGATGGAAATTGTGTCGGAACCGGATATGCGTTCCGCCGACGAGGCTTACGCTTACCTCACCGCCCTGAAACAGATTATGGAATATGCCGATGTTTCCGATTGCGATATGGAAAAAGGACAGATGCGCTGTGATGTCAATATCTCCATCCGGCCCCGTGGACAAAAGGAATTTGGAACAAAAGTTGAGGTAAAAAATCTCAACAGTTTCCGCGCAGCGCACAGAGCAATCAATTACGAAATCAAACGTCAAATCGTGGCAGTTGAATCCGGTGAGAAAATTGTTCAGGAAACCCGCGGTTGGAACGATGATACCGGGGAAACCAGTGTGCAGCGTACAAAAGAAGATGCGAATGATTACCGCTATTTCCCGGAACCCGATTTGCTCCCGATCGTATTCACGCAGGAAGATATCGATGCTTTTACTGCTGAATTGCCGGAATTGCCGGAAAATATCCGTAACCGCTATGTGAAAACTTTCGGGTTGACGGAGTATGATGCTCATGTCTTGACTCTCGATCGTGCGCTTGCCGCCTATTTTGAGAAAACTGCAGCACTGACGCAATATCCCAAATCCGCAGCAAACTGGATTATTACGGAATTACTGCGCGTCCTGGGCGCCAATAATCAGACCATTTCAGAATGTCCTATTTCTCCGGAAAATCTGGCAGAACTGGTCGATTTGGTTCAGAAGGAAGTGATTACCGGAAAAGCCGGCAAGACCGTTTTTGAAACGATGTTCGAAACTCCCGATAAAAAGCCCTCTGAAATCGTGAAGGAGAAGGGCTTGGCTCAAGTACGCGATGAAGGCGCAATCCTTCAGATGGTAGATGCCGTTATTGCTGCCAATCCTGCGCAGGTGGAGCAGTATAAAGCCGGAAAGACCGCTGTCCTTCAGTTCTTTGTGGGACAGTTGATGAAACAGAGTCGCGGTAAAGCTAATCCGAAAACCGCTATCAAACTTTTCCAGGATCGCTTGAAATAACAGACAGTTTTTTATGCGCACAACAAAGTTCTGTTCCGAACGGGATTTTGTTGTGCGCTTTTTTTTGTCGGTGTTTGCACGGATGAAAAGAGGAGGGGAGGGCGAAATCAAGACAAAAAAATGGAGCGGGCGAAGGGAATCGAACCCTCGTGGCCAGCTTGGGAAGCTGGAGCATAACCATTTTGCTACGCCCGCAACAGGATGACATTAATTTACCGCAAAAATCAAAAAAATCAAGCGAAAAATAAAAAAAACGCAGATATTCCTGTTTTTTCTGTATCTTCCGGTTGATTTTATCGGCAATGTATGATATGAAATTCCTGACGGAATCGCGTTCATCCAAAACTGTTCATTCCGTGCAGGTCCTTTATTCTTTGGATAGTAAAAAACCGCGACTTTCTTTTAAGGAAAGCCGCGGTTGAATTTTTATTGCGATACGCTTCTGAAATCAGAACTGGGGCAAGCCACGTTCTGTACCATCGTTACGATAGCAGGTTCCATCGGAATTTACCAATGTTCCGGTAAGGAAAATCAGAAGGTTGGTCTTCTGTGTGCCATGACCGCGAGACTGGAACAGACGTCCGATTAACGGGATATCGCCAAGAATCGGATACTGGTCATCCACGCTGTTTACTTTGTCCTTCAGAACACCGCCCAGAATGATGGTGGACTTATCGTAGCAGGCAACTGTTGTGGAAACAGAGCGCGCTCCGATAATCGGCATCTTCAAGGTGTTCTTGTGCGGTTCATTATCCTGACCCAAGGTCACCGTGTAAGAATAATCGGTCCATCCGATGAAGTTCAGAATTACCGGATTCATCACCATGGACAGGGTGTATTTTTCTTCATCGGCAATACTGGGTTCGACTTCCAGAACAATACCCTCTTCAACCGGGTCGCTGAACTCAGGAATGGACGGAATGAATACGCTCAAACCGTTAACATCGTCCAATTCCGCATCACCCCAACTTGTCGGATAGTATTTCTTTGTTACCATCTTGATGTTGGCAGACTGACCGTTCAAAGTCGTGACACGGGGACTGCAGAGTGTATCCGTGGAGTCCGCCTGATCCAGAGCGTGGATCTGAGCATTGATATTGAAACCGTTCTTCGTGTAATAGTTCCAATTGAATACATCGTCTCTTCTTTCACCGACGGCAGCATCCACACCGAAGACC
>CALCCZ010000005.1 GCA_937900075.1 uncultured Lentisphaeria bacterium
GCTCCGCAGCCGCTGGATGATGAACTGAAGACCGCTGCCGCAGAAGCTTTCGCCGCAAACTTTCCCGCACCTGCAGAGGCAGAATAGTAAAGAGGTAAAGCAATGAAGAACAAGAAAAAAATTCTGAAATAGAAAGACTAAATAAATGTTTAGAGTCAATAATAGCTAATAAAAAAAAACTAATAAAGCAATTAACAGAAGAAATTCAACCAAAAAGAAAAAAATATTTTGATTCAGGTGGCACATCTTGCTCGTTTCTCTCCGGTTTTTCAGCACATGAAACGTATGATTGACAACGGAGAGATTGGGATTCCTCTTTCCTGCTTGATGCGTGGAAAAGAAGATTTGCGTGGCGGTGGTGAAGATATGATGGTTTTGGGAACGCATTTACTGGATATATCCTGTTATCTTTTCGGTATACCTGATGAGGTCAGTGCGGATGTCCGTTTCCAAGGAAAAACGATTCGAAGGGGAGAAACACTTCCAACATCGGAACCAATCGGTTATTGTGGCGGAGATCAGATTTTTGCAAGATTTCATTTTCCCTGCAATGTTACCGGTGTATTTGAAAGTCGTCGTGGCATGATGCCTCACATGGATTGTGACCGCATGGGAATCACAGTGACAGGTACAAAAGGGGCACTTACAGTCCGTTATACGGATCGCAAACTGAAAATTTGCAGGGACTTTCCCGTTCCGATAGAAGGTCCGTCAACCTTTACCGAAATTGATTGCCCGGCATTACCTGAAATTCCCGGTGCAAAGCCGTTCATTATGCAGGATTACGGATTGAACGATAAGATTTCAGATCGGTATTTTGTACAGAACAACCGCAGGGCCGCATGGAACTTGCTTCGTACGATAGAGGGTAAAGAAAGTTTGTTGAGTTCAGCGGTGGACGCCAGACTTTCTCTGGAAATGATTATTGGTACTTATGCATCCTCTATTGAACGTCGTACACTCGATCTGCCGCTAAAAAGCAGACAACATCCGTTGAAACTACAAAAATAGGGATATTTTCATTCATTCATAGAACGACGTCCGGAAGCCATGCGCCTTGTTTTCGCAGACTTTCACGCAGAATATGAGTATCAACGGATCGAACAAGACCAGTATCCTTTACCAAGGCGGCAGCTGCTCCGGCAGCTGCTCCCGTAATCATACAGCAAGGCATGACACGGAGACTTGAAAGTACTTCTCTGTCTGTGGAAATACACCGTCCAGCTATCAAAACGTTATCCAGTTCCGAGGGAATCAGGGCCCGATAAGGAATGCCATAGTTTTCCCCGGGGCGGTAAAGCTGTGATGTCAGTTTCATTTTTGCTTCAACTGTTTTCCAGGCATTCGTGACTTTTTTGGAGGCATGCAGATCAACAGGATAAAAGAAACACCCGATTTCGTCTTCAAAATGACGTTTTTCCATATAGTCATCAATTGTCATAACATAATCCCCGCAGATTCTGCGGGATTCGCGAACTCCCAGCAAATCGGCAGTGGAAACGAGATCGCAGTTTTCGCATCCGGGAACATATTTTCTGTAGAAACGGTGAATCGCTTCCGCAATCCGGCGTCCCTCCGCGCATGCATGGGAATAATCATCCGGTTTCAGAGGATTCGTTCCATAAATATGTCCGAGATTTCCGGACGCGGTCCCATTTCCGTAGGACGAAATGCCAACGAAATGCGTTTCCCACTCCAAGCCGAATTCAGCTTTATGTTGTTCCCACAGCATTTGAATATTTTGCCCCATTTCACAGGCAGCGCCTTTCAGAAGCGGTATATTTAAATTGCTGTACTGTGAACACAGGGTAGGGCCCATAACTTCAGCGTTTTCATCACCCGATTCGTAAGTGTTTCCTGCAAGACAGGCAATCATACCATCACCGGTCGCATCAATAAAAATTGTACCTGTGACCTGTTGAAGCCCGTCTGGAGCGGATACCAGTACGGATTGGATTTTTCTGCCATGCATACAGACATCTGCAATACGTGTTCCAAAACAGACATGGACTCCGGCAGCTTTCAGTTTTGTATCATAAACACGTTTCAGTACTTCAGGATCGATTGTTTGCCAGATAGGATGAACATGTTCCTGTCCCATGTCATGGCACATGGCTTCCGCAATTTCCAGCGCAATCCCTGCTGATACCATGTTCTCTCTGTCACTCAAATGAATCATTGCAGGAACCAGTCCCTGCGTGCTCATCCCGCCGCAGCATATACACTGTTCAAGCAATACGACAGAAGCACCTGTCCGAGCTGCACTCAAAGCTGCCGCAACACCGGCAGGTCCGCCCCCGCAAACAACAACGTCTGCAGTGGCAAAGACAGGGAACATGACTTCGGAAAAGGAAGGAATATTTTTGCGTTTCATTTTCATTTTGATTTACCCCATTTGGGAAACTGCATTCGCAAACATGATATCACGTTAAAGAGAGCTTATTCATTCGGGAGACCGACTATGTCTTCAAACTCAATGAAACATTCCGCAATGGCTCGACCTAAACGCCGTATGGCATCTGGATACAGTGTTATTTCTCTTGAGTTCGCGTACGCAATCTCAATGGTTCCGGCATACACTGTCTGTTTTAGGTTTGCACGCGCCCAATTTCCTGCAGGACAACCTTGTGTGTGATTGCTGTCTGTGTTCCAGCCAACCCCGTAAAGAATGTTATCGGCTGTTTTGTGTGGCGCATCTGCAGGTGCCTTTTTCTCCAGAAGAGAAGACAGGAGAAGCATTCTTTGTTCCAGAACTTTATTTTTCGGTCCGGGAAAATAAATCGTTTCATTACAGTCGGTATGAATCCATGGACAGTGCATATCCAAAAAAATGTACGGCTGATTTTTCAGAAGGAAATCAATATTTGCAGCAATTTCCGGATAAAGCGGCCGTTCATTATAGTCGCGGTTGTGATCGTGCGGACGACGGTTTTTTCCCTGATCTCCGTCAAGTACGCCATCTGTATCTACAAACGGGACAGCATCGAAGATATAGCGGTTGCGCAGTGTTTTTCCCAGTTCATCCTCTCCCAATGCGGCAGTCAGGATACCTTCAAGACCATAAGTTGCCATGGATTCACAGCAATGATGTCGGGAGGAGAGAAAGATTCTCTTCCGTGGTGTGGTAACCGTCTTATCTTCTACGTGCAGTCTGATGACACGACGTCCTTTGCGGCTGAATGTATGAATACTTTGGGATAAGTACGGCGAACCTGCAAATTTATCTAAAAATGCATCCAAATGGCATTGGTTATACGGTATGTTCATCGAAAAAATGATACGGTTCCCTTTACTGCCGTCGAAGGTATAAACGAATTGATTGTGTTGATTTCCCTGTTTGGAATCAGCTCCCAGCCAATCCCAGGTTTTACCATCGTCGTAACTGATTGCAGGGCCGCGCGCTCCTATCACATTGACGGATGTAAAGTTGAAATGATAGGTGCCAATGGCATCAAATGTTCCACGGAAAGCCCAATAGAACCAGTCACCCTCTGTATTGCGTAAATCGCGTGTCAGAATCACATCGAAGCCGTTGATATCTTCAACGAAAATATTACCGGCTGGAAACGAAATGTCAATTTTCAAACTCATGGATATTTTCTCCTGTTATATGCTGAAAACAATATAGTTTTGATAGAAAAAAACGAAAAACAAGAAGGCAGTCAATACTGTAACTTCCAATATAGCATAAGCGGAGGACATGTCAAGCGGAATTCTTATACACAGTGTGAAAAAACTTCTGAAGAATTTGCTCTTTCTGAAGATAAAAGCACATAAAATTTCAAATGTATTTGCATTTTTGCAAAGCCATTCTATATTAGCATCTGAAAGAATACAGGAATAACTCTATTAACGTGACGGGCATTATGAGAAGACAATTAACACTTGTAAAACACGTCTTTTTGGACATGGATGGAACGATTTACCACGGAAGTCAACTTTTTCCAACGACAAAACCAATTCCGAAATTTCTGTCTGAAAGACAGATCGGTTACACTTTTTTGTCCAATAATTCATCCTATGGATATGACGACTATATTGCACGTCTTGCAAAATTTGATATCTCTACAACTCGTGAAAATTTCTATATTTCAACCGATTATGCTATCGATTACTTCAAACGGAATTTGCCGGAAATCCGAAAAATTTTCCTTCTCGGTATGCCGGCTATGACAGAAATGTTTCTGGAGGCAGGATTCATTTCCGAAGAAACTGCTCCGCAGGCTGTTATCGTAGGTTTTGACAGAAAACTTACTTATGAACGACTTTGTAAGGCCGCATATTTTCTCCAACGAGGTGTTCCGGGATATGCCACGCATCCTGACGTTTACTGTCCAACGGATGAACCAACATGGTTAGTGGATTGCGGAGCCATTACCGCATGCCTTGAAAAAGCTACCAATACAAGTTTGAAGGTGCTTGGAAAACCGGATCCCGGCATGCTGATAGAAGCATCCGCAAGAAAACAACTTTCTGTGAATCAGGTGCTTATGGCTGGGGACAGATTGTCTACAGATGTAGCTTTGGGAGTTAATGCCGGTGCTGTATCCTGTCATATTGTCACTCCAGGTGCGGATTTAGTTCCGCCCAAGGGGATTATTCCGGATTACGCTGTAAAAAATCTGGGCGAACTGCAAGCTATTTGGGAAAACGAGGAAAAAAACTGTCGTTAGACGAGAGTACATTGCGTTAGCACAGTTTTTTCTTCAGATATGCTCCATACGCTCCATCATGTTTGGAACTCGGCAAAAGCAGTCGTTCGTTTTTTATTTCAAAATCCGGATGCGTTTCCAAAAAACTGCGAACTTGAGCCCCGTCTTCCGCATCCTCGATACTGCAAGTGGAATACAGCAGAACACCGCCAGGCTTTATGGTATTTGCAAGTGTGTTCAAAATTTCTTTTTGCAATTTTACCGTTTCATCGAGCCGTTTTTCCGTAAAACGCCACAGAGAATCCGGGCGTCTGCGGAAAACTCCGGTATTGGTACATGGAACATCTGCCAAAACAAAGTCAAAACTTTCATCTGAAAAAAGCGGCTTTGAAACATCTCCGACTAAATTGCGGCAATGCACGCCAGCCCTTTGAAGGTTGCGGTTCAGTTGGAACATTCGTTTGGAGGAGCGGTCGCAAACCGTCAGACGTATTTTTTCAGAGACCGTCAGATCTGCCAGCATAATAGTTTTTCCGCCGGGTGCAGCACAAGCATCTAACAAACAACCATTTGGAACAAAATCCAGCAGGCTGAATGCAAGGGCAGTGGCTGGATCCTGTATATAAACGGTGCTGTCCCTTAACCAGGGACCGCTGAACAACCAGGCGGGAGTGGCTGTCTCATAAAAAACATTATCCCGAAAAAAGTCTAAATGTTCTATGGGAACAGCCCCTTGAGCCTGCAGTTTCTCCGCGTTATCCTTTTTTCTTAACCGGAAAGTCAGTTGCGGGTTACTTTCATAGAGAGACTGCAGTCGCTGACATTCCTCTTTTCCAAATGTACGACTCCAGCGCTCCTGAATGATTTTTGGTAATTCTGCGGGTATGGTTTCTTTGTTTATACTCTTATCCCGCATGAATGTACGCAACAGTGCATTGACAAAACCGCCTCCACCGGGACCTCGTTCCAATTTTCCGCAATCAACTGCAATATTCACTGCCGATTGGGGGGCGATTCCCGTCTGAAAGAAAATCTGTGTTGTGGCACAAGCTACAATCAGGCGCATATCCTGACGTATGCGTTCATGTTTTGCATGTTTGCGAATCAATTCGTCTATGAAACCTTTATGACGGAAATACTCAAAGAGTAAATCGGAAACGCTTCCATGTTCCGGAGCGTTCTCTTCACGCAGATTTTCCAGAAATGCATCCAGCGTCATTTCTTCGTTTTCCCATGCAGTGAGCCCCCTCACTGCCGTCATCAGGATCTTTTGAGATATTCCTGTAGCGTGTTTCATGGCAAAGCCGCTCCCGTTTCTCTTACAGTTTTCCCAACTCTTCCGATCGTTCTGCCGCTGCGATGACCGCTTTTGCTGCTGCGGCTTTGAAGGCGGATTCTTCAAGTACCATAACACCGCGCGCTGTTGTGCCGGCAGGAGAAATTACAGCATCCCGCAAGACTGCAATGGAGGACGGGTTTTCACGGCAAAGTGCTGCTGTTCCCAAGACGGTCTGAATTGCCAGTTTTAAGGCAATATCACGAGGAAGTCCGGAATAAACTCCGCCGTCGGCCAGACCCATAATGAATTCCATTACATAAGCGGGTCCGCTCCCGCTTAGTCCTGTAACGGCATCCAACAGTTTTTCCGGCAACTGACAGACCTGTCCAACAGATGCAAAGATATCGTTTGCAAGCTGAATATCTTCCGTTGTAGCGGCATTCCCGGGCGAAAAACATGTCATGCCTTCCCCTGCCAAAGCGGGTGTGTTCGGCATAACGCGGATAATTCTTTCATGTTTCAGCAACTGGGAAAGTTTAGAAATTTGCCAACCTGCGACAATGGAATAAACCGGTTTGTTTTGGAGAATAGACAATACAGAATTTATGGCTGTTTCCGCATATTGCGGTTTGACTGCCAGAAGAAACAAGTCGGCTCCTTCCAGTGCTGTTTGGGCATCGGTGTAAGATGGAAACCCCGTCACTTCGGTAAATTTTTTGACAGCTTCCTTCGATACATCGTATGCGGAAACACGGATATGTTTCAAGTTTTTCTGAATTCCTGTGGCTAAAGCGGTCGCCATTTTTCCGGCACCGATAAACGCTAATTTTATATTTTGTCTCTTATCCATCTGAATGTCCTTTCCTGTAATCCAATAACGGAAGACTTCTTGAAATTTACCACGTTTTTCCGAAAAGTCAAACCATTTCTGCCTGATTCCGGGGACATGCGGGAGATCTGAAGTTTGGAAAACATTTTCGGAAGCATTATCATCTCCCCCTCATTTTTGCGCAGAGAAACACCTTATTAATGTATCACCTGAATGGCTAATAATCAAGATTAAAAAAGGAAAAAATATTTTTCAAGATGGGAGATGTGTGAGTTGTCTTGTCTGTTTCAGACAGAAGTTTTATGGTTGATATTGCAGAATAATCAGCAGAAATGGGCAAAAATGGGGATATCTGAATCTAAAAACCGTAATACGGGTTGATTTCTTTGTACAGACGTTGTATATTTTGTATAACTGATTTTACCTCTTTATACTCTGTATAATATGCTGATGTCCGGAGTTGATTGAACAATTCCGATTCCGAAGGCGGGAGATACCATTTAACGGGTTTTATTTCAGGAGATTTTTACAATGAACATGCCGAAAAAAGTTTTGGTTTTGGGCGCGACAGGCGCTATGGGACAATATTTAGTGCCAGAATTGGCGAATATGGGATATCAGGTGGATGCCGTTTCTCTGGATGCGGATTCTGTTCAGAACCGGTTTTCCAACGTCCGTTATATTCAGGGAGATGCCGGTGATTTGCCATTTTTGTTTCATTTGTTTGAAAACAGATATGACGGTATAGTGGATTTTATGATATACGCTTCAGAACGTCTGATCCGTTTTCTGCCACTGATGCTGGATAACACAGGACATTACATCTATCTGTCTTCCTACCGGGTATATGATAACTTGGAGGTTCCTGTCCGGGAAAGTTCCCCGCGTCTTCTGGATTCTTCAGAAAATGTGTTGCTGAAGTGTTCTGATGATTACAGTATCTGCAAGGCGCGCGGGGAAGATGTGATCCGTGCTGCAGGAAAAAAGATGAATTGGACAATCATACGACCTTCCATAACCTATTCACGGATGCGTTATCAGCTGGTGACATTAGAAGCCCCTAATACGGTCGGCAGGGCATTTGCAGGCAAGAAAGTCGTTTTACCGGAACAGGCCAGAAATGTGGATGCCACGATGACTTGGGCAGGAGACAATGCGCGGATGATTGCCCGATTGCTGTTCCGGGACGGTGTATTCGGGGAAGCCTACAACATGACTACAGCCGAGCACCGGACCTGGGGTGAAATAGCGGATTATTATAAGGATATCTGCAATTTGGATGCCGTGTGGGTTGATAAGGAAGACTATATTCGCCTGCTTTGTCCTGACATTTATAATCCCGGATGCCGTTGGCAGCTGGAGTATGACAGGCTTTTTACCCGCATTATGGATAATTCCAAATTACTGAACGCGACAGGTATGTCTCAGTGCGATCTGAAACCGTTGTACGATGGTTTGAAATATGAAATTGAACGTTGTCCCAAAGATACGGTATGGCGTGTCAATACCGCAATGGACGAGTATGTGAAAAATCACTTTGTCTGAACCGGTGGTTATGCCGGACAAACTTGTCAGGAAAATGTCCTTTGAGAAATGAAAACTGAGAATACGGTTGAAATCCAACGTCAGGTGGTCCGGTTATGGCAGCGGCTGCGTTTAACAGACCGTCGCCGTTTGAGTCATCAATACAGAACATTTCACAGCAAACTGCAGGAAGACCGCACTTTTGCGGTTGAAAAACTGTTGCCTGTTCTTCTGGAACGTTTGAACGAAGCAGAAAAGCACTCCTTAGTGCGTTATGCGAAGTCACTGCGTTGTGAATTTTCTGAAGATTTGCCGATTACCGCGAAAATACCGGAAATCCGCTCCTCATTGAAGGAACATCAGGTTGTAATCGTTTGCGGAGCAACGGGATCCGGCAAGACAACACAATTACCGAAAGCAGCCTTGTTAGAAGGCTTCGGCAGGGTGGGGCGTATTGGTTGTACACAGCCGCGTCGACTGGCGGCAACCGCTTTGGCAGCCCGTTTGGCAAATGAGTTGAAAGTCTCATCCGGAAACGAAGTGGGATATCAGGTTCGTTTTGATGACAGAACGAATGAGTCCACGGTTATAAAGTTCATGACCGATGGAATTCTTCTGGCGGAAACACGTTCTGATCCGCTGTTGCTGCAATATGATTGCCTGATTTTAGATGAGGTTCATGAACGCAGTCTGAACATAGATTTTCTGTTGGGATATTTGAAACGACTGTTGGAAAAACGCAAGAACCTGCATGTTATTATTTCATCAGCGACATTGGAAGCTGGAAAAATTTCCGGCTTTTTTTCGGATGCACCGATTATAGAAGTCGAGGGAAAATTGTTCCCGATTGAAGATATTTGGCAGGAACGAGAGGAAGATGAAGAACTGTCAACAGCCATTGACCGTGCAATCGTGAGAGCAATTGAATACGGGAGGGACGGGGATATATTGATATTTCTGCCCGGAGAGCGTGAGATTCGTGAATCAGCCGATTTGCTTGAGAGCCGGCATTATCCGCATACGGAGATTCTTCCGTTATTCGGTCGTTTGAGTGCAGGGGAGCAGAACCGTATCTTTCAGCATTCAGGGAAGCGCAGGATAATATTGTCGACGAATGTGGCGGAGACGTCATTGACAATACCGGGTATTCGCTTTGTTGTCGATTCCGGTCTGGTTCGTTTAAGCCGTTTCAATCCGAAAAGCGGTATACAGGAATTGCGTCTGGAGTTTATATCAAAAGCCAGCGCACGGCAAAGACGCGGCAGATGCGGCAGAGTCGGGGAGGGTGTTTGTATCCACCTGTATGCAGAGTCTGAACTGGAAAATGCAGATGATTATACTGCGCCGGAAATTCAGCGGGCGGGGCTTGCAGGGGTGATTCTGCAAATGGAATCGCTGCGTTTACCGGCAATAGAAATATTCCCGTTTGTGGATCCTCCCAGTGCGGCACTGATACACGAAGGCAGAATGACATTGCGCGATATCGGCGCTATTGATGAGAACTCGCATTTGACACGGATAGGAAGCGAGTTGGCGGAATTGCCAGTTGGACCGGTACTGGGTAAAATGCTGCTGATGTCGAAAGATAAGGGATTTCTTCCCGAAATGCTGATATTGGCTGCCTATCTGTCTGTGCAGGATCCCAGGGAACGTCCCTTTGAACACAGAAAAGAAGCAGAAACAGCTCAACGGCAATTTGATGTGGAAGGTTCTGATTTTCTTTCCGCCTTGAAACTCTGGCGCGAAATGGGAAAAGCATTGTCGCAATCCCGTACAGCTTGCCGGACATTTGCCCGGAAAAATTATTTAAGTTACAGGCGTTTGACGGAATGGAGAAATCTTGCGGGTGACTTAGCCGAGTTATTGGATGCCGATGTGACAATGGAGGAACTGACAGTACTCCAGCGTGAGGTAAACTGGGATGAATTACATCAGACTCTGATGAGCGCAATGCCGCGCCGTCTGGGAATGTATGATTCTGAAAAGAAATGTTATATAGACAGAAACGGCCGCCAGTTTCAGATATTTCCCGGGTCCGTTTTATCTAAAGCCGAATCTGCTCCGAAGTGGTTGCTTTCCTTTATGATTGTGGAAACAACACGTGCATACGCCAGATGCAATGCAGTGGTAAACGGAGCATGGCTGGAAAGCGCGGCACCCCATGTTTGTACAAAGACTTATGACAATATAAATTGGGATGAAATCTCCGGTTTTGTTCGGGCGAGGGAGAAAGTTATGGCCGGTCAGCTCCCGATTCATCCCGGCAGGAATTGTCATTATGGACGTATCAATGCACTGAAAGCCCGGGAAGTATTTATTGAAGAAGCATTGTCTACGGGCCGGCTGACTGTGCCGGACGTACCCTGGGTCGTAAGTTTTCAAAAACGATACAATGAAATTGAAGAACTTGAGATCCGTTACCGACATCCCGGTTATTTGTTGAACCGGACGGGAGTGAAACAGTACTTTTTGAATGTATTGCCACTTGAGATTTGTTCCGTTGATGCCGTAAGGCGTGATTATAAGCGCAACAGACGTTCTTATTTGCCGGATGAGAATGAGATGGTCTATTCGCCCGATGATCTTTCGGAAAAAAATCTTTTCCCGGAATGCATTGTTCAATCAGGACAAACATTCCCGCTGCGCTATCATTTCGCACCAGGTGAGTCGCATGACGGCATTTCTGTAATTGTTCAGGAATCGGATTATTCTTTGCTTTCATCATCATTTCTGTCCTGGCTTGTACCGGGTTTTCTGCCTTGGAAAATCGAATGTCTGCTGCGTTCTCTACCGAAAAATATCCGTAAAGAATTGATTCCTTTATCCGGATGTGTTCAGACATTTATGGAAGAGCTGAAAGCAGGTCACATATTTACGGATCAGCCGTTTTTTGACGCACTGAAAGAATTCCTTCTGGCTGATTATGGAGTTGTTGTTTCTTCTGATGATTTTTCCAGTTGTAATTTGGATGAATTTCTTAAAATGAAACTTTTCGTTGTAGATGAGTCCGGAAAACATCTGAAAACTCTTTACGAAGTACCAAGCGGTTTGAATGCAGGGTCCGTGATATCCCGGACCCATCCCGTTTCCCGTAATTACCATGCGGAAAATTGCAGGAAATGGCCTGAAAATTTCCCTTTGCCAGAAGAAGTTCCCGTGTCACCCGATGGTACGAAAGTAGCCTTTCCGGCTTTGCGTGATGAAAAAAAATCTGTCGGTATTTCTTTGTATTTAAACCGCTCGGAAGCTGTAGTTTCTCATAGTGAAGGATTGCGGCGGTTCGTAAAAATACAATATCCTCAAATGCAGAAATCTCTTTCATCCATGCTGAAACTACCGTATGATATGGAATTATCTCTGTTTCCTGAGGACCCGCAATGGCGCGAAAGCATGTTGAATTATGCGCTGGACCATGCCTGGCCGCAATCCCCATGGAAAATACGCAGTGCCGATGACTATGACAATTCCATTGAATATTTGCGCGATCATGCGGCCAGTGCTTTGCAGGAAACACTTTTATTGTTGAAATCTGTTTATTCTGAATACAAGAGAGCGAAAGAAAAACTGAATCGCATAAAGCCCGACACCAGTTCCTATATTGATGCTGAGTCTCAAATCAATTTTCTTTTACGTCCCGGTTTCCTTTATGCGGAAGAAGCGGTCAGAAATTATTGCCGTTATTTCAAATCTCTGACTATCCGTTTGGAACGTGCTACATTGGATTTGCAGAAAGATGAACTGAAAATGGACCCGATATCAAAATACATAGAACAATTTCAGATGGCGGCATACAATTTAGATGAACCATTGGAATATCACCCCTTTTTTTACCGCTATTTTCTTCTTCTGGAAGAGGGACGAATAGGAGCTTTTACCCCGGAAATCAAAACAACCTGTAAAGCCACACCTGCAATTCTGGAAGAACTCTGGAAAAGCAAGTTGTAATCGGGGAAACGGTTATGATTTTATTCAAGATTCTTTTTTTATCTAATCCCCAAAGGAGTACACCGCCAAGAATAAAGCCAACTAAAGGTGGTAAGAATTTAATACTTGCATAAATGCCTTCTGGATTTGAACTTTCTTCAATTGAAGGTAAGATCAAGCCTAAAAATGCTGCAGCCATCATAACGCCGCCTGCAAATCCTAAAATAATGCTAGAAAGTTTATCATTTACTTGCCAACCATATGTTGCATAGATTGCGTGAATTTGTTCTGTCTTGTGAAAATCGTAGCTAGTTGTGTTGTCTAGAACTCTATCGAAAGAGTATTCGTAATTGTTGTTAGCAATAGTGAAGTTGAGGTTGTATCCAACTTCCATCTTAGAATTTTTAGAAAAAGGATGTATGTAATGAATATCTGCAACGGCATTATTTCTTCTGCTTATTGTTGTATCTCCACGAATATAATTTTGGCTAGCGAATAGAGGGCTGTTATAATTTATTTCATCTTCTGTTGTTCTACCATAACTTCCCCAACTCCAAGTAAGCTTTGCATAGAATAATTGGTCTTCGTTGTCTTTGAAAGTCTTTTCATAAGTGAAAGCCATGTTATTGAAAGAACCTTTTGCTGAACCATTACTAATGTCAACGTTGTTTCTCATGCTAGAAGCATTCATGTAGTTTGTATTTGTAGCAGTAGAATAATCGTTGAAGTCGTTGTTATTATTGATATTTACACTAAGATTCATGGTGTTGAATTTGTTTATATACCATTCAGCACCTAGTCTAAATCCATAACCAAGTCCATCTGTACCTCCATCTCTTTGAGTTCTCATAATATCTGTAACATATCCGTTACTATTGCGGAAATATCTCATATTGTCTGTCAACATACCCATTTCTCCATATCTAAGGTTTGCAGAAGCAGAAAGAGATACTTTCTTGTTTGACCAATTCAAAGAACCAGCAATATTATCTCTAGACATCCATTTGTTTAATGCACTTCCTGCTGAAATATTGATGTTTCCATTAAGACCTCTGTTTCCTTTTTCTTTCAAAGTGATGTTTATAATTCCACTCATTCCTTCAGGATTGTATCTTGCAGAGGGGTTGGTAATAACTTCTATTTTATCAATGGAAGACGCAGGGATCTGAGCAAGAACAGAAGCTACATCTGAACCATAAATATCAGAAGGTTTTCCATCGATAAGCAAAGTAACGTTAGAACCACCTCTTAGAGAAATATTTCCTTCATCATCTATTTCAACACTTGGAACATCTTGTAAAACATCACTTGCGTCGCCACCTGCTGCTGTAAGGTTTTGGTCCACATTTATGACTCTTTTGTCAAGTTTGTATTCCATCAATTGTTTTGCTCCTACAACTTTTACTTCATTAAGGTTGGAACTTGAAACAGTCATTTCAATATTTCCAACGTTTGTTGTAGGACTACTTACTTTTATGCTTTTGAAATGTTCCTTATAGCCAACAAATGTGTAGTGAAGAATGTATTCACCATATTTTATGTTGCCAATAGTAAATTCACCATTTTCGTTAGTTATTCCTCCATCTATGATAGAAGAGTCTTTTGTTTGCAGTACAGCTACTGCAACATATGGAAGCATTTCCTTTGATTTTGCATCTAGAACTTTGCCAGTAATTGTTGATTTAGCATTTTGAGCATAGATGTTTGCAATGCATACAGCAAACAGGCAAAACATGGATATTAGTCTTTTGGAATTCATCTTGGAAATTTCTTAATATATTAGTCAAATCATTTTGTTCTTTTTTTAAGTTCATATACTCT
>CALCCZ010000006.1 GCA_937900075.1 uncultured Lentisphaeria bacterium
GTTCGCAGATGACCTCTATACGGATGCACCCGAGGACAAAAAAGAAGAGTCTCGTCTCTCAAAAATCCAGGAAATCCGGGCGGGCGCGGGAGACGATATCATCGACTTGACCAGTTCCCGTTTTTCTTATGCTGCCCATCAGAACGGCTTGACCATACATGGCGGGAGCGGGGATGACGTGATTTGGGCAAACAACGGCAAAAATTCCCTTTTCGGGGATGACGGTAATGATAAAATCGTTGGTGGAAACGGAAACGATGTGATATCCGGTGGTTCCGGCAACGATCAGTTGCATGGCGGTGGCGGAAACGATGTTTTCACCTTCTGCGAAGACTGGGGCGAGGATACCGTAATGCAGCTGGATAGCGGAAGTGTCACACTGTGGTTTGCAATCGGAAACATCAACAACTGGAATGCCGGAAGCATGACTTATCAGGATAATTCGGGGAACAGTGTCAAGGTAAGCGGAGTTACTGAGGACAAAGTCTCATTGAAATTCGGGGATGACGGCAGTAAAGAGTATAAGCAACTCTCAGCACAGGGTGCTTTCAGCGAAAAGACCTCGGAAAAGATATTTGAAACGGACAAAAATCTGCTGGCGTAAAAGCCGGGAATTGCAAAACGTTATGCCCCCGGAATACGTGGTAGCGGATAGAGTGGATAGTCCGGGGATGTTCTGCGACAGAAAAATAAGACCTATAGGTCCTATAAGTCCTATTTTTATCTCTGCCGGGAAACTCCGGCGTTTTCCACGCTGCACTCCACTATCATCTTTTTCTTTGTCCTGATGCAAACGTTGTGTAGACGGCAGTCTCAAAAATAGCCGTGTCAAGTAAGTTTTGAATGTTCATGAAGAGATTTCAACTTTTATCTTCCGAAGAGCTGCTTGTAAAGTAACTTGAGGAAGACAAAAGTGAAAGATCAAAATGAAAAACAAAATTTATAACGGGACTTTTGAGACTGGCGTCTTAGTATCAATTTCCTGACCCCATCGCACAGAACGGGTTACTTCGCGTTTATCGCATACCATGCCTGACCGACACAGACGGAGGATTCGTTCATGGAAAGTTTATGAGGCGTAAATACGCGTAAATTTTCTGAGCGCAATTTTGCCGCAGTCAAATCAAAAAGAACGCCATTCATGAAAATATCGCCGGTCAGAAGAATCGCATCAGTTCCGGTTCTGCGTGCTCCGTACGAAGCCAAATCAGCAATGGCATCGGCGACTTTCACATGGAAAGCCAGACAGAGATCGGGAATATTTTCCGTTTTTATCCAATCACTATCGGCAAAATTCCGGAACATACTGTTCCAGTTGATCAGCAATCTGCGGTTTTCATCCTCGCGTTTGGAGTAAGCAAATTTATCATACATCCAAGTTGGCAGAGTAGAGAGTGCGTGGGCATACCGTGCTGTGGATTCCATTTTGAAAATACCCTGCCCTCTATAAGCATTGGGCGAAGTGATAATTCCCAATCCGGCAGAAACTGCATCCATAAAGCCGGACATGGAACGCACTTTGGTAAACTGATTTTCCTCATCGGTACACTGTCCGCGCCAGAGTTTAGCATCTGCCTCGGCAACACCTAAGCGTTCCAACAGCTCTGACGTAAAGGAAACTCCGGCTTTCTGCATGTAAGCAAACAGCTGTTTTTTCGGATTGTCCGGTCCGCGAAGCTGACCGCCGGGCATCCGTACAGACTCAAAAGAACCGAGCCGACGATATCCATGGAGATCGGTTTCGAGCAATTCTGCGCCCCACAAAGTTCCATCGGGACCCGGGCTGCCATTTCCAAGGACAACGGAAACAGCATGTTCGAGGCCATTGTCGAGCATACCGGCAAGAGCGGCGGCATACTGGCTTTGAACTTGAACAAGCGGCAGGGAATATCTGCGGGAAATTTTAGCAGCTTCCCCGCTTGAGAAAAGTCCCATATTGGCATCGCACGCAATAACATTCGGAACGGTATCGAACAAGGTGCAAAGACGTTCGAGCATAGCGGTTAAACGCGGAGCGGCTTCGGCACAATGCAGAGAACCGATGTACTGGGAAGGGATAATTCTGTCGCCAGTACACAATGCCACAGTGGCATGTTCGTCCATACCGAAGGAAACGGATGTTTTTTTTGAGGGATTGCGCAGGAAAAACGGAGTTGGGACATATCCGCGAGAACGGCGCCAGACCTGCTGGGCACCATCACGGATTACAGCAACGGAAGAGGGACTTCCGAAGGTCATTTTCAAATCGTGACAAAGGAAAAGATCGGCAATACCATACAAATAGAGGATGGATTCATCCAAATCATCGGTAATACTGTAGCCATTCCAGTTACTGCTGATGGCGGCAAGATAATCAAAAGCGGGCAGAGAGTTATCCTGAGGGACATGCGCCATAAGAAGATATTCGAATACCGACGGTGCCAGAGAGATTCCGAGACGGTCGCCATCCGGATTCAGCAAATGCACAGGCAAAACGTTCGCCGCATCTTTCTTTTTATCCATAATAACCACCGGCGCGGCGTATGACATCAGCAATTTTTCTTCCGCCAGAGAACACTCACAGACTTTTCGGACAGCATTCACATCGCGTGCTATAACGGAAATGGGACGATCCGCAATTTTGCGCCGTTCCCGTAATCGCTTGAGAGCTTCCGGATTGGAGGCATCGACAAAAAGCTGAAAACCGCCGAACAGGGACTGGAGTGCCAGGATTTTCCCGTCTTTCAAAGCCCTGCGTGCTGCACAGACACAGAACTCCTCATCAATCGGTTCTCCCTTGGCATCCCGGAGAAAAAGCTGCGGACCACACTCCGGGCAAGCAAGCAGAGGCGAAAAAGATGCCAGCGGGTTGGAAATATCCGATGCTTCCGCTTTGCATTTTTTGCAGGGCGGGAAAGCTGCCAGAACGGTGTTTCTGCGGACAAACGGGTTGCGAATCAAGGCGGAATAAAGCGGTCCGCAGTTATCGGTTGACCAGAAAGGATAACAATAGCGCCGGGAATCGGGATTGATCATTTCCAAAAGGAATTGATGAATAGGTGCCCTATCCGGTTTCACCTCGGGGATATGCCGTTTTTCAGGATATATCACTTTGAACGGCTTTACATCTATATCCGCATTTCCCAGATTTACTTTCTTGGTGAGAATAAAGCCACGCAGATAATACGGCGGATACAATTTTGACGGAAGCGGCTGAATGAATCCCCTGATAACAGCGTCATCTCCCACCAGATGCAAACACAAAGACTCCCCGTCATCGCCGTCTTTCACCCAACCGCCGATACAATGCTCCGCCCGAACCAACCGCCAAATCAAATTTTTGACACCGGGATGAACAACGTCGCCTTGCAGGGTAAATGTTACGGCAATATTCATATCTGTTCTGCTTTCTTTAACTCGTTTTCGAAAGTTTCATAAGCGGATGGGAACGGAGAAAGAGCCCTTTGCAGCAACCCCTTGACAAAAGCGATGGCAATGCCATAGTTGGTAAAAGGAACTCCCTGACTCCGGCAACGGGCTATACG
>CALCCZ010000007.1 GCA_937900075.1 uncultured Lentisphaeria bacterium
GCCGCGACTTCTCGCATTTCCAGGATGTGGACCTCAACGACATCCTCGGTTCCATTTTCGGCGGCATGGGCGGCATGGGCGGCGGAGGCGGTTTCGGCGGTTTTGAAAGTTTCTTCGGTGGCGGTGGCAGACGCCGTTCCGACCCGAATGCACCGGTACCGGGTGCCGATTTGCAATACCGTCTGGAAATTGATTTTATGGATGCCGTGAAGGGGGTCCGTAAGACTCTTTCTTTCAACCGGAAAGGACTGTGTGACGTCTGTCATGGCACCGGTTGCGAAAGCGGTGTCAGAGTCCCGTGCAAACGTTGTCAAGGACGTGGTCAGATCGGCATGTCTCAAGGCTTTTTTACCATTATGCAGGAGTGCCCGGAATGCGGCGGTACCGGTTCCAAACCGGAACATCCCTGTAAAAAGTGTAATTCCACCGGTTTTATCCGGACAAAACGGACTGTGGATATCGTAATACCGCCGGGAGTGGATACCGGATCCCGTCTGCGTGTTGCATCCGAAGGGGAACCTGGGCTGCGCGGCGGCAGAGATGGAATGTTGTTTGTTGATATCATTGTCGGTGACCATCCGCTTTTTGAGCGTGACGGTGATGATATTCATTGCGAGGTCCCGATTCCGTTTACTACGGCTGCTCTCGGGGGAGAAGTGGATGTACCTACGGTTCATGGCCCCATAAAATACAAGGTGCCGGCCGGTACGCAGAATGGCGATGAACAGGTTATCCGTGGCAAGGGAATGCCCTCTTTGCGCAGACGCGGTACTTTCGGCTCTCATATTCTGCATTTCAGAATTGAAGTGCCGAAGAAATTGACACAGGAACAGAGAGAGTTGCTCCAGAAATATGCGGATTCCTTTGATGCACAAAAAAATCAGGAATCTCATCCGAATTGCACGAATTTCTTTAAGCGTTTTATCGAGAAAATCATTTGTTTTTTTACTGCTCTTCTTTGAGGAAGATGCCATAGAGATTTTTCAATTGCGCTGCTTTCCTTTCAAACAGGAGGCAGCGTGTTTTTTTTTATGCCGCCGATAAAATCCCGATGCCGTTGTAATCGGTCAGCGGATGGTGGTGCGTTCCTGTTTACAACGTTTGAGACTGGTGTCTCTGTATGAGGGAAAATAAACATTCGTTACGGAAAATATTAAGGCATATTCATGATGGTTCGGAGCGGGATGGAAGATTGACCTCACGCGTTCCCCTGCATGACATTTGCGGGAGATCATTCATCCATTTCGATCTGCACAATTGCGAATATGCTCCGGCATTTTTCATGCCACTATCCACTAACCACTGACGATTACAGCTATCTGTTTAAAATTTCCATTTTTTTTCGCGTGTGCGCTTGCGCATACGGAAAATAAGTATATATTATATTAGAAAGAAGTATTTTTTGCCGTTGCGAGAGATCGCATTCTTACCCCATCCGTAAGGAGAGAATATGAGTGAAGAGAGATTGAATGATTTTCCCATTAGTGTGGAAGACATTATGCATACTGCGTATCTGCAGTATTCCCTGAGTGTGAATATCGGTCGCGCCATTCCCGATGTGCGTGACGGAATGAAACCCTGCAACCGCCGTATTCTTTACGCCATGCGTCAGCTTGGTTTAACGAAATCCCACATTACAGTGAAGTGTGCCAAGGTTGTCGGTGAAGTGCTTGGTAACTACCATCCACACGGCGATGCGTCGGTTTACGATACGTTAGTCCGTATGGCGCAGGATTTCTCTATGCGTGTGCCTCTGATAGAAGGGCAGGGTAACTTTGGTTCGATAGACGGGGACCCCCCGGCAGCCTATCGTTATACAGAGTGCCGTATGGAGCGGATTTCCGATGAGCTTCTGAATGACATAGAAAAAGAAACGGTGAACATGATTCCGACGTTTGATGAAGCGAATCTGGAGCCGGAAGTTCTGCCTGCGAAATATCCGAATTTGTTAGTGAACGGCAGTGTTGGAATCGGAGTCGGTATGGCGACGAATATCCCGCCGCATAATCTGGGTGAGACAATCGATGCCACGATATATTTGCTGGAACATCCGACAGCTACCGTTTCCGAGCTGATGACCTGTTTGCCCGGTCCCGATTTCCCGACCGGAGCCATTATTTGCGGAGTCACACCGATTCGCAAGATGTATGAGACGGGCCATGGTGTGTTAAAAGTGCGTGCGCGTGCCAAGATTGTGGAGAAGGGTCAAAGCGAGCAGATTATTGTTACGGAGATTCCTTATGGCGTCAACAAGGAAATGATGGTGAAGCGGATTGCGGACTTGGTCTGTGAAAAGAAGATTACCGGGATTTCCGGGTTGCGCGATGAATCGAACAAAAAGCTTGGAATCCGGGTGGTGATTGACATCAAGCGCGGTTCCATGGCTCAGGTTGTCCTGAATCAGCTTTATACGCATACGCAGATGGAAACAGCATTCGGCTGCAATCTCTTAGTTGTGGATCACAACCGTCCGCGTGTTATGAATCTGCCGCAGGTGTTGCAGGCATTCCTGGACCACAGAATGGATGTGGTAACGCGTCGCGCCCAGTTTGAATTGAAGAAAGCAGAAGCACGCGAACACATTCTGGCAGGTTTGCTGAAAGCCGTTCAAAATCTGGATGAAGTAGTGAATATCATCCGGTCCTCGCGTACGAGAACTCTGGCAGCCGAGGCACTTTGTGCGCGGTTCGGCTTTACCGATATTCAGGTAAAAGCCATTTTAGATATGCGGCTGCATCAGTTGACCGGACTGGCTATAGAAGACCTGGAGAAAGATTATGCGGAAGTTCTGGCGCAGATCCGGTATTTGCAGGAACTGCTTGCCAGCCGTGAAAAACGCATCGCTTTGATCAAGAGTGAGTTGCTGTATGTGAAAGAACGTTATGGTGATGCCCGCCGTACAGAAATTTCCCCGGAAGAAAGTGATTTGAATTATGCGGACCTGATTCCGCGTCATTCCTGCGTGATAACGGTTTCCGATACCGGCTATATCAAACGGGTACCTGCGGATACCTATCAGACTCATCACCGGAATGGTATGGGTGTCATCGGGATGGAAACAAAAGAAGATGACCAGGTCGCAAAATTGTTCAATGCGGACAGTCACGACATCATATTCTTCATAACGAATCACGGAACCATGTACTGGCTGAATGTGTACGAGATCCCGGAAGGCGCCCGTACAGGAAAAGGAAAAGCCATTATCAATCTGATCCGGATTGACAAAGACGAGCAGATCCGCGCTATGTTGACGGTCAACAAGGCTATGCTTGCGGATCCGAATCTGTTCCTGGTTACAGCTACGAAGAAAGGAGTTGTCAAGAAGACGCATTTGACAGCGTTCAGCAATCTGAGAAAAGTTGGCTTGCGTGCCTTGCTGATTGATGAAGATGATGATCTGGTCAGTGCTTCCATAGCAGAACGCGGCAATGCGGAAATCATATTGTCCACGGCAAAAGGTATGGCGTGCCGCTTTATGGAATCGGATGTACGATCCATGGGCCGTTCTTCCCGTGGCGTGACGGGTATCCGTTTCCGTGTTCCGGACGACTATGTTGTGAGTATGGAAGTCGTACCGGCGGAAAATCCTGTTGATTTGACGTCTGTTTTGCCGGAAGATGAAATTGTGGAATCGGAAAACGGAGACAATGCGGTTGAATCTTCTGAAGAAGTGTTGGCAGAAGCGTCTGTCGAAGATACCTCTGTAGCGGTTGAGGAAGCGGCAGAAGAGGATGTGGCGGCAGAAGAAGTTGCGGACGAGGACGATGTATCGGAAAATCTGGAAGATACCGGAAAGCCGCAGTTGTTGGTTGTGACATCCAAGGGTATGGGGAAACGCAGTTATGTGGAAAAATATCGTTTGACCAAACGCGGAGCCAAGGGTGTATTGAACTTGCGGATGGAGGAAGGAGAAACGGTAGTAGCCGCTATCAGCGTACAGCATGGTGATGAACTCATGATTATGACGGAACGCGGTCAGATTGCCCGTATTCCTGTCGATGAGATCCGTATTGTGGGACGTGCTTCCAAAGGTGTCCGTATCATGAATTTGAGTGGCAAGAACAAGAAACAGGACCGTATTATCAGCGTATCGCGCATTGTTCAGGTGGAGACCGAATCCCCCCAAGCTGAGACGGATAATGGTTTTGCGGATGCTCCCGTTTCTGCGGATATTCAGCAGGCCGGGGAAGAATATTATGATGTCAGTGAAACCACGGATACTCCTGTAGAATAAGGATTTGTGAATCTTGTCAGTGGTACAGAACAATCGTTTTCAGACGTTGCTTTCCGTAAAAAGTCAGATTCCTCTGATATTCGGGATACTGAATGTTACGGATGATTCGTTCAGTGACGGCGGCCTGTATTCTGACTGTGAAAAAGCCGTTTCACACGCATTGCAGATGCTTGCTTGTGGAGCGGCAGTAGTGGATATCGGAGCAGAGTCCACGCGTCCCGGATCGGCGGGACGGAGTGCAGCGGAGGAACTGGCGGTTCTGATACCGGTGGTTTCGGAATTGCGCCGGATTTCGCCGTCCTGTGTTATCAGTGTGGATACCCGTAAATCGGAAGTTGCCCGTGCCGTTTTAGCTACAGGTGCCGATGTCATCAATGATGTAAGCGGGATGTCTGATGAGGATATGATTCGAGTGATAGCGGAAACAGGAGCCGGATATGTTTTGATGCATACGCGTGGGACACCGGAGACGATGCATGACAGTGAAAATTTGCGATATGCCGATTTGATATCGGATATCAATGTTTTTTTTACGGAATGTATTCATCGGGCGGAATCCGCAGGTGTGAAGAAAGAACAGATTATCTTGGATCCCGGGATTGGGTTTGCCAAGAACTCTGAAGACAATCTGAAACTGGTGCGTCATGCGGATTCTTTCCGCATGCACGGGTGTCCGTTGCTGTATGGGGTTTCCCGGAAGACGTTTTTATCGGAGTTTTCCGATGGGGCTGCGCCGGCGGAACGTGATTATGCGACTGTCGGTGCTTTAGCGTACCTGACAATGGAACAGGTGCGTTTTGTGCGAGTACACAATGTATCTGCCGCCCGGTCTGCGATGCGGACCTTTGCGGCTTGCTGTGGAGGAAAGATATCATGTTGGATATGATGCCGAGTTTTCTGAAAAGTATTTCCCTGGTTGACTTTACTATCGTTTTTTTCATATTGTTTTTGATACTCTGTTCCTTCCGCGGGACGCGCAGTATGAATTTGTTGATGGCAATCGTATGCATTTATTTTATAACTATGATTTCTGCCACCCAGTTGGAACTGCCTATACTTTCCAGTATGATTTCCGGATTGTTACCCCTTTTTGGAACCGCCTTAGTTGTGGTATTTCAGCCGGAAATCAGGCGTTTGCTTATGCAGGTCGGTATGTTTGGATTTTTCAAATATCAATCGTCAAAAGACAAAACTATTGCCAATATCACGGCTGCCGTGTTTGAGATGTCCAAGACGAAAACAGGTGCGCTGATTGTTATAGAGCGTTTGACCGGGCTGGAGGATTGGATCCGGAAATCCGTTCCTTTGGATGCGGAAGTGAACGATTTGCTGATCCGGTCCATTTTTTTCAAAAATTCGCCGTTGCATGATTGTGCGATTATTATCCGGCGTGACAGAATTGTTGCAGCCAAAGTCTTTTTGCCGCTTCCGCAGTTGGAGATGAATGTGATCGCTGCGCGTGAATATGGCACGCGGCACAGGGCTGCCATTGGTGCAACCGAGGAAACGGATGCTGTTGTGGTATTGGTATCGGAAGAGACAGGAGACGTGCGTATTGCCTGTCGGGGTATTCTGGACCGGGATCGGATAGCAGATCCGCAGGATTTGGAAAAACGTTTACAGAGTTTGCTGAATCCTGTTGAAAATGGGCAAAAAAACGGGCGTTTGTTTTTTCAAGGTGTTTTTCAAAAATGCAGAAATTGGTTTTCCTCTTCAAAAAAGAAGCAGGATGAGACCGCAGCGGTGGAAGAAAATGCGGAATCCGCTGTGATTTCTCAGAATGATCAGGAGACTTCCGGTGAGTAGTGAAGAGCATATTTCATTTTTCGGCAGAATAAAGAACTTGTATTCTAATCACAGGGATTTTTTCCGGATACTGCTGTGTTTTGTTCTGGCCTTTTTCTTTGCAGCCATTCTGGCTGTTGCTGAACTTACCGATGCCTACAAAGGTGGTAAGGAGAGTAAAGAGTTCGATGAAATTTATCCCCTTTGGACAATTTCCGCCAAAGGGTACATTGTTGAAGAGAACTCGCGGGATTTGCTTAAGGTTCCCGTTTCCATTTCAGTGATTAGCACAAAAAGCGCTCTCTATAAACTGAGAGATACCAGTTTCCGTATTAAGAAAGAAATAAGAGATGAAGAAATAAAAGCTGGTAAAGTACTGATAACCCCGGATGATGTGGATATCGATTCGGAGTACAAATCGCATGTGAAGGTGGTTAAAGTGGAGGTAAAAACGAGAAGGTCGGATATTGAGCCGTGCGAGGAAAAACAAGGGGTGTTTTTCAAAATCAAACTGGATAGGGTGATTAGAAAAGAGTTGCCGGTGAACGTCAATTTTGATGCGGATAATGACTACAAATGGATCGATTGGGAAGAAATGAAGAACAAAATGTTCCCGGAGCGTATCTGGTTTTCGGGGTCGAAAACGGGCTTGGACAACTGCAACCAAATTGAAACAGAGCAGATGGATGTGAAACAGGCGCCCCAGTTATTTACTTTGCAGGAAGTTCAGTTGAAAATCGATAATCCTCGAATTTATAAAGCCGAATCATCTGTAGAAGTTTTGCTCCTTTCTGTCAAAGACGAGGAAGAGTTTACCCTCCCGGTTTCCATGATATTTCCAATACAGAATGGTGAAGGATATACATTGGAGACGGATTTGAAGGATGTCAAGGTGACTCTGCGGGGCAAAAGGGATTTGCTGGAAGAGTTAAAATCAGATCCTCATAAATATGTTTATCCGTATATCAGTTTGAGCAAAAGGAATATTTCCCCGGGTTCGCAAACGGAATCGCTGAAAGTGGAATGTTTCATAAACAAGCCGGGTATTGAGGTAACGAAAATTGAACCGGAAAATCTGATTGTTACGTACAAAAGAGAAGTAAAATCGATGGAAGTGCCTCCTCCTGAAAATGGTAAAGAGGATAAAAAGCAATTGGATGATTCGCCTGTGCAGTCAAAGCTTTTTCCTATAGGTGGTTAAACATGAGTTTTATTTTCTGCAAGGTTACGATTCAACAAAACAAAGAAGAAAATGGGATTTCAGATGAACGATAAAGAGCATATTTCAATTTTCAGCAGAATAAAGAACTTATATTCTAATCACAGGGATTTTTTCCGGATTTTGCAGTGTTTGGTGTTAGCACTGCTCTTTGTCGTAGCGCTGGCTTATTCCGTCCACTTCGATGTCTTTCACGACAACAAGGATGAGCGGGAAGTGGACAATATTTATATCAGCTGGGAAATACCCGAAGGAAAAATCATTAAAAAGTCATCCCGTGAATTACTTGTTGTTCCAGTTTCTCTTCAAGTCAGTACCCATAAAAAAAATTTCCTGTATAAGTTGGACGAAGATTGTTTTAAGATTCAAAAAAACATACCGGACGACAAAGATAGTACCATATCGATAATGCCGGAAGATGTGGAAATTACCAAAGAGGAATACAAACCGTATGTGAAGATAGAAAAAGTAATTGTGAAGGATAAGAAATTTAAACTTGCGACGGACAAAACAGAAAGAGGCGTGATTTTTCCAATATTTTTGGATAAAAATAGTGAAAAAAAATTACGTGTGTGTGTTCGTCATGACAATAATGTTCCTGAATATTGCTGGGTGGATGAAGATAAAATTACTACGGATCCAAAGATAATTACCGTTACCGGTCCAAATGAACTGTTGAATAAATACTACCCGGATGGCAAAATTTATACGGAAATTGTATATTTGGACAATTCCGTTCAGTCGTTTAAAACGGAAAATATCCAGCTGCTCGTTCGTAAAAATTTGAAATATTCCCAAACTCAAGTCAATGTTTCGATTCCGATTGAGGAATATTTGAGAAGAGAAATTGACAATCTTCCGATTTCTGCGATGCTTTCTGACCCGAAAAAAGGTGAAAAATTGAAATGGAACTCCGACGGACTTACATCTCAAAATGATAAACTAATCGACGGAGGTGTCAGAGTGATTTTGCGGGGCAAAAAAGAAGACATGAAAAAATTAGAAAGTGTTGATGAACTCCAGAAAAATGTTTGTTTGTTTGTCCAGTTGGATAAAGCTAAGACCGATCTTTCATCGCCTGAATTATTCTGTACCGTATCGATATCAATTCCCGGTGTTACAGTCTTGGGAATTTTGCCCAAAAAACTGTCCGACACGTTTCAGATCAACTATAAAATAGAAGAAGCGCCGCCGGAACAGAAAACAACAACAGATAATAATCCCGAAATGGAGAACAGTAAAAATGATTCGCAAGACCAATCAGTACAAAGTGGAAACACGCAAGGAAATGCGTGGTGGAAATGGAACCGTTCGCATTGAACACATTTGGAAAAAGGGCGATGGTCTGAATGCCAACGTCAGAATGTATTCCAAGATTATCCTGGAACCCGGTACTTCCATCGGTTATCATGTTCATGAAAACGAAGAGGAAATTTTCTTTGTTGTTTCCGGCCGTGCGGAAGCAGATGATAACGGAACGAAAGTGATTTTGGAAACCGGAGACAGCATTGTTACGCGTGGCGGAGAAGGACATGCGATTGCCTGTCTCGGCGATGAAACTCTTGTTTTACTGGCAATCATTCCCTGTTATTGATTACTGGAATTTTCCCAGTTAAACAGAATTTTGTTCCTTTTTGCCGTCCCTCCGGACTGGCGGATAAAGAAAAGAAAGAACGCGAATGAAACGGAACGGAACAGACTTTGCTCCTGCTGCGGAGCATTTTTTTACTTTGATTGAATTGCTGGTTGTCATTGCCGTTATCGGAATATTGGCAACCATGCTTTTCCCTGTTGTATCTTCCCTGCGTGCCCGCAGCAGAACGCCCGTATGTATCGGCAATATGAGGCAGCTGGCAATTGCACATCTGACGTATGCCGAGTCTTTTGACGGCGTCTTCTGTCTCGCCTGGGAGAGTTCCGGAAGACAATGGGATGTCGGAGTAAACTGTAAAGGTGCCGGACTTCTTGCAGCTGGGCTGCCGGTTGCCGATGCCTCCAGTGATGAGGTTTTTCAGTGTCCGGAAACAAAACACAGTTTGACTGTAAAGGAGGGATGGTGTCCCAAATATGCCGGATACGGCTATAACTACCTCCTTTCATTCGAAAATATCAATGACGCGCCCCCGGACTACAGCCCCGTGACTACCGCACAGTTGAGAAATGCGTCCGGTACCCTGATTGCTGCCGATGCCGTTTGTTTTCTTGACAGTAAAACATTGGGGCCAACGTCATTTCTGTGCAATCCGTCCTCCGGAACGGGCGGTTATGCGGATTTCCGGCATTGCGGCAAAGCGGTGGCGGTATATGCGGATGGTCATGCGGAAGCAACCGCAAATATCTGTAAAGCTGGCGGAGTTCCGGAAAAATTTCAGAAACGGGTCGGGTATTTGAGCGAAGATGATGCTCTTTACGATCCGTTTTACACGAAAAAGTAAAAAGATTTCTCCGGATATCCGTCAACGGATGAACTTCAGCAGCGTTTCCGGAGACAGTTTTCTCTGTTCCGCATAGATTGTCAACTGGTCCTGTGCGATTTCCCCTACCGGGAAATACCGGCTGGACGGATTGGCGAATAAAAGACCGCAAACGGAAGCGGACGGAATCATCATTTTATTTTCTGTCAGGGAAATTCCGATGGCAGCGGGAACATTCAGCACGCGGAAAATATCCTCTTTCAAGGTATGGTCCGGGCAGACGGGGTATCCGACAGCAGGACGTATTCCCCGGATATCCCAAATCTCTTTGAGGACCGTATGCTGCAGATAATCAGCGGCTGCGTCTGCCATGGCACCTGCAAGAGTCTGCAGCAGCAGTGCGGAATAATCGTCATTCTCTTTCCGGAATTGTTCCGCGCGTTCAGCGATACCGTAACCGGCGCTGAGAGCGAAGAGACCGAGATAATCCTGTTTACCGGCGATGAAATCGGAGAGGCACAAAGGCAGATCATCTTGATTTGCAAGCGTTTGTTTGCGCAGGAATGGCAGTTCCGCCAGAAGTTGTTTTCTTTCTTCATCATGGTAAATACGAATAGCGTTTCCGGCTTTTTCCGCAGGAAAAATTCCGGCAGTTGCTTTTATCCGGAACAGATGTTCCGTCCTCATTTTTCCCAATAATGCGTCAACATCTTCCAGCAGAGTGGTTTTTGCGTTCCGATGTGTATTCCAGGCATAAAGCAGAGAGTCCCGGTTCAGCAACGGCAGAATGTCATCTATGTTGAAATCAAAGTTGAAAATCCCGGTCTCCGCGGGTTTGGAAACAGCATCCGAGATTTGCCATGCTTCCGCACGTTTATTGGCTTCTGCGAGGGTGAGACGGACTGCCGATTCCTTGTTCCGTAAGTATTCTTTCCGGATTTGTTCATAGTTGTTTGAGAGATTTTCCAGATAAGGACGCCGTTTCGTGGAATCGGCGAGAGCGGCTGCGGCGGGTACGCACTGAGACGCATCGGATGTATAGACTACGTATGGATAGCGTGTGCAGAGTTTCAGTGCGGTATGGGTCATGGAGGTGGCGGCTCCGCCGACCATCAACGGGATATTGAGATTCCGTCGTTTGAGTTCATCGGCAACGATTCCCATTTCCTCTAAAGACGGTGTAATCAGACCGCTGAGTGCGATAATGTCCGCCTGTTCCCGGATGGCAGTTTCTATGATTGTCTGACAGGGGGTCATGACGCCCAGGTCAATGACACGGAAATTATTGCATTGGAGCATAACAGCGATGATATTTTTACCGATATCATGAACATCGCCTTTAACGGTGGCAAGAACAACGGTTTTCTGTTTGTCCCGGTCAGGGGAGTTTTCCTGAGCCGCTTTTATGGCCGGCATGAGTTCGGAGACGGCATTTTTCATAACTCTGGCGGTTTTAACAACTTGCGGCAGGAACATTTTTCCGGCTCCGAAACGGATACCGACTTCTTTCATACCGTCCATCAGTGGGCCTTCAATGACGAGTACCGGATTTTTGTATTTTATCAGGGCTTCCGCCATATCTTCTTTCAGAAATGTATCATTTCCATGGAGTAAAGCATATTGAACACGTGCCTCCACGGAGTCAGAACGCCATGCAGGAGTACTGTCCGTATGGTCCGTGTTTTTATCGCCGGAGAAGGAAGATGCCAGTTCCAGCAGACGGGCTGCAGCGTCCGGACGGGAGTTCAGAATGACCGCTTCTGCGGCTGTCTTCAATTCCGGTTCCAGTTCTTCATATTGAGCCAGTTGGGCGGGATTGACGATACCCATATCCAGTCCGGCAGCGATAGCGTGGTAAAGGAATACACTGTGCAGAGCCTGACGAATGATTTCGTTGCCGCGGAAAGAAAACGATATATTGCTGATTCCTCCCGAGAAATGACAAAGCGGGAATTCTTTTTTCAGAATACGGACCGCTTCAATGAAATCGTGTCCGTAAGCATCATGTGCCGGAATCCCGGTCGCAACGGCAAAAACATTGACGTCGAAAATAATATCGCAGGGGGGGATATGTGCCTGTTCGGTCAGCAGATGATACATCCGGCGGCAGATGGAAACGCGCCGTTCCAAAGTATCGGCCTGTCCCTGTTCATCGAACGCCATACAAAGGAGGACTGCGCCGAATGCGGCAGCTTCTTCCGCATGTTCCAGAAAGAGTTTTTCCCCTTCTTTCAGGCTGATGGAGTTGACGATACATTTGCCCTGGACGCATTTCAAACCGGCAAGGATGGTATTCCAGCTGGAAGAGTCGATCATAACGGGAACGCGGGCGATATCCGGTTCGCCTGCGAGACGCAGCAGAAATCCGGTAAGTTCTTTCTGCGAATCCAGCATGGCATCATCCATATTGATGTCGATAATACAGGCTCCGTTTTCCACTTGGTCGCGGGCAATCCGGATGGCTTCTTCGTGTTTGCCTTCGCGGATCAGACGCAGGAATTTGCGGGAGCCGGCAACATTGGTGCGTTCTCCGACATTCAGGAACGGCAAGTCGGGATTCGCTGTCAGCGGGTCAAGACCGGCGAGCCGGAGAAGGGGGGCAGGGGCTACGGGGATTCGCGGTTTTGCCCCGGTCATGGCTGAGGCAATTGCCCGGATATGATCCGGAGTTGTTCCGCAGCAGCCACCGGCAATATTCAGTAAGCCGTCATCGGCAAATTCCCGCATGATTACAGCCATTTTTTCAGGCGTTTGGGTATAATTCCCCTGTTCGTCCGGCAAACCCGCATTGGGATGTGCGGAAACGCCGCAAGGGGCTTTTGCCGCCAGTTCGGCAATATACGGACGCATTTCAGTGGCACCTAAAGCGCAGTTCAAACCGACAGACAGCAGACCGGGACAATGTTTCACGGAAGTCAGAAATGCTTCCACGTTCTGTCCGGCGAGCAGACGTCCGGAGGCATCGGAAAGGGTACCGGAAATCATAACCGGAATATCCAGTTGGCGTTCCTTCCGTATGCGGTTGATGGCATAAATCGCAGCTTTGGCGTTCAAAGTATCAAAAATGGTTTCAATCAGCAGAATATCTGTTCCGCCGTCAAGCAACCCCTCGGCTGCCGTTTTGTAAGCATCCGCGAGTTCATCGAAGGTCAGATCCCGGAATGCCGGGTCTGAGACAGACGGCGACATGGAAAGCATTTTCCCGGTTGGTCCCATGGAGCCGGCAACAAAACGCGGTTTATCCGGAGTCATTTCCGTAAAGGCGTCAGCGACTGCGCGGGCTATAGCGGCACCCGCCCGGTTCAATTCGTACACTTTATCGCACAATTGATATTTTGATTGTGAAAAAAAGTTTGCATTGAACGTATTGGTTTCGATAATGTCGGCACCGGCCTCAAGATATTGTCTGTGAACACTTAAAACAGCTTGGGGCTGTGTCAGATTCAAAACGTCGTTATTGCCTTTTAATTCCACCGGATGACCGGTAAAGACAGTCCCGCGGAAATCTTTTTCTTCAAAACCGAATTTCTGGAGCATGGTTCCCATGGCTCCATCCAAAATCAAAATCCGTTCCGCCTTTGCCTTTTGAAGAAGACTGTACCTGTTCTGCATATCTGAACTTTCCTTGCTGTAAACTGTTGGAATGAAAACAAAATAAAATACGGAACCACTCCGGTGAATGGTTCCGTTTGTCTTTCAGAAACGCGCTGTTAGCGGCGTTTTCCGAGGATTCTCAACAATGCCAGGAAGAGGTTGATGAAATCCAAATAGAGTTGCAAAGCTCCGATGATGGCAACTCTGTGAAAATTCTGATTCTCAGCAGCATCTTCGCCGTCTTCCGAAATACCGCGTCCCAGCAATTTCAGTTTCTGTGTATCATAAATGGTCAGACCCGTGAAAATCACAACAGAAACGTAGGAGAGGATCATGGCAACCCCCTCATTTTTGAAGAACATATTGACAATAGACGCAATGATGACGCCGATAAGTCCCATAAAACAGAACGCGCCGATTCCGCTCATATCCCGGTTCGTGAGATAGCCGAACAGACTTGTTGCGGCAAAGGTACCGGCAGCAGCGAAAAATGCGGAATATACCGAGGCTTGCGTATAAGCCATAAGAACCGGTGCCAGGGTGATACCGGTCAATGCCGAGTAAACCAGGAAACAGATACCGGCTATTTGCGGACTCATCTTCATAATGCCGAAAGAGAGCCAGAGAACCAGTCCGAACTCGGCGATAATAGCGAACAGGATAAAGCTGCTGGACCAGAAAATACTGCCTTCATTGACAATCACACCGGTGGCCGTATCAATCACCGGGCGATTATTCATCATTGCCGTGCAAACCAGATATGCGACAATACCTGTAATGATAAGCCCACCCGCCATCCAGGCATATACGCGGTTCATGAATGTTCTGGACATATCCTCGGCTTCCGCCAGACCTGTTGAAATTTCCGCATCTGCGTTGTGATAGTGGCTCCCTGCATCTCTGTTGTAGTCATCATTCATTTTCAAATTCCTTTTCTTTTGAGTTTTTGGTAAATATCCCGAAAAGTTAGCACATTTTCTGAAAAGTTCAAGAGGGTAAAATAAATATTTCGGTCCCTATGGTATGTTTCTTGCCATCCGGTAATGTGCGGATGTCTTTTCCTACGTTTGCCGCTTCTACGCACAACATGCCATGGTATTCTTCATCGCCGAAATCCGGCATCCGGCGCGATTTATCAATCCACGGATTCCAGACAACTGCGGAGGCGGATCCGAACCTGGCAACACCGATTTTGCGGTTGTTCCCGTTATCCCGAATCGTGATAAGTCCGTCACCGGGATAGAAGAAGCGGTCTGTTTCGCAGGAAAAAGCAATTTCTCCATCCTGTTTGCCTTCTGTATGATTGACGGTATCCGTATATTCACAGCCGGATAATCCGTCCACGAATGTTTCTGCAATATCACCAATGTTGAAATAGGTATGAAGTGCTTCACTGAGGACAAGCGGTTTGCCGGAAACATTGGTCGTGGTCAGAAACAGTTTCAGAGAGGTTCCGGCATTCATTTTCAAACTCGCATTTACTCCGTATTCCTCCGATTGCAAATCAAAAAGAACGGTCACACTGCCATCCGGCTCTATGCACGGTTCACTGCTTTGCCAGTCGGAAATGCGTGCAATCCCGTGATTGGGTTTACCGGCTGCGCCGAACCAGGGCCAGCAAACCGGGATACCGCCGCGAATGGCTTTGCCCGGGGTTTTGCAGCTTTTTTCGGAAAGCCACAGCAAATCTTTCTGTCCTGCCGGAGTGAAAGACAGGATATGGGCTCCGTACGGGGTATAAGAAACGCTGCCGAGGTCCGTTGTCAATTTGACAGCGGGCAGTTCTCCAAACTGGAAATTTTCAATTTTGAGACTCATGATTTTTCAACCTCAATTGAAGGAACTGGAATAACATGTTTTCCTTCAACCTGTCTTGATTTTACAGCTTTTTCTATTTCTTCTTTTGTAGCTATTTCTTCAATATGAATGATTTTTTGTGGCTGTGGCAACTGAAGTCTCATGGCAATTTTAGAAACCATTTTTTCAGAAGTTCCGAGTATGAGAATCTTTTTAATGTGGTTTTTTTTCACTTCTTTTGCAACAGCATCTCTTTGTTCTTTGTCATCAAAAAGTGCGGCTCTAACAGCACCCATATATGTCTTTTCACGTTTAGCAGAATGACCGGCAATGATTTTTTCATCAGTAATCAAAAGGCCATCATCAATAATGCTATGAATACCATATTGTTCTGCAAGAATTTTAGATCTGAAACTTTTTCCAGTACCGCTTTCTCCAACTAAAGCATAAACTGCAACTGGTTTGAAACTGTCAGTGAACTTATTTAAGATATTTTCCATACTCAACCCAAAATATTATACTACTGTTTTTTAGATATCACAAGTTTTTGATAAAAAGTATTTAAAATCATCTGGAAGTTCCGCTGTAATCACTTCTGGTAATTCCAGTGGATTTTCTGATGGAAAATGTAATTCATAAGCGTGGAGAAAATATTCATTTTTCAGCTCAGTTCTTGTTCCCCCATAAGCAGTATCTCCTAAAAGAGGATGTTTGTGCAAAGAAGACTGGGCTCTGATCTGGTGAGTTCGTCCTGTTTTAATTAAAAAATCAACATAAGTAATATCAAGGCCATTGTATTTTCCGTATGCAACTGGTGTTACTTCTGTATGTGAGTTATTTTCTGTATCATTATGTTCTATGTTTACTGTCTGAAATTTATTTTCTTTGTTGTATTCTTTTGTAATTGTATCAAGCCAGGTTTCTTTTTCAGTAATCTTTCCCTGAACAATTCCTCTGTAATGCTTCTGGACAATATGATTTTGTATATTTTCAGAAAACCAGTGGGCTCCTTTTATGCTCCATGAAAAAGCAAGAAGTCCTGTTGTGTTTTTATCAAGGCGGTGAAGGGGACCGGTTCTAAATCCAAGGGAATCATCCTGACTGTTTTTTTTGTAATACTGTTCAATTACTTTATCAAGAGAAACTGAAGAGCCTTGTACCAGCTGCCCATATGGTTTGTTCAAAATGATTAAATCTTTGTTCTGAAAGACGATTTCAGGCATAAGAGATAATAAATCTGCCGCTGTTTCTGTTTTTTCTTTTGAATCCTGTGAAGAAGAATTATTTTTTTCAATTAAAAAAGCGGCAATAGAAATTTTATCCTGCTGGTTTACCTTATAATTCTGATTGATTTTTTTGTCATTGACTTTTATAAGGCCTTTTCTGATGCATTTGTACAGTTCAGAAAGACTCATTTCATTTAAAAAGCGGCGCAATATTTTATCAAGTCTGCGTCCAGAATCATTTTCACCAGCGTAAAATTCTTTAAAATCCATTAGTTCATTATATTTTTATTTTTAGCAAATTACTACCTATTTATTAATATTTCTACTAGTAAAAATTGCCTTCTGATGATAAAATATAAGTGGATTATTAGGTAATAAAATGATTAACATGACATTTAGAGAACAGTTAAAAATTTTCTTTGTAGACCCAACTTTTCTTGCTTGTATTTTCAGTTGGTTTTCTGCACAATTCATTAAGACATTAATCAATTTAATAAGCAATAAAATTAGAACTCCAGGTGAATTAGTAGAATTAATGATCTGGCGTACTGGTGGTATGCCTTCAAGTCATTCTGCTTTAGTTACTGCTTTATGTACAACAATGGCATGTAAGCACGGTATTTTCTCTGATACTTTCATGATTTCTTTTGTATTCCTGATGGTTGTTATTAGAGATGCTTTTGGTGTTCGCCGTTCAAGTGGAATTCAGGCAAAAAAAATAAACAATATTGGTAATGAATTAAAGGAAAAAGATGTAATTTCTGAATATAAGCCATTAAAAGTAGTAA
>CALCCZ010000008.1 GCA_937900075.1 uncultured Lentisphaeria bacterium
TCAATCACTTTTGCAGCCTCGGCAACTTTTATAGATGGTGCAATATGGGGTTTACAATGCAGTATGGACTGGTACAATTCGTTAACAAAAGCGGTAGCCGCTACCGTGGACCCGGATACGACTTTCGTTATTTCTTTCAGTTTATGTATTTTTTCACATTCACCCGGATTGACGCGTTCTGGACTGTAACCAGCAAAAAAGTCTCGGTTAAAAACAAGCCCGCTCTTTTCCACTACAACAGGAATACAATCTTCTTCCGTACATCCAGGATAAACGGTACTTTCATAAATCACAATTCCACCCGGGCGAATTGCGTTACCAACAGTTTCACTTGCGACAAGCAATAGCGATATATCCGGACAATTGGCCTTATCAACGGGTGTAGGGACAGTAACGATGAAAACATCACTGTTTTTAATATCTGCAGAATCATTCGTAAAACGGAGAAACTTTGATGCTGCAAGTTCTGCGGATGTGACCTCACCGGTATAATCGTACCCCTGCATCAGGGATTCGATACGTTGTTTTTTCAGATCGAAACCGACTGTCCGATATTTTTCACCGAACGCCACCGCCAAAGGAAGTCCGACATATCCAAGTCCGATAACCGCTATTCGAAGTGTTCTGTTCTGAATCGCATCAATAGGTAATTCCGTCATGATTCAACCCCGATTTATTCATCCCCGAGAAAAAGTCCTTTGGAGAGATATACACAAACATCGTCTGATATTCCCCGTTCCAGGGTCATAATTTGCTTCGTATAACCGGCAGCCCGTACTTTTTCCATATCGGCACATGTGTAATACTGATATTTGTTTTTCAATGTCTCCGGCATGTCAACATATTCAATTTTGACCGGCACATTCAATGCATGGAATACCGCAGAAGCAAGACTGTTCCACGTCTCTGCTTTTCCACTGCCGATATTGTAAAGGCCTGTAAGATCCGGACGGTTCAAAAGGAACAATACAATGTCCACAGCGTCTTTCACATATATGAAATCTCTTTTTTGCTCACCATTCTGGTACTCACTTCGGTACGATTTAAAAAGGCACACTTTGCCCGTATCCCGTATCTGTTCAAATGCACGGCATACCATAGAACGCATGGGGCCCTTATGCCATTCATTCGGACCATAAACATTTGTAAATTTCACTCCGACAATACTGGATAACAAACCATTTCCTCTCGCCCACAAGTCAAACATCTGTTTGGAATATCCGTACATATTCAGAGGCCGCAATTTTTCAATACCGTTCTCGCTGTCGGAATAACCATACTTTCCGTCACCATACGTCGCAGCACTGGATGCATAGAGAAAACGTATATTTTTCTCAACCGCGTATGCAGCAAGCATTTTTGTATATTCAAAATTGTTATGAATCAAATAGGTTGCATCCGTTTCCGTTGTGGAAGAGCAAGCTCCCATGTGCACAATATAGCGTATATTCTCGGGTAATTTGCGATTTTTGAGCAAATCTTCAAAAGTATCTCGTTCCATATAGTCACAAAAACGCAAAGCCCGCAAATTTTTCCATTTTTCGCTGTTCGACAAGTGGTCAACAGCCAGTATATCTGTCTCACCAGCTTTGTTCAATGCCCAGATTACGGCACTGCCAATAAGCCCAGCGGCTCCTGTTACTACGTATTTCATAATAGTCTCCTATGGTATATTTCAGTTGCTTTTAACTTTCGTACGTTCTCTGCCGTCATTCAAGAGAGTTTCACTTCGTCTGCCGGAATTGCCCTTCGTCGGTATAACATGTTCATCTTCATATAAAATTACAGGTCGTGATACATCCAGCATACGTTTCCGTTTCTCCTCACTGTGCCGTTCAAAACTGAACCAGCTTTTTTTCGGAGCCGTTCTATGCTCAGCCGGTTTCTCCGCTGAATATTCAATTTTCTTCCGTTGAAAACGTTCTTTTGCACGCTGTAATGCCAGATAATCTTCTCTTTCCTCCGGTGTCATCGTACTTAAAAGTTCCGCTTCTTCACGTTTTTCACACTCCCGCTGACTTTCACCGGTAAGCTCACAGGATGACAAGAAAACAGAACAAAGAAGTCCTATGAAAATATTGGCTGAAAAAACACTGAATTTCATAAAAAGTTTCTCCTTTACAAATGCCGAATCACAACTACAGTCTGGTCATCGGTCTGATCCACACCTTCTGAAAAATCGTCCACCTCACTTATCAGACGATGAACAGTATCCAAAGGCATATCGTTGGCAAGACATGACTGCATAAAATTATCTTTCAGTTTTTTCATTCCGAATTGCTCATCATTCAGATTCAAGGCTTCATTGATACCATCAGTAAACATCATGATTTCCATATCGGGTGTAAATTCAATACAGAACGTATCAAAATCAGCAAGTTCGGAAGGCAATAACCCCAACCCCGCCCCATCCGGATATATCACCCGTATATGATTACGGGAGAACAACAGCAAATCCGTATGACCGGCTCTCGCATATTCCATTGTTGACTCCTTGCGGTTCAACAGACATATTCCGAGCGTAACATATTGTCCGGAAACCGTATCTCTGTGCAAATTTTCATTTACATCAAGCAAAAGATCCTTCAAGGTTGTAAAACGCGAGATATTGGCTCTGATAAAACTGTGTGTCATAGACATAATCATACACGCAGGTATCCCCTTTCCAACGGCATCGCCAATTACCACCAGCATTCTGTCTTTGTCTATCTCTATGAAGTCATAAAAGTCACCACTGACAATTTTTGCAGGGCGTGTAGCAGCACCGATTTTAAAGCGCCCCCAATCAGGAACATTCTTCGGCAACAAGGAACGCTGCAGTGTTCTGGTAAAATCCAATTCCTGTTTCAGACGTTCCTGTTCACTCAATCGTCCGTAAGATGTCGTAATATTCTGCAGCAAAACAATTTTGTTTGATATAAATTTCAAACGCCGGAATTGATCAGCATCAAAGGGTTCATCCGTCTTCTTTCTGTTGTTCACTGCGCATATCACACCGACACAGTTACCATTAAAAATCATCGGGGATGCCATCAAAGTAATGATGTTGTGACCTTTATCCTCTATTTTTTCCAATTCCGGGTCATCAGCACGGGTAATCAAGACCGCCTGCTGTGTTTGGGCAACCCTTCCGATAATCCCCTGCCCCATGGGAATTTTTGTTTTTTTCATTCGTTCCAGAACATATTTCTGATTCACTCTGTCCTGTACATCCGTTTTGACAAATGCAGGAAAAACACCAAAAACACCCGTCGGATAAAGTCCGTTATCGCGGATCTCAAATAACGCCAGGCTTTCGGCTTCAACCAATCCGCCCGCATATTTAGCACAGGCAGACAACCAGTCATCAGTATTCCGGACTTCCCGGATTCCAGCCCGTCCGATATTCCGTGAAAAAATCTCAAGCAAATTGCCGACTTCCGAATTATGAACCATCTCAATTTTCAGCTTATTGCGGAGAGAACGTATACGATAACGGCAATAAATGATGACGGATATTGAAATCAGTAACCCGACAAACATCGCCGTTATAAGAAAATATACCATTTTGAATAACTCCAAACTTGAAAAAACGTGTCATACGAATTAACTTTATACTTAAAAATGAAAAAATCAACATGGAAATCCAAAAATTATGAAGAAAATACGGGCAGATATTCTCCTTTGCGAACGGGGACACTTCGAAACACCCGAAGAAGCCGCAAAATTCATTATGGCAGGGAAAGTCAGATTGAATCCCGATATGCTCCTGCGAAAACCATCCGATCTGCTGGCACCTGAAACACCTCTCCTGGTAGATTCTGAATTGGAATATGTCAGCAGGGGCGCGTTCAAACTGGTCAATGCACTTGAGCAAATTCTTCCTGACCTGACAGGGAAAATTTGTCTGGACATGGGAGCATCCACTGGCGGATTCACAGATGTTCTGCTGCGTCACAATGCCTTGCGGGTTTATGCAACCGATGTGGGACGCGGTCTTCTGCACGGAAAGCTCCGAAATGATCCGCGTGTCATCGTCAAAGAAGGCATAAATGTCCGGAATTTAACCTCCTTGGATATCCCGGAAAAACCGGATGTTGTCACTGCCGATCTCTCTTTCATATCGGTTACTATGGCTTTACCCGCGGCAAATGCCCTGATGAACAATAATGCCTACGCTTTTATCCTTGTGAAGCCACAATTCGAAGCTCCTAAACGCGATGTTCCGCCTGGTGGTGTCGTAACCGATGAAGCTGTCAGACAAAAAGCAGTTGACAAAGTTGTTTCCTTTGCCCAAACGGAATTAAGTTGGAACATGCTGTCTGTTATGCCCTCGCCTATCCGCGGTCCCAAGGGAAATCAGGAGTATGTCGCGGTCTTCCAAAAATCATAATGCCCATCTTTCGGTGTGCCGATTTCTGTTTCCACACCCAAAGGAAGATAAAGGGAACAGATGAAAAAGTCATGAAATATCTGCACATTTTCCGGGGTGTTCTGCGATAAAAAAATTTTTTATCTTGATTTTTGCAATTTATGGTGTAAATTATATGCCTATTGTTTTCAAATGGATAATATAACGTAATGCAGGCATCTCATGAACATCAGAAATATTGCGATTATCGCACACGTTGACCATGGAAAAACCACTTTGGTCGACCAGATCATCAAACAGGCAAAACTGTTCCGGGACAACCAGGAAATGCATGAATGTTTCCTGGACAACAACGATTTGGAACGGGAACGCGGAATTACTATTCTGGCAAAAAATATCAGTGTAAATTACAGAAATACCAAAATCAATGTCATTGATACTCCCGGGCACAGCGATTTCGGCGGACAGGTAGAACGCGTTCTCAATCTTGCCGATGGAGTTCTTCTTCTTGTTGACTCAGCAGAGGGACCGCTTCCGCAGACCCGTTTTGTTCTGCAAAAAGCACTGGCACTCAACCTGAAACCGATTGTTGTTATTAACAAAATCGACCGACCCGATGCCCGTCCGCAGGAAGTTTTGAACGAGGTTTTTGATTTGTTCATAGACTTGAACGCAAACGAAGATCAGCTTGATTTTCCCGTTCTCTACGCCAGCGGAAGAAATGGCTGGGCGACTGCAGATTTGGAAAACGGAAAACGGGATTCCATTCTGCCATTGATGGATGCTATTATCGACAAGATTCCAGCACCCAAATATAACGATGGTCCCGTTCAGGTACAGGTTACAACTTTAGACTACAATGATTATGTCGGACGCATTGGAATCGGACGCGTTCATCGCGGAACCATGACCACGGAAAAGCCCGTTTCCCTTATCAAACGTGACGGAACCGTTATTCCGCATGCGGAAATAAAACAGCTTTTCACTTTCGAAGGAATCGGAAAAAAGGAAGTCACTTCCGTTGAAAATGGTGACCTCTGCGCTATAGTCGGTGCCGAAGATATTGATATCGGTGATACCTTCGCCGATGCAGAACACCCGGATCCTCTGCCGCCTATCGCCATAGATGAGCCGACAGTATCCATGACTTTCCGCGTAAATGACTCCCCCCTCTTCGGGAAAGAAGGCAAATACATCAGCAGCCGTCATATTCGTGAACGTCTTTTCAAGGAAGCGGAACGCGATGTAGCACTGCGAGTCGAAGAAGCCGACGGAGATGCTTTCAAAGTCAGCGGTCGCGGAGTTCTGCATTTAGCCATTTTGATTGAAACAATGCGCAGAGAAGGCTATGAACTCACGATCACACAACCGCAGGTTATCACAAAGATTATCGATGGTGTAAAATGTGAGCCTATTGAAATTCTGACCATTGACGTTCCCTCTACCAGTGCGGGAAAAGCCATTGAACTCGCCGGACAGAGACGTGGCGAAATGTCGAAAATGGAACAGCATGGCGAACGTCAGCTCGTTGAATTTACCATTCCGACACGCGGAATTATCGGTCTGAGAAGCAAAATCATGACAGCTACCGCGGGTGAAGCCATCATCTCCCACCGTTTTGATCATTACGAACCGTTTAAGGGCGATATTCCACAGAGAACTGCCGGGGTTATGGTCAGTATGGGTGCCGGCCGCGCCGAAGCGTATGCTATTGACGGTCTGCAGCTGCGGGGTACATTCTTCATAGATCCCGTAACGGAAACCTACGAAGGCATGATTGTCGGTCAGCATTGCACATCTGATGACCTCGAAGTCAATCTCCAGAAAGCAAAAAGACTTTCCAATATGCGTGCCGCAGGTTCCGACAGGAATCTGAAAATCGCTCCGGCTCAAAAAATGAGTCTGGAAGAGTCCTTGGAATATGTGGCAGATGATGAATATGTCGAAGTCACCCCTCTGAATGTACGCTTGAGA
>CALCCZ010000009.1 GCA_937900075.1 uncultured Lentisphaeria bacterium
TTATATCACCACAAAATAAAGGAAAAGATGCTAAAAATTGTATATATAAAAGATTAAATAATAATTTTCAATTTTTAATTAATAAATCAATTCTTTATTCCTAGTTTGTATGAAAGAACTCAAATAATGACCACAAGAATTCCAGCATTTTTAATTGGCTGTTATTTAGGAAAATTTGTTTTTGAGAAAAAAGAAGTTACTCTTGAAGAAATGCATAAAATTCTTCTTGCCGATTGGAATGGATATGAAAAATTGCGTACCAGAATACTTCATTCCCCCAATAAATATGGAAACGGCATAAAAGAAGTTGACTTTTATGCTAAACAAATTGTTCATTATTGCAGTACAATCATCAATTTACATCCGAATGGAAGAGGTGGTTTTTTTGTTACATCCGGACATACAGCCAAACAATATTTTGACTTGGGTAAGAAAACCGGAGCAACTCCCGATGGTCGTAAAGCCGGCATGGAAATGTCTAAAAATCTTTCTCCAACAATGGGAATGGATAGAACCGGCGTTACCGCTCTTGTTCGTTCTGCAACACAAATCAATACACAGGATTTACCCGACGACTATCCGTTAGATGTATTGATGCATCCCGCGACAGTTCAAGGGGACGATGGTTTGGACGCAATGGTTGCCGTGATGCGTACGTATATGGACAGGGGTGGAATTGCCGTGCATTTTAACGTTTTTGATGCGGAGATGCTTGAAGACGCACAGCGACATCCGGAAAACTATGAAAATCTTCAAGTCCGGGTTTGTGGTTGGAATGTCAGGTTTAACGATATGCCAAAAGCTGAACAGGATGCGTTCATTACAAGGGCAAAAAATGCAGCCGAATAAACTTGGAATGGATGTCACAGGGATACTTCTGGATCCCAAAAGATTTGCTGTGCATGATGGGCCCGGTATCAGGACAACTTTTTTTCTGAAGGGATGTCCTCTCCATTGTATTTGGTGTCATAATCCAGAAAGCATATCCCCCAAACCGGAAATGGCATTCTATCAGCATAAATGTGTAAATTGTGGCGAGTGTATTCCTGTCTGCCGTAACAACTCACAAGTTCTTTTAGAGGGGAAACATCTTTTTAAACATGATTTGTGTTTGAGCTGCGGCGATTGCGAAAAATCATGTTTAGGGTATGCCATGAAGTTATACGGGAAACGGGTTTCTGTGAAGGAATGTCTTAAGATAGCAATTGAAGACTATGAATTTTATCAAAATTCTAATGGCGGGGTAACTCTTTCCGGTGGCGAACCTTTGTTACAGAATGTGTTTGCGATATCCTTACTTGTGGCATTAAAACAACAAAATATTCACACAGCATTGGATACCTCCTGTTTTATTCCTCAGTCTGTTCTGGCGGACTCGCTTGAGTTTACCGATATGTATCTGGTAGATTTCAAACATGCTGATACAACGCAACACAAACTTCTGACAGGGCAGGGGAATGAACTGATTCGTGATAATTTGTCCTTTTTGTCCAAACATGGAAAACATATTGAAATTCGCATACCATTTGTTCCTGGTTGCAATGATTCAACTGACAATATGCATGAGACCGGTGTTTTTTTGAGCAGCATAAACGTGGATAGGGTCCGGTTACTGCCCTATCATTCCTTTGCCCGCAGTAAATACCTCGCTATTTCGAAAAAAGACACAATGCCCAGTGTTGATTCTCCAACCACCGAACAGTTGGATTCTGCTGTTGATATTCTGCAAAAGTATGGGCTAAATGCGATCCATTCATAACAAAAATGTTTTACACATTAGAGATATAACTTGATAAGACGAGAAAAAATTAAATGAGGACACCTGCAAAAATTAATTTATCTCTGCATATTACAGGCGTGAGAGGTGATGAATATCATGAATTGGAGACTTGTTTCTTCCCAATTTATGATTTGTTTGATGATGTTATTGTAGAACGGGATCCAGAAATTTCCGGAATTGAGATGCTTTCTAATCGTTCGGATTTACCATGTGACAATACGAATCTCTGTGTCAAAGCGCTTGTGAATGTTTGCCAGATACTGAATATCCCTTGTTCAGGGTATCGCATTTCTCTGACAAAACATATCCCGATTGCGGCTGGATTAGGTGGCGGATCATCCGATGCAGCGGCCGTTCTGCTACAGATGCAGCGATTCTATCCTAAAGAACTTTCGATGGAAAAATTGGCTGAAATAGCGGTAAAAATAGGCGCAGATGTTCCGTTTTTTCTAAATCCAGTTCCTTCAATTGCTAAAGGCGTTGGGGAACAATTGCATACTTTGAGCACTTACCCCGTTCGTTTGCCACTTTTACTGGTAGCACCGGAATTTCCAGTCAGAGCAAAATGGGCTTATCAGCATTATGAACCACGGGAATTTGAAAATCCTGTTAAAAATACGAAAGAACTGCTTTCCTCATTACAAAAACAAGATATTTCCGGGATCGGATCCTGTCTGTGGAATGATTTAGAATATTCTGTTATTCATAAATTTCCGATTCTTCAAATGATAACTGAAAAATTGAGTGGTACCGGAGCATTGGGTACGCTAATGAGTGGAAGCGGTCCGACAATTTTCGCACTTTATTCATCTTTCTCTTTGAGAGATAAAGCTTGGTCAGAATTTTCAGAACTGCATTTTCCTGTTCGTCTGTTTTGTGTATAGTATCAGTTTGCCGTTTTTACCATTTCGGTAAACTGTTGGATTTGCTCATCGGAGAAAGTTCCTATTGCCGATCCACTGTTCATGTCGTAATTTGGCCCCATATCAATCGTAACAGCGCAACCTGAAGCAAATGTAGGTTTCAACCAATTACACCACTCTGCAGTGGAAAATCGGCAGTTTCTTTGCCCCCAGCGATTCCCGAGGAAAGTAAGAATATGAGCTTGAGAACCATCGATCCAACGTTCCGGGACGGTTATTTCGAAAGGATTATTAATTTCGCCTGCGATGTAATCTTCACCGATTGTTGATCTTTGAAAACATACTCCCGGATTGCAGGTTATGGTTTCCTTTTTTTGCCGCTTCAGCGTAAAGAACGGAATGTTCATCCCGAAATCCGATCCATTGGTATCCACCGTCAAACCACCAGCCGGAAACCAAATCTCCAAATAATTCTGACCAATAGGAAATCACTTTTGCCCAATTTCGGGAGCCGATATCAGTAATCATACGGTCAGTATTTATCTCTTTTTCAGGGAATCCCAGTGCTGTTACAGCTTTTAAATCCCGGTTGGGAGGCTGACATGGAAGATAGAGCATAAAGCGTATATCGGCGAGTTTACAGGCTTTAGCAATTTCCAATGGGAGATTTCGACGGGAACAACGTTCACCAATCTGGTAACCGGCAAGTTCTTCATAAATCGGATTCGGTGCATTGAAATAGCCTGAATTTTGTCCAAGTGTAAAACAGAAATATCGAGCTCCGGATATTTTTAATTGTAGGATTAAAGCATCAACGTCGAATTTTGTAACTAAATCGAAAGTTTCGGCGGATGGCAAAAAATGCATAAATGCGCCAATTTTAGCTTTAGAGAGCCAATCACAGTCGGAATTAAACATTGTTTTAGTTTGCATAAATGAATCCTTTCATTATTTCGAAAACGTGTTCAACGGAAAATAATATAATTTGAATGTGTTTTTTTTCAAGGTATCCTGACAAAGGAACCTTAAGTTTGACAAATTAAATGCAAATAGTTCAATAAACTACAAAAATACTTGTTTTGAGTTGTAATTTATCAGATTTGATGTATATTAAAAAAAGTTTTGTTTTAATCAGACATGTACAGGAGTTTTGAATATGAGTTGTAAGTTGATGTTGGGACTTCCTAAAGGAAGTCTGGAAGAGTCCACAACCGCAATGTTTGCGAAAGCGGGATACAAAATCGAAATAAATTCCCGCTCATACTATCCGGTGATAGACGATCCGGAAATTGAGTGTATGTTGATTCGTGCCCAGGAAATGTCGAAGTATATTGAAGAAGGCATTTTGGATTGTGGGTTGACCGGTTTTGACTGGATTCAGGAAAATGGTTCAGATGTAATTGAAGTAGCAGAACTTGTCTATGGTAAGGTTGGACGAAATCCCCTTCGCTGGGTATTGGCTGTGCCAGCAGGTTCCGATATTAAATGTGCCAAGGACTTGGAAGGAAAGCGTATTGCCACTGAGGCTGTGGGCATGACGAATCGTTATCTTGCAAAAAATGGAGTTAATGCTAAAGTTGATTTTTCCTGGGGTGCTACTGAAGTTAAGCCGCCTCGATTTGCGGATGCTATTGTTGAAATTACGGAAACTGGTTCCAGTTTGCGTGCCAATCACTTGGAAATCATTGACACGTTGTGTGTGAGCACGACCCGGTTTATCGCAAATAAAGAAGCATACAAAGATCCGGAAAAAAAGAAAAAAATAGACAGTTTGGCGATGATGCTCAAAGCTGTTTTGTCGGCTGAAGGTAAGGTCGGATTGAAACTGAATGTGCAGAAAAAAGATTTAGATAAGATTATTGCCGTTTTGCCATCTATGCAGAATCCTACTGTTTCACCATTGGCTGACGGTAATTGGTTTGCTTTGGAAACCATCGTTTCTGAACATGCAGTGAGGGATTTGATACCAACTTTGAAATCGCTCAATGCCAGCGGAATCGTTGAATATCCGTTGAATAAGATTGTTGAGTGATAAGCAGTGAAGACGGCAAGTGATACTTCCCCTTGCCGGTAGAAAAACAATGGCGTTTTTCTTGAGTAGAAAAGATTCCTTGATTCTGAAAACTCAAAAAAATTATCGCAGTTAAAGCCTTAAGTAACTGATGAATAAATCTGGGGGACATGAATGAGGTCCCCCTGTGTGAAGTTTTGTTGTCAGCGATTTTTCTTGGATGTTCGATA
>CALCCZ010000010.1 GCA_937900075.1 uncultured Lentisphaeria bacterium
TTTTTCTGTTATTTTGCTTTCTGAGCGTGGCGGCTCTGGTTGGAAATATTATTCTCGTCTATATTATATACCCGGACCTATGCCATTGGATGTCACACCGGGTCTATTCTGTTGTTTTTTTCGTTTTTTTGTAACTGGCCAGCAACTTTTTTCTCAGATATCCCGTATCTTTTCAAAATCTATATTCTATTGTGAGTATAAACGCAGTCGAAGGATTTCAGAAAAACAAACGTTGTACACAGGGATACACCCGGCTGAGGCGGTGTATTCCCCGTACACAACGTTTGCGTGAGGTCATTCATCCATCCCGTCTGAATAATCACGAATATGGCATGGCATTTTCCATTCCACTATCCACTGACTACTGACTGATTACGGGAATCGGCTTCATTTTTGAGACTGCCGTTTTTTATTCTTCTTCCGAAGAACTCTCACGTTCGGAAATTACTTCATCATTTTGCTTTTCGTTGCATTTAGACGCTTCGATGGTTTCCTGGCATTTACGTTTCATATACTCGACTTGATCCGGACGCAGTTTCATTTTTTCCACCACCAGTTCAGGATGAGTGTGTTCTGTGGTGTCATCTGACTGCTTGGGAAGCTGGTAACGGACATAATAAAACTCATTCTGTTCGCTTTCGCAACCATTGCAATTATCCTGCCAGACGTATATGTGACCTGTATTATCCCAACTATCAGACGGACTCAAACTGTATTCCGGGAAATCCGGTTTTTTTACAAAATCCATTTTGATCCGTAAGCGGGCTTTCTCAGTATACATGGGGCTGCCTTCGGCATCCGTGCGATCGAAAAAAGGAAACATCCGCATAAAACTGGGTCTGAATGTGGAAAAAGCAGGTCTATGCTTGCGTTCCGGCGGCTGGACCGGTGTAAGATTCAATTCCGCAAGGATACTTTTTTCCTCCTCGGTCATCAGCTGATATCTGCTCCAAAGCTCCTCTGCCATTTCAAGTTTATGCAATTCTTTTTGAGAAGATACCTCTGAAAGACTCAGATTTGCAGACTTGCTCTTTTCCATTGTTTTCCGGGATTCGCTTTCCAAATAGACAATTTGATCCGGATGCAGTTTGTTTTTTTCCAAAGCGAAGTGTTCGGATTTCAGCATATTCAGCAACAGCATTGCAAATTTTTCTTCGAGGGGGATACCGATCTCCTCCTTCATCTGCTTCAGATCATCGGGATACACATCTCCGACAAAAATATTACCGAATCCGACAAAGAAAATGTCACCGTATTGAAGCACATTGAAATTTCTGTCCACATGGATTCCCGCAATTTGGATAATCCTCCCTCCGCTCTTGGAAAGACCAGCGGACCGTTTCAAATCCTCCCGGGCTTTGACCCGGTCAGAAATTTCCTCAATCGTTTTCTTTTCCGGAGTCAGTCCCAGTGCATCCACGACCATTTTTTCAGCATCCGTCAAGATCATATAATCACGCCAACCGTGAGCCTGTCCCCAAGGATTGCGTTTAAACAGATATGCCAGTTCTTCTCTTGTTAAGCAGACGTTCTGATAATTCTGTTCCCATAAAAACTTGCTGAAATCGTGGTAAATCTGTTGCGTTTCTTCCAAACTTCTGCAGGTTTCCTTATCCAATGAAAAAATCGGCATCGGCTTTTCGGGTTGTTCATCACATAGATAAAGAGAAAGCGATTTTCCAAAAATCGACTTTGGGGATTTCTGCTCCTTGGGTTTAAAAAGTTCTTCCAGCTGATTTTTGGTAAAAGGTGCAGCAAGTTCACGTTCATACTCCATCAGACGGTCCACACATTTCTGAGTTTCAAGGGCAGACATCTTCCGGGCTGCTTCGGTTTCATCTTTTAACATCGTTGTACACATGATTCATTCTCCTTTGCGTTTTTCATTTTTAGCCAGCAGTCTCAAAAATATCCGTGTCAAGTAAATTTTGAATTTTCAAGATAAAATTTATAACGGGACTTTTGAAACCGACATCTTTTCAGCCATTTTTCCTTCGATTTTCACGATTGGTTTTACTCTTGTCTTCGATTATTTTTCTTTCTTGTTGTTTTGTTCACGAAGACGAACGCAAAACCAATGAAAATCCCGATTTTAAGTATAATTATTCTGTGCCGCTATCGTCCTCCTTTTTCTTTTTTTCGAAAACATTTTGTATTCGTATCTTGCATAACAGTTCCTATATACCGAAAACTTGGACAATTCCGTTCAAAATCAATACATAAAAAAAGGCATCGCCCTGAAACATTCCAATCAGAGGCACGCCAGCGCCCAAAAAAGCCTGTTTACAGGGTGTGCCCTAAAATTATTAAGGTACACCAATGCAACGCGGCTTTTTCTTTTCAGAGCTGGCGTTTTCTGATTGGAAGCCTGCATGAAATTTCTATTCAAAAATGTTTACAGTTTAATGCTATTTTTTTATCTCTCCTAAAGTTATGAAAACATTATGTTTTCGCAATCCTACACGGAAAGAATAGCATAACTGTTTGCTTATTTCAAGCTAAATTTCTGCTTTTTATTGCATTTTTTCTGTTATTTTGCTTTCTGAGCGTGGCGGCTCTGGTTGGAAATATTATTCTTCTTGTCGATATGATACACCCGGACCTATGCCATTGGATGTCACACCGGGTCTATTCTGTTGTTTTTTTTCTAATCAATCGGCCAGTAATTTTCTCACAAAACACCCGCATTTTTTCAAAATTTATATCCCCTATCCCCTAACTTTTTCGTGTATTTCGTGTGTTTCGTGGTAAAAAAAAATCTCCCCGTCCCGCACAATCACGAAAAATTCCTATAATTTTTATAAGTCCTATAGGTCCTATAAGTCCTATTTTCATTTTGGTCAGGAAACTCCGGCGGTTTACTATCCACTAACCAAAGGGATAGCAGTGAAATACGGTTGCAAAGATGGGAAAGTTTTCAGGAATCATTTCGCGGGAGCAGAGGAACGGAACATTCCCGCCGCCACGAACCGCACATCGGTACATACTGTTTTGCCTAACGCCGCATTAACTTTTTCAACAATACATTTTTTCATTTCCGGCGTATCAAAAACTGAACGGAACATCTGCCGTTTCAATTCCACAAGCAGGACCGTTCCCTCTATAAAAACGGGCCGGATCCGGGCTGCCGCAACGGTACCGACAATCTCCTGCCACCGGTCTGTAACTATCCCCAGCGCCATAGCGGGCGAACTAATCAGTTTATCCGTGACCTGATTCAGGACATCCCGGAAATCAAGCGTTTTCGGCAAATGACCAGCAATAGCATTTTCCGCTTTATCACCATACCATTCTTCCAGCAAAGGGCTATAAAGCCCGCGCTGCGCTCCGGAACGCAACCCTTTTCCGAAGACAAATCTGTCCGGTTCTTCTTTTTTCTTTTGAGGCATAACTTACTACCTGCCGCCCGTGTTCACCCCTACCCCGAACGGCGCCAGAGGCAAGAGTAACATCTTCCAGGCGAATTTGAATGGCGCACAAAAGCCGACTATCAAATGTCTTATCCCCGGTTTGAACAGCCAGAAACACAGCAGAGTCACTTCTATCAGTCCAACCGGCAAAAGCAGCATCTCCAGCAGATGTACAGAAGCCTTGGCAAAAGCAACAGTCATATTCACCACCGCTTTCACGATGTACGGAGTCATCACTTTCGCCGCCTGAATCGCTATCGGCATCAAAATCGCCATTGTAACAGGGTCCATGGCTTCCGCTTCATATCGGGGCGAAATATAAAACGTTACTGCCAGCATCAACGTAATCAAAAATATCGTTCTCCGGGAAAACATTACTCGTTCCTTTCCTGTTCAAAAATCATTCGGGACCAACCACCGTTCAAACCTGCTATTCCGAAACATCGATCTGACATTTACAACGTTCCAATACCCCGTCATCACTTGGAAAAACTGCCATGAATCAGTTCTTCCGCTGAAAGAAAACGGATATTTTTCTCATCCTTCAGTTTTGCAATCGCATTATCAGAATCGCTGAACCGGAAAATCAGGGCTGCTTTGTCATTGACTCCGGCAGCGTAGGCATACATGTAATCAATGCCGATACCTTTCTTTGAAAAAATATCCAGAATAGCCGCCAGACTTCCGGACTGATGACTGACCTCCAGGGCAACAACGTCCGTAATCTTAAACGCATAGTTTTTCTCTTTCAAAACACTGATCGACTTGTCAATATCATCGACAAGCAAACGCAGGACCCCGTAATCCTCCGTATCGGCAAGCGAAAGAGTCGCGATATTCACATTCGCATCGGACAACGCGCGGCAAATTCCATTCATACTGCCCGGTTTATTCTCAACAAAAAGAGAAATCTGTTTAATTTTCATAGAAGTCCTCCATTGTAAAATATTCAGAACTCACGTTTGTCTATCACGCGTTTGGCTTTCCCTTCCGTACGGGGAATGGAATTGGGTGCCAGCATACGGACCAGAACCCGAATACCGATAATGTGCTCAATTGCCGTTGTAATCTTCTTCCTGATATTTTCCAGTTCGCTGACTTTATCGTCAAACAGCTCACTCGTAACTTCAACATCCACTTCAATACCGTCCAAACCATGTTCTCTGGTCAGAATAATCTGATAGTTCGGCAAGATAGGCAGGACATTCAAAATGGCTGTCTCAATCTGGGACGGAAATACATTTACCCCGCGGGCAATAAACATATCATCGCTTCTGCGGTAAATTTTACCAATCCGGCGGATCGTCCGTCCACAGGCACATTTTTCCGTAATAATATGCGTAATATCGCGCGTACGGTACCGTATCATCGGCATGGCGTTCTTTGCCAGCGTGGTCAGAACCAGTTCGCCTTCCTGTCCGTCCGGCAACACTTCACAGGTTTCCGGATCAATAATTTCCGGATAGAACAAATCCTCAAAAATATGCAATCCGTCACCACAACCGCAATTGCAGCCGACACCGGGTCCCGTAATCTCGGACAATCCGTAAATATCAAATGCACGGATTCCGGCTTTTTCTTCGATAATGCGCCGCATTTCCTCTGTCCAGGGTTCCGCACCGAACACCCCGATCCGGAGCGGCAGTTCGCGGAAATCAATTCCCATCTTTTCGGCAACTTCCAGCAGATGGATAAAATAACTGGGCGTACAGGTTACAACAGTCACACCGAAATCCTTCATCAGCATAACCTGACGTTCCGTATTGCCCGTAGAGGCGGGAACAACCGTTGCACCCAATGTCTCCAGACCATAATGCGCACCCATGCCGCCGGTAAACAATCCGTAACCGTATGCAACTTGTGCGATGTCTCCCTTGTGAACTCCCATCGCCGCGTATGCCCGGGAAACCGCATTTGCCCAGGTTGCCAGGTCTTCTTTCGTATATGCCACCACAATCGGTTTCCCGGTCGTCCCGCTGGAAGAATGCAGACGGACAACTTCCTTCATCGGCACAGCAAGCAATCCGAACGGATAGGTATCACGCAAATCCACTTTCTTCATAAACGGCAGTTTGGCAATATCCTCCAGACTCTGAATATCGTCCGGAGTCAGATTGCGTTCCTTCATGCGACTGCGGAAGAGTTCCACATTCGCGTATGACAGATTCACCATCTTTTTCAAACGTGAGAACTGAACAGAACGCAATCTCTCCAGTGGCAGGAAGTCCATTGCGCTGATAGGATTGGTATCAAGAACGGACATGCTCATTGTTCGGCACTCCCGGCACCGCGCAGAAACGCGGTAACATTGTCATCGGCAACAGTGCCCTTGAAATTTTCGCGGATCAGATCAATCCAGACATTTTCCGGAAAACCGAGATAACGGTTCAGAATCCCCAGCATAACCACATTCATCATGGGTTTTCCACGATATTCTTCCGGTACATCCGTTTCACGGATAATCACGGTCTTTTCGTTCAAAAACGGGGCGCAGACGTCCACCTGGTCAGAAGAAACCGCAATCAGATAATCGGCTTTTCCACGGGGAATCATCGGGCTGTACACTTTTGCGCCGAAACGGACATCACTCGAAACGGACCCGCCACGCTGGCTCATGCCGTGCAGTTCACTCTTCTTTACGTCATTGCCCATCCGGTATGCGATTTCCGTCAGCATATCCGATGCCCGTATAATTCCCTGTCCGCCAATTCCTGCGAACAACACATTTGTCACTGTATTTTCACTCATTGTTTCACCGCACCTTTCGCAAGTTTTGCAAGTTTCTTCATTTCCAGCAGGCAGGAACGACGCACGATAATCACACTGACATCGTTCGATTCCAGACGGGATTTGACCAGTTCAGCATAAGCGGGTCCGGCGGTCACAGGATCCACTACATCCACATTGGTGACACCGAGATTTCTGCAAAGTTCCTCCAATTTCACCTGTGGCGCCGCCTGACCTTCCATACTGCGGCCCGTCGCGGCATGTTCCTGCAAACCGGTCATTGCCGTAGTGGAGTTGTCAAGAATAAAAACCAGGTGACCATTTGCCGGGCGGTGATAAACCATTTCCACGATTCCGGTAATGCCGCTATGCATAAACGTGCTGTCTCCAATCACACTGACCACTTTCTTGGCCTCGTCTTCAGGGAAAACACGTCTCGCACCTAACGCCATGCCGATACTCGCGCCCATGCAGAGGGAATAGTGCATGGCTTTGAACGGTGGCAGCACACCCAGCGTGTAACAGCCAATATCTCCAAATACAATACAGCCTAAATCACGCAGCAGTTCAAACGTTTTCCTGTGCGGACAGCCGGGACACAAGGCGGGCGGCCGTCCGGGAGCGCCATCCGGTTCCGGTGTGGAATCGTCGGCAAGAAGTTTTTCCACCCGGGAAGCACTCAATTCACCATATTCAAAAATTTCCGCTTTCGGCAATACATTCACTCCCAACAAACGGACATTTTCCTCTAAAAAGCGGGAACCTTCTTCCACTACCCGGACAGTCTTCACTGTCGCGGCGAAATCCTGAATAACCTTCGCGGGAAGCGGCCAGGTCATCCCAAGTTTCAGAATCTTCACATCCGCACCGGTTTCCAGCAAATGCTGATAAGAAATACCGGAGGTAATAACTCCAATCTCCGCTGCACTGTTCCCGTCAATACGGTTCAAACCGTTGTCCGCTTCGTTCCAGAGAGCGATTGACTGCATCTTTTTCACAAGTCGCACATGAGACGGACGGGCATTCGCGGGAACCATTACACGTTCTTTCACATTGGGAACAAAATTCATCGGCTGGGCCTGCTCCGGCTCTTTCCACAAATTCACGATTGCACGCGAATGACAAACCCGCGTAGTCATGCGGAACAACACAGGCTGACTGAATTTTTCGGAAATTTCAAATGCCTTGATAGCAAAATCGTAAGCTTCCTGACTGTCAGACGGTTCCAGCATGGGCAACTGCGCAAACTTTGCATAGTTCCGGTTGTCCTGTTCGTTCTGACTGGATGCCATTCCCGGATCATCCGCGGTCACAATCACCAAACCGCCCGTACATCCGGTATAAGTCAAGGTAAACAGCGGGTCCGCAGCCACGTTCAATCCCACGTGTTTCATGGTGACAATGGCACGTCCGCCGGCAAATGCGGCGCCTGCTCCGACTTCCATGGCGACTTTTTCATTGCATGACCATTCGCGATGTATTCCACGTTCCGCCGCTTCTGCCGATTTCTGAAAATACTCCATGATTTCAGTAGAAGGTGTTCCTGGATATGCATAGCAACCGGATACGCCCGCATCTATTACCCCCTGGGCATACGCTTCATCACCCAATA
>CALCCZ010000011.1 GCA_937900075.1 uncultured Lentisphaeria bacterium
TGCCAAACCCCAACACCACCTACATGAAGGTGGCATACCTTCTCCACGAGCTCAACATCAACTGCCGGAACGTGAAGTTCTATATGATGGACGAATGGGCGGACGATCAGGGCAATATCGCGCCCGAGACCTATGAGGCCGGTTTCGTGCACTCCATGATTAAATATCTGGTCATGCAGATCGATCCCAAGCTGCGGATGCCTATGGAAATGTACAGGCAGCTGGAGATCGACGCTGAAAACCACAGCGATACCAATGAAATCAATGCCGTCATCACCAATGCTGCAGGTCTTGTTGATGGAGATATTCTGAGCGTATCCGTAAAATTCAACGGCGGCGACGAGTTCAAACATGCCGGAATCTATACGGTCACGGCTCAGAACACAAACGCCAACTACGACATCATAAAGCTCAATGGCAACTCAATTGAACTCGAAATTGAAAAAGCTGTCGTTACCGTAGTGGACGGCATTACCGCCAATGACAAAACATACGACGGTACCACTAACGTCACACTTAATTACGATAATGTCACATTCTCCGGCGTCTACCGCGAAGATGCCGATAATGTATTCCTCGCAAACGCCACCGGTAAATTCGAGTCCAAAAATGTCTCCTTCGTAGACGGCGAGGAATTGAACCGCGTCGTTTACATCAACTCCCTCGAACTCGGCGGATCCGCCGCAAACGACTACGTCCTGGCAGATTCCGGACACCAGGCACAAACCAAGGCCATTATCTTCCAGAAGGAAATCCATGGTAAATTCATCTGGAATGATGCCCGCGAAACCGATGAAGCAAAACACTACACCGGAGAAAACCAGCTCGGCGCCATTTCCGTTAAGCTCGAATCTGAAGATATGGTGCAGTCTTATGACCCGTTCACCGGACTGCCCGTAACGGACGCTGATGGCAAACTTGTTAAGGAAACACTCAGCGTTTCCATCGCTTTGGAAGACGGTGCCTCTTTCGTCGATGCCGGCGAATACAAAGCCTACATCCAGAAAAACAACGATAACTACAAATTCGCTGACGATTTCGAAGGTCTGACCAATACTCTCGAAATCAATAAAGCGGAAATCAACACAAACGTTACCGTCAAAATCAACGAGGATGTTTATTCCGGCGAGGAAATCAACATCGATTCCAGCGACTTGAACATTGCTGAGTTCTACAACACCATCAATGGAGATTCCCCGTCCGATCTCGGTCAGCTTAAATTCATCCTCGTGGATACCAAAGGAAACGAAGTGGATCCCGCTGCTCTCTCCGGATACACAACTCTCAAGTATGTCTATGACTTTAACAATGATTACGATAAATTCACCGTAGATTTCATTCAGAATCCCGAAAACCCAACAGAGTACATCGCAACAACAGAGTTCAAACTCAATACCTACTATGTCAAAGACAGCGATGGTTCGTACATCCTGGCTGAAAATACCTTTGACAACCCGGAAGATGCAAAATTCGTCTATGGTACGACCTATTACACGTTCAACAATATCTCCAGAAACTACACGATTGCAGAATCGGAGACAAAACTCGTTGTAACAGGAAACATCGTTTTCAACCATGTAATTCAAGCCAAGGATAGCGCCACTTACGGAACCGAAACTACCGCAAAAGACTATGTATTCCAGGAAAATGACCGGATTGTCACGGATGATTATGTCATCGATCTGACTTATGACGTTCTGGTAGATCACAAAACTTCCAATGTCAGCGGATCCGGATACTTGAACGCAGGTTCCTATAAACTGCTTGATGGCAACAACATCTATGCGGAAATCAATGAAGAATCCAAAGAAGGTTACCAGATTGCCTGGAATTCAGATCATACTCAACTTACCGTTTCAAAAGGCGGCAGCGACTATGCTGTCTATACCTTCAATACCGTCGTTGATACGGGTGCACGTTTCATCGTGAACAAGGTCCAGCTCGAAAACGTCAACGTCGAATGGAACGGCTTTACCGATCAAAGCGGCAGTAAAATCGTTTACACTTACAACGGTACGGATCAGGGTGCCGCGATCGGCGCGTCCATCCAATCCGATGATATCGTCGGAAATGATGAAATCATCCTCAATGTCTCCTACTCCATGAATGGAGCCAGCGCTGCTTTCCAGCATGCCGGCGATTATACGCTCACCGCCTTTGAAGATGTCTATCAAAACTATACTATCGTCAGCTATGCGGAAGTCACAGATGGTCAGGAACCCCCGACTGTCATAGACCCGCTTACCAGAAATATCACTATGAACAAGGCTAAGGTCATTGTCGCTTATAGTGAAATGGGCGGTATCACCGCAGTCGACAAAGTTTATGATGGTACAACCAGTGTGGAACTCTTCTATGACCAGACGGTAACTTATGATCAGGACGGCAACCCGACTTATCTCTCCGGCGTTGTGTTCGAAGGTCTGTTTACCGGCGACTCCCTCTCCGTCTCCGGTACCGGAATATTAGATAACGCAAACGTCGGAACCGATAAAACCGTCACTATCAGCAATCTCGTCCTCGGTGGCGATTCCGCTAATGACTATGTACTCGTTGATGACCCCGAACGCAGTCAGCACACAACAACCGCAAGTGTCACACCGCGTGAAATCGTTGTCAATGCAAATGCACTCAAGGAATCCACTTACGGAACATACAAGTTCTCGTACGATGAAACCAACGGATTCGTCATCTCCGGTCCGGACACCATCTCGGGAAATTCCCAGAACGCATTCTACATTGCAAGTCAGATTAAACTCGCAGACGGTGACTCTTTCGAAGGTGTTATCTCGCTGAAAAATGAAAATGGCGAACAAATCAATCTGGCTTCCTCTTCCGGATTCCTTAAAGCCGGTCACTATACCCTCTTTATCGACGAAAACGCAGCCAATGCCTTCCAAATCAATGACGGCAACAACGGCGACAACTACATCCTTATCTTCAATGAAGCCGAATTTGATGTCAATAAAATGGAAATCACCGTTGAAAACATCTCGGCAGAAGACAAAACTTATGACGGAACAACAAATGTAACATTCGATACCTCCGATGTCTCCCTCAAAAATCATTCCTACAACACCTTTACCCCCCTGCCCGGTGGTCCCTACTACGAAAAAGACAACAGTGGCAAGTATTTCGAAACAAAGGACCAGACCTTTGACAACACAAAGACGTACTATACCTACAGCAATGATAGCGGTACTTACGCTGAAATGACGGTCCCGTCCACAGAGGGATTCTTCGTCCGTAACCCGGATGGCTCGTACACCGCACTCGAAAAATTCTACACCGGTTCCAACCAGTGCGATGCGAATTACGAAACCGCCGATCCGCTGCCTGCCGGACCATATTACGAAAAAGATTTCAACGGCGATTTCGTCGAAACTTCAGATTCCACGTTCGACCGCAGTAAAACGTATTTCACGAAGGACGGAAACGATTATGTAGAACTCGATCTGCCCGATGCAAAAGGATTCAGCTACAAACTCAGCGATGGCTCTTATGCGTCTCTCACCGAATTCTTCACCGATTCCAGCGTCCAGTACTATCAGCATGTCGATGGCGTTACTTACTACGTTCCCGAAATGTCCGGTGAATACACGGTCACCTCGATTGACAATGGGTTTGTCTACGAAGAACAGAACGTCGCTGCCGAATCCGGTAAATATTTCATCGTCGATGATTCTACCTTCTATCAGTCAATCGAAGATAAAGCCACTCTCAAGGCTGATACAACGTATTACATCCTGGATGGCGATTCTTACAGTTCCATCGGCAAATTGAACATTCAACCCGATACCTATTACGAAATGTTCGAAACACCATCGGAAACCGAGGGTGAACCCCCGATTGTCGAATACAAACTGACAACCGATACTTTCTTCCACGCAGGCAAGACGTACTATACACAAATACCCGGTACGGACCAGTTCGAACCGATACCCCAGAATCCCGCCGACCAGGATCTGTTCATCATCGACAATTCAACTCACTACAAAGCTTTCGAAGGTCAGTATTTTGAAAAGGATGTCACATACTATACCCACGATGTGGAAAGTGACACTTACACCCAGACTGATGTCTCCATCCAGCCCGATACCTACTATGTATATGACGCTGCCAAGAGAACATACTCACTTACCACCGATACCTTGTTCAAGGAAGGTACAACTTATTTCAAGCGTACCGGCAATCTGAACAATGACAGCATTTCTTTCACAGCTGTAGGCAATTTCGAAAACCGTAATTCGGGCAATAACATCACAGCTCAAATCACCGGCATCACAATCTCCGGTGCTGATGCAGATAACTACGTTATTGCCCATTACGAAAATAGCGAATCCGCAACAGCGTCCATCGGCAAACGTGACATAACCGTCACGGCATCCGTGGATCCATCCTCTATCGAATATGGAAATCCTGATCCGGCTACCAGCTATTCTGTCACATCTGGCGCTCTCGCTGACGGTGATTCTCTGACCGGAACTCTCGTCATCACAGGTAGCAGAAACACCGCTGGAAAACTGGGTGTCGGCGTTCACGATGTCGAAATCGGTTCTGTAACCGTCAACGACGGCAACAATGGCGACAACTATCATGTAACTTATGTGGGAACGCAAGTCACGGTCACGGCTTCCGAATTGGTCGTAACCAAGGGAACAGATGACGGCAGTGAAGGTTCTCTCTCCTACATAATCAACATGGCAAATGATCAAGGCGGCGGTACGATTACTTTCGCTGACGGCGTCAATACCATAACGACAACCAACGCCTTTACACTGAATAACTCCACGTCCATTGATGCGGGCAACAGAACAATTACCATCGTCTCCACAAGCACAAGCGGCACATTGTTCAACTACACAGACACGGAAGCTGTTGTGGAAATCCACAATATCGTCATCAATACGGAAAATTCCGTCAATGCTGTTCAGTTCAGCGGTTCAAAACTTGAACTTGACTGCGTCTCCGTTTCCGGATTCTCCGGTACTGCCGTCTCAACAAACGGAACCGAAGTCTCCGTCAGTAATTCCTTCTTCAGCAATACCAATGATTTCAACGTCACTGACGGTTCTCTCACGGTAGTCAACTCGACTTTCGCCAACCGTTCCGCAGGTACGGAAATCACGGCCAATGGTTCAGCAAAGATTACTCTTGTAAATGTCACCGCAATTGCAAATGATGCCGCTTCCATTGTTGAACTGAACGGAGATGCCACTGCTGTTGCATACAACTCCATTCTTGCTGGAAATACCGATATGACCGGTGCAGCATACAGCATCTTCTCCGGAAACATCCAGCTTTCCGGAACCGATGTCTCCAATATCACCGGCGCATCAATCGAAAACATCTTCGGATCCGCAACTCCGCAACTCACAAACAAGGAATACGAGATCAATACCGCCAACCATGCTCTCTTCTCAATTCAGAACGGCGTCATGGTCGGCTATGATAAGTATTCCTCCGCTTACGTCGTTGCAAAAACATTCGCGGATAATGCATGGCAATGGGAAAATATCGATGGCTCCACTCTTCAGAAAACCGATATGATCCAGGCTTTTGATAAGGATCAGAGCGGAACTGCCCGCGGAACAATCGCCATCACCGGTGCATACTACGATAATGATGGCGGTAAACTCGCCGGAGATATTTATGCCAATGCCAACTGGCGCACAACCAGTATTGGAACAGAAACACATATCTGGGGTAGAAATACCGGCTTTGAGTTGACTCTCGATAACACAAACTGGTACGCCTCGAAAGGATGGCGCTCTACATCCGTTGCTGCCGATGCAACCGGAACTGTCACGGTCACTGGGGATACAAAACTCGTCGTCAACCAGAGTACAGCTTTCAATCAGTTGATTAATAACGGGGAATTGACTGTCGTGGAAAATGCCGCTTTGACTATCCGGAATGGTCACGGACTCCAGAACAATGGTATTCTTACCATCACCGGTTCGCTCGTTCTCGAAGGAAACGCTGCACTGACCAACAGCAGCACTTCTTCTGTCAAATATGACGGCGTTGCAGAACCGCAGAACGTTATCGCCGTTGCGTATGGCAAACTCGATCTTTCGGGCTCCGATAAAACCGTCGCAGGCAGCGGATTCTCCGTTGCAGCTCAGTTCAGCCTCGGAAGTAACACGAACCTGTATCTCAATTCCGCTGCCACAGGCACTGAGTGGGATGCTGATAAATCCACCATCAACGGCTCCATAACCTATACCGCAGGAGGTACGGTTGTCGCAGACAAATACTCCGATTTAACCCTCTCCGGTACAGCAGATTACAACTTCAACGGTGATATCGAGGTCAATAACCTCAATATCAACGGACTCAATGTCTCAATGGCACAGGATATTTCCTTAGTCGTCCACAAATCGCTGACCAATGCAAACAATCTGAATGCTACAGCCGCCACAGTAACTTACGACTCAACCGATACTCAGAATATCGCCGCAATTACTTACGGAAAACTGATTTTCGGCAACAACGGCGACCGTATCTTTACCGGAAACACTACCGTTGTCAATGAGTTCACTGCCGCCAGCGGAAACATCGACTTCGGTTCCGGTATCATCACGATGAACGGTACTGTCAATTTCGCAAAAGCCAATGCAACCGCTGAAAATGCGGAATTCCATTACGCGCTGGACGACTCCTCGAAAACCGTAAACATCTTCGCTATGAACTACGGTAAACTCTATCTGGAAGGCGCCAGCACCAAGAATTTCGCACAGAACTTTACTTCTGCCTGCGATGTATTCATCAGCGCAGACAAATCCCAGACAATTTCCGGTAACAATGCTTCCCTCGGTTTCATAACCGTCACGGGCAATACCGGAAATCAGGAAATCATCCTCACCAACCTCTCTACCCGCGGAATCAAAGTTGATACGGCTTCCATCATCTCCCTCAATGGTCTCTCCATCAATGCAACGGATCAAACCGATGCTATCCATGCAGAAACTCAGAACGGACAGATATTCCTGAGCATCAAAAACACTTCCGTCTCCGGTGGAATACATGGAATCTATGCCGGTAAGGGAACCACGGTCACTCTGGAATACTCCTCCGTCACCGGAGCTGATGCAGGAATCAATGATGGTGCTGCAATCAACGCCATCGATGGTGCCAACGTTACGGTACTCAACTCCACCATCACCGGAAACAGCGGTTTGAGCGCAGTCTATGTCGCAGAAAACTCTACGGTCAACCTGCTCCAGACAACAGTAGCCGGAAATACCGGAATCGGTGTCAAAACTGCAGGCAATGCAACATTCCGCGCAGTCGATGCGATTATCGCTTACAACTATTCCGGAACCGGATACTCTGATATCCAGCTCGACACCGATTCTATCTGCGCCGCCTTCCTGCACGATACCGTCGAGGATTGCGAAAAGGTCGACCTTCCGACGATAAAAAAAGAGTT
>CALCCZ010000012.1 GCA_937900075.1 uncultured Lentisphaeria bacterium
CCCGCCGATCTCGAAAATACTCTCGCCAATATGATTTCCGGTTCTTTCAGCTATCAGAAACAGGTCCGTATCAATATGCTCCGCGGCGACCTGCAGAGTGCAATTCAGGCAGGTCTCCCGGAAGTCATACTCCGCAGCGCCGACCAGATTCTTGCCGTTGACCCCGCGGATACCATCGCCATCCAGGCTAAACTCTATGTTCTCAACGGAAATCAGCGCCCCGACCTCGCCAATGTATTCGTCGAGGACTGCTCCAAAAAATCCCCGCAAGATGTCAGACTCCGAATCCTCCTCCTCAATACCCTGGGTGAAAACGGAAACCGGCAGGGCTTCCAAAACGCTTTCAAAGCCGCGGTCAATGATTTCAAGAAAGAACCCGGTGCACTCCTCCGTATCCTCGGTTTCTCGTTCCAGAACGCTCCTTTCGGTTGGATTCCTCTGAAAGAAGCCGCCGATGCCGCTCAAATCGCTTGCCAAGTCGGGTCCGGTCGTATCGGCAGACGCGAGGCTTTCCAGCTCGAAATCAGCGCCCGGATCGCTTATCTTACCGGCAATCTCGAACAGGCAGTACAGCTCCAGACTCGCGCCGCCGAATATCCCGATGGAAATGCCGATGCCATGCTTCAGTATTTCCAGTCAGCTCTTGACCTGCAGAAAAAATGACCCGGCTGCTACTTTTCTCCGACTCACACCAGAACGCTGTCCTCGACTCTGCAGCGGCTCTCCTTGATAAACGTATCTTCGGCTTCCTCAATTTCGCCTTGAAACGCCGTTTCCAGCACCATAACGAATACCTCGAAAACGCCGTTCAATATGCCCTCCAGTCAAAGCCCGATGCCGTTATCTTCACTGGTGATGCCGTCTGTACTGCCGCCCCTGCCGAATTCAAAAGCGCCACCCGATTCTTTCATCCCCTCAAAAATGCCGGCATCCCGCTCATCTGCGTCCAGGGAAATCACGATTGCTATGTCTCGGATCCTCTTTGCAGAAATGCCATGCTCGAGTTCTATTCCGATCTCACACCCCATTTTTCCGAACATCCTTTCCTTTTGCAGTTCCGCGATGTAAGACTGGCTGTCATTCCCGAGGCTAAACCTACTCCACCATGGCTCTCCTGCGGGTTCCTCTCCGATGAGTCCGTTGAGTTTATCATCGCGGAAGCAAATAAAAAGTCCGATTCCCCGCTTATCCTTGTCGGACATTTCCCGCTCCTCGACAACTCATGGCGGCGCGGACTCCGGAACCGCGAAAAAACCCTCCCGCTCCTCCAGTCCGGTAAAATTCATCTCTCCTTCTGCGGACATGTGCATCGTCCGTCGGAATCCTTAGATGAAACGGGCAGGGGCGAAATCATCGCCGGTTCCATTACCAAATATGGTATCCTTACAGAAATCTCATTCCTGCCCGAACAGAACATCTTCCGGCATCAGCGCATCTCCGTAAAAAATCTTCCTAATCCCTGACTCATACGGCGCCAGCCCTGCTTCATTTCCCACTCCCCTTAACCGCCCCTCACTATCCACTATCCACTATCCACTAAAACCATCCACTATCCACTAAAAAAAATCCCGTTTCCGCTTGATTTTTTCCGTTCCTGTTGTATAATAATCCCGTTATTATCACCTTTAAACGCGAACACGGCAGGTCCGATATGGAAAATTACCTCAAAGATAAACTCGAAAAATCCATCCTCGTCTTCGATGGCGCTATGGGTACCGAATTATACAAGCGCAATTTCTTCGTCAATGCCTCTTATGATAATCTCTGCCTGACAAATCCCAATATCATCAGTTCCATCCATACGGATTACAAAAACGCAGGAACCGAAGTCCTCACCACCAATTCTTACGGCGCAAATTTCAATATCCTCAATAAATTCGGACTCGGCGACAAGGTCGCTGAAATCAACCGCGCTGCTGTCGCTCTTGCAAGAAAAGTCGCCGGAAGCGACCTCCTCGTCGCCGGCGATGTCGGCCCCGTCGGGGACTTCCCGCCCGGAACGCCCGATACCCTCGAACGCCGCACACAAATCCTCTCCGAACAAGTCGCGGTCCTCGCGGATACTCCCTGCGATTTCATCCTCTTTGAAACGATTTCCACAGAAAAAGACCTCACTGCAATCCTTCAGACTGTGTCCGATCTGAAACTCCAGAAACCTTTCGTCCTCAGCTTCCGTTTCAATCCCGATGCACTCCTCTCCGATGGCTTCTCTTTTGAAAATATCCTCAAGAGTATCGAAAATTCTCCTTTCCAGCCAACGGCTATCGGCGCAAACTGCTGTCTCGGACCCGAACAAATGCTCTCTGTCGCGGAAAAAATCATTCCCAACTCGCCCTTCCCCGTTATCATCCAGCCCAATGCCGGCGCTCCCAAACAAGTCGACGGCAGAATGATTTCCATGTGCACTCCCGAATATTTTGCTACTTACGGCATGCGGTTCGTCTCACTCGGCGCTAAAGGTATCGGCGGCTGTTGCGGTACTACACCCGCTGATATCAAAAACCTCGCCAGATGGGCTCACCCGATGGCTCACTCTATCGCGTGCAAAGATATCTTCAACAATGCTTCTATCGCTGAGGAAAAAGAGGAAGTCCCCGTTCCGGAACGTTCTTCCTTCGCTGCAAAACTCGCCCGCGGCGAGTGGGTCACGAATGTGGAAATCGTTCCCCCGCAAGGTTATGAACTCGATAAAACCATTGAAAAAGCCAAAATCTGCAAGAACGCCGGATTCGATGCCGTCAATATCCCCGACGGACCGCGTGCAAGTTCCAGACTTTCCACACTCGTCACGGCTTACCAGATCCAGGCTCTCGCAGGAATCGAAACTATCCTCCACCAGTGCTGCCGCGACAAAAATCTCATCGGTATGCAGGCGGAATTGCTCGGGTGTGCAAGACTGAATGTCAATAACATCCTGTTCATCACTGGCGACCCCCCGAAACTCGGAGAATATCCCCTCGCCTCCGGAGTATTTGATCTCGATTCCATCGGTATGATCAAGCTCCAGAAACGTCTCAATAAAGGAATCGATGCAGCCGGAAAAACTATCGGTACCACTACAAAAGCCTTCATCGGTGCCGGTGCTGACCCCAATGCCATTGATTTCCAGCGCGAAATACGCCGTACACGCGAAAAGATTCAGGCCGGTGCTCAATTCATCATCACGCAGCCCGTTTTCGATACAGATGCCCTCCTCCGCTTTATGGATGCCGTCCCTGAACTCGCTCATACTCCCCTCATCGCCGGTATCTGGCCCATGGCAAGCTACAGAAATGCCGAATTTATGAAAAATGAGGTGCCGGGTGTATTCGTCCCGGACTTCGTCATGCAGCGTATGGGCGCTGCGGAAACGAAAGAAGACCAACGTCAAACCGGTATTGATTTGGCGAGGGAAGCCATTGCCCGTATCCGTGACCATGTTGCGGGTGTCCAGATCAGCGCACCCTTTGGAAATGTCCAGATCGCAGCCGCTGTCGCCAAATGATTAGGGGTTAGTCAGGGGAGACGTTTCTCAAGGAAACGTTTGCGCAAGCATGGATACCGCTCTGGCGCTTGCCACCCCACCAATCCCCTATTTTTCGCGGTTGCGCATAAGCGCAAATAAGTCCTATAGGTCCTATAGGTCCTATTTCCCATCACGTTCGCACAATCACGCAAAATATCCGGCATTTTCCACCCATAGCCCCAAAGGGGCGGCACGATAGTAGCCAGGGGCGTGAAGATGTGAAGATGTGAAGATGTGAAGGTGTGAAGATGGGAAGATGGGAAGAAACGTATTCGGGATTGCTCAAACGTTTTTCCTGAAGAACATTCC
>CALCCZ010000013.1 GCA_937900075.1 uncultured Lentisphaeria bacterium
TATGTACTCCTTCTTATAGTTTGAGTTTATCATATAAACTCAAAAAAGTCATTTTAAATCTGCTAATTGATACAAAAATCAACAATTTCTTTCAATGTTTTCGAAGCATTGGAAAAATCTCCGCTGTCACAATATAAATCCGCAAGTTTGAAACGTGCGGGAATACTGGCGGGATGACTGCTGTTCTTGTTGATCAGTGGCGCAAGCGTCTCGACTGTCACAGCATTGGCAAAATCTTTTCTGATAGCATTGTCTTTTTCCGTCCGGACATGCGCAATTATAATGAGGGCAACAACGACAAGAGCTATAACCCCAAAACCAATCAAAATCTGCTTCCAATATTGTCCCACAAGAAATTCCAGTTTGTCTGTACCTTTCAAAAGGTCATCTGTATTGGCAACCTTGTGCTCTTTTTCCGCGATTGGCGTTTGTTTGTAAAATTCAATTTTCTTCTTCTGCGGCATAATATTTTATCTCCGGTTTAAAGTTGTCTTAAACATATTTCAACATAAATCATTCCTCTAATATAGACCATATTTTTCTTTTTTCAATCCCATGAATCACAATTTAGAAAGAAAAGACTTCCTTTTTCCGGTTTTTACTGAATTTCATTCAACACCATCGTAAACTTTATGCAACGAATATCATGGATTTTTCAGATTAGGGATTTGAAAAAAACATAAAAGGCAATATATTACTGGAATTAGCAGAAATCTCTGATAACTACAATCAATTTTACAATGAGGATTCAAATAACTATGAACAATGAAGCTTGGACAAATCTGATTCAAAACCGGAAAGTGGCAATCAGTGACACGTTGTCTTTTACATATTCGGAAGCACCGAACAGTTGTTTTTCCCCTGATCGGGGAGTTTTTTATACGGTCTATTCGGCATCCAGAAAGAATTATGGGGAATCCCATGATGTTCTGGCGTTTAACATCACTCCGGTCTGTCAGCCGCATCGTTCCATTACAAAAATCGTCGCTGAAATCGGTGCGGATTTCTGTTTGAAAGATGCAAAAAAACTTCTTTGCCCGAATTGCTTTTATTACACAACTGACGAAGTTATATATAAAGCGAAAACGGATTTTCATACAACTGCGGATATACACCATGGTTTCGTCCGCATAACCATTGAAATAGATGGTAACAAACATTATTATCTTGACTACGACACCGTAAATGATACTTTCAGCGAATTAAAACCGTTGAAGGTAGTGTTTCATGGTCAAACGGTTCATCTGACCGGGAAAATTTTCAAAGCCTATCTTGAGGAAAACGGCTGTCCCGACTACAATGCCAGGGAGCATGATGAAGAATTGATACTCTCGGACAAATTCAAACTTCATACAGATGGTTATCGATATACACTCGCTACGGCATCATGGGCTTGGCCGGCAGTCATGCGCATGAAAGACGGCAGTGATGTCATGGAATTTGTCGGGGTCATCCCCTGCTCTGCTCAATATGAAGCGCAATCTGCTATTTTGCACGATAGAATGTATGCAATTCTGCGTGGTGCAGATCACGATAATTTTTTCGTATCCGATGATATGGGAAAAACTTTTCATGCGGCTGGCAGAATCGATTTCAATACTACACGTCCCCAGCTTTTTACCTATAACGATCAAGTCTATATTGCGGTTTCCCAAAAAGGCATACAACCGAATTATGTCCGTGACGGCAGAAATAATCTGCTGCTGCTACGTGGCGAAGGTGATAACTTAAGCAAATACGAACAGGTTTTTCATGTCTCCGACCCGTATGGCATGGTCTATTACGACATTTTAGAATACAAAGGCCGCCTGTTCATGTTCTGGAGCAGCGCCGATTTGTATATCGATAAAAATAAGCAGGCAAAAGATTTGCTCTGGTTCGTCTGTTTGGGCGAAGTGTGAACCGCACACAACAGAATGAAATACACCGAAAATAAAAAAAAAGGAAAACCGTGACATAAGCCGGATTCTGTAACTGCTTACGCAGCGGCGGCCATCTGTCTATGCAACCAGAACCCGGGATTCAAACGTCACGAGCAGCAACTCATCCTCTATTTGGTCTTGCTCCGAAAGGGGCTTGCCTTGCAGCAGGGATTACTCCCGTACCCGGTGGTCTCTTACACCGCCTTTTCACCCTTACCGGAATAAATTCCGGCGGTATATTTCTGTGGCGCTATCCTTTCCGCGATTTTTCATCACGGCATCCCCCTGCCCTGAAGCAAGGGGACTTCCTGCTCTTTGGAGTCCGGACTTTCCTCACCTGACAAGCAGGCGCGGTCGCCGTCACGGTTTTCTCTATTTAATCTACACTATCCTGTCAAAAAATCAAATACTCCCTGAAAAAAGATTCATTTTTTTGCTTTTCCGGATTTTTTCGCAGTTGTCTTTTTTTGAGCAACCGGTGTCTTCAGCAATTTTCCTTCCTTAAATGCCGCTGCCAATTTGGCAGGCGCAGTTTTTTCTGTCCGGTCATAGTTGTAAACACCATTCTGTTCCTGTTCTACATCCGTCAACTGGGTATAGCAGAAACCGGAACAACGTTCATCATCCAGCATAAGAGCAACCTGCTCAGCAATTTTTGCACAGAGTTCATCCCCGGATTTCAAATCCAGTCCATGGTACCCCCACGTATTTGCGGCAAATTTCTGGCGTTCAGGCGGAATAAACATAAATCCGCCGATTTCATCTATGATATACGGCTGTCCGGTATAACCGATCTCGCCATCACGGATGGCAACCGGCTGACCTTCCGGATAGATTTCTTTTTGGAATGATTCGGCATCCGGCAAGTATTTATGGACGGTCCATAAATCCGTCTTCACATGGTGATAGCCGCTGGTCTCGTTGCAAGGACGGGTCGGGTCAATACTCTTTGTCATTTCATATATTTCCGTCATCATTCTACGGTAAATCGGGTAATTGGCTCCGATCCATGTCTCGTTCGCCGGAGTCCAGGCAATAATAGACGGATGGTTCATGTCCCGTTCCAGTATCTGACGCCATTCCGATTGAAAATTCCAAGCGGACTGCCAATATTCCTTTGCCTCCTGACAGTGGGAGTTCCCGCTGAAACACACAAGTCCCCAGCTGGAACTTTCACCCCAAGTCAGATACCCAAGTCTATCTGCCCAGTAGTGGAACCGCTCTTCGAACACTTTCTGATGTAAACGGGCACCGTTAAAACCGGCTGCCATGGAAAGTTCAATATCCTTCTTCAGATCTGCATCTGTCGGCGCGGTCCAAATTCCTTCCGGATAGAATCCCTGATCCAGAACAAGACGGAGGAAAATCCGCTGATTATTCAGATAAATCTGATTCCCCTCAATATGAATTTTTCTCAACCCTGCGTATGAGGAAACCAGGTCGATTACTTCATCATTGCCGTCTATCAATTCGTAACGGATAGAATACAGGAATGGAGATTCCGGAGACCAGGTCTTGACTTCATCCCCCAATTCAACTGTGAATGGAATTGCGCTGTTGGCGGGAACAATCTTTTCAGCAACAACTTTTTCGCCATCCAAAATCGTAGTCTTAAGAAAACGGCCCGGCGCTTCAGCAAAAAACAAAGGCGTGAAATGGAATGATTTACCGTCCAAATCCGGAATGATCTTACATGATTTCAAACCATCGGCGGCAACGGCTTCCATCCAGACAGTCTGCCAAATACCTGTAGTACGCGTATAACTGCAGCCGGCTGAATGATACCATGCCGCCTGTTTTCCGCCGGTCTGAACTCCGCTGCGCAACTCGTCTTTTACTGACAGAACCAAATCATGCTCAGAACCTGCTTTGACAAATTCCGTAATATCAAAAGAGAAAGAAACGGTTCCGCCGTAATGAATCCCCGCAGACTTACCATCAATAAATGCCTCACAGGCATAATCAACCGCGCCAAAGTGGAGAAGTATCCGTTTCCCGGTCCATCTCTTCGGAATTGACAGTTTACGATGATAGAACATTGCCTCGATAAAGTCGGTATGGGCAACGCCGGAAAGACGGCTTTCCGGACAATAAGGAACTAAAATTTTGGAAGCAAAACCTTTGGAATTCTCAAGCCCGCGCTCCAATCCGCTCTTCCCCGGATCAAACTCAAATGTCCATAAACCGTTCAAATTGATCCAGTCTTCCCGCTCAAATTGCGGACGCGGATATTCACTGCGGGGAATTTCATTTTTTTTCATGGATTTTCTCCTTGCTGAAAAACTTGTTTTATTTTCGATGTGGTCTCCTCACGGAACCTCTGATTTCCAACAATATAATCGTAATGTTCTCAAAATTCAAATAAAAATAGCCCTCATTCCTCTTCTTTCTGAAAATTTGAATGCGAAATCAAAGCAGACATGCCTTCTGCACGCTTAACGGAATCGGGATTAACTAAAATTCAACTTCCTGCCCCACCGTTTTTGGCGCAACAAAAAAAATGGTGATGCCGGCGGGAGTCGAACCCGCGACCTGCTCTTTAGGAGAGAGCCGCTCTATCCAACTGAGCTACGGCACCAATCAATACATCTGCCAACACTTTCTCACACTGTTTTGCAATTCCTTAAATATGCACTGTCTTTCTGAAAATTCAAGTCAAAATGCCAGATATCCCGCTTTTTTTCACAGATATCCGGCATTTTTTCTCACTCAATCACTATCCACTCTGTCCACTATCAACTAATCGATTTCGTGTCCATTCGTGTTTATTCGTAGTTCTAAAAAATATTCTTTCGTGTTTTTCGCGTGTTTCGTGGTTCAAAAGAACTATCCATAATCCATTGAACGATTACTTTGTCACAATGATTCCGGCGGTAATCTGATACTCCGTATCGTACTTCTTCTGATTGGTAGTGCTTACACCGACGTAACAAACCGTACCTTCATCGAAAGTCAGCTTGCTGGTGAAGGTGTCCGCTGCGGCATCATAATTGAGCGCGATGACTTTACCTTTCTCGTTCAAACAGCTGATCTTCAACTCGGAGCGTTTGTAAGCCGTGGCGGTAACAGAATCCAGTTCCAGAGAGATTGCACCGGACTTGTCAAGTTCCAGCTTCACGAAATCGGTGGTATCGCTGAACCCGACCCAGCCGTTAATATCGGCTTTATCCAGTGCGACTGCATCCTTATTCTGAACCAGTTTCCACGTGTCATCGGAGTTATCGCCCACCTCCGGATAAAACACGGCCGCATCGTTCAATTGGAAGGAATAATCCGCATTACCGCCTTTCTTCGCATTCGTGGAAGTAACTCCGATATAATAAGTTCCGGCTGCCAGCTGAAGGTCTT
>CALCCZ010000014.1 GCA_937900075.1 uncultured Lentisphaeria bacterium
CGGCAGAATGCGTTTTGCTTCTATCCGGGGAGCAAAAAAGAACTTCGCAGCCAAATCCACCAGCCAGACAACCGTAATCATGCCCGGAACAATTGCAAGATAGGGCGGACGGAATATCAGAACATGAAGCCCAATCAGGATGTACAGCAGCAGCAACAGTCTGGCAGGAGCGGTCAGTACATGGTCAAGTGCGGCATTACACCAGCACCAGGAGGCAACAATGTGACTTCTGACGACTTTCCCGAACGGCAGGATCAGTACAGGGGGCGGTTTCCGCCAGACCGGACCCGCCAGAAAACGGTTTCGGAAATTCTTCAGAGAGAAAAGAATTTTCACCGACATTTCGCTTTGTTTCCTCAGAATGGAACTGGAACTTGCGAAAGAATGTCGAGCAGGATTTCTTTTTCCGACAGCTCCCCGGAATGAGATGTACTGTTCAGAAGAAGACGGTGCGGCAGAACATACGCAGCAAGGGACTGTACATCGTCCGGAATGACAAAATCGCGCCCATCCATCCAGGCGGACGCCCGGGCAGCGGAAACAAGCGAAAGCAGTGCCCGCGGACTTGCCGGAATTTTGAACGCCCGGTGTTCCCGTGTAGCCTGAACGATGGCAACTGCGTACTCCTTGACGGTTTGTTCCATCCGGACACATTTGATTTCCTGTTTGACTTGTGCCAATTCGCTGCCGGTCAGAATACCCGGCACATTGTCCAACGGATCAATGCCGTTTTCACGGTCATTCAGCATGGACAGTTCGGCGGCCTTATCCGGATAACCCGGCTCCAGCAGCAGCGTGAAGCGGTCCAGTTGTGCTTCCGGCAGCGGATAGGTTCCGTAGTATTCGACCGGGTTTTTTGTGGCGATTACGAAAAACGGGTCCGGTAAAATACTTTTCTTTCCCTCAATCGTAACCTGTTTTTCATTCATGGCTTCCAAAAGTGCGGATTGCGTGCGGGGAGACGCACGGTTGATTTCATCCGCCAGAACAATATTGCTGAAAATCGGACCGGGAAAAAATTGAAATTCGGAGATCTTCTGGTTGAAAACTGTTCCGCCCAGAATGTCGGCAGGCAACAAATCCGGCGTAAATTGTATCCGTTTGAAATCCACGGCAATGGTACGCGCCAGCGCTTTTGCCAAGGTCGTTTTTCCAACACCCGGGACATCGGACAGCAGAACATGCCCGTCGGCAAGCAATGCCGTCAGCAGAAGGTCAATCATTTTTTGTTTTCCGCGAATGACTTTATTCAGTTCATCCGCCGTCTTCCGTATCTTCGACAGCAATCCAGTGTCCGGCATATCCTCAGTATTCCTTTCTGTTGTTCAGCGTAAACAGTATCGTGAATAAAATAGAACATTTCCCCGGACACTGCAAGTGTGAAATAAAAAAAAATCAAAAATAATTTTCCCGTATTTGCGAAATCGGAAAATCGGATGTATCTTATGAGAAATACACAAACCCGGAAATGATATCGCCGGATTCGTGCGCAGGTTCGTGTAACACAAGAGGTACTTTTTATGCTGATTCAAGATTATTTCTATTCGGTCAAAGAGAGCAATCAGGAAGGAAAATCCGGAAATCCGGACCCTGCCATGGAAACTCAATGGCAAAAATGGAAAGATTCCTTCATTGAGGGAAAATCTGCTTTTCTTGATATGCCTGCCGGTCAGGATAACCGTATGATTATCCTTTCCGCATCCGGAACGGTTTCCTGTATCATCGGTTTTTGTATCACCGATGCCGAAATCAAAAATATGCCGAGCCTGTATGCGTTCTATTCCGCTTTGAGAACGGCAGATCCCGAAAAAATACTCGCCTCCGTTTCTGCACAAACTTCAGTCGAACTGTCCATCGATGAAAACAAGGTCACATCCCCCAGTCCCGTTCCACCCGTGTTTTCTGATGTAAACGGACTCCAGATGATCGGCAGCACGGATAAGGCGCTTCTGACCGTCAGCCGCCTTTTGCCGCAGGATAATTTTTTGTCCTGGTTCCGTACCTATTTCCTGGCAGTGAATCCCGCAGCTTATTCCGAGGAGTTCACTACGGTTATCAGCGATGAGGCACCCGAAGGAGAATGGCTGAAACTTAAATCCGAACATACGGAATACGCCACGTCTTTTGCTTTCCATCAGCGCCGCAGAACATGGATTCGGCATAAACTCCTCCCGCGATTCATCACAACCCTTTCTTTCGCCGTCTTTTTTGCCGCCGCGTTCCTTGTTACTCTCGTTTTCGCCGTCAAGGAAATTCGCCGACTCCGTATCGAAAATAATGAACTCCAGTCCAAAAACGAAATGGCAAAGGACCAGTTGCGAAGATCCGAAGACCGCGAAAAAGTGCTGTTAAAACAGATTGAAACGGCTTCAGAGAAAAACACCGTAAAATGAAGAAACGGTTTTCCGGGGAGATGCTTTTATTTGTCTCTCGTCGTGAACTCCGCTACCGAACAGCTTAAACCGTTTTCTCCTCTCATGTCAACTATAATCCCGCCTCCGGGGGTCCGGTACAGATAAGGCGTTACCTGTTCTTTCAGAACTGCCTGCTGCTTGAACTCCATACGGACCCGGTCAAAAGAGAAATCTTCCGGCAGAACATCACCCGCTATGACAAAATAACAGTGGCTTGTCAGATGCCCGTT
>CALCCZ010000015.1 GCA_937900075.1 uncultured Lentisphaeria bacterium
GGGGTTGCCCTGCACCAGGGCGCGCAGCTCCTCGTTGTACAGCGAGGCGTTCGTGTTGATGGACACGAGCAGACCCATTTTGACCAGCTCCGTGTACAGGTAGGGAAAATCGGACCGGATAAACTGGAGAAAAAGTATTCACTTTACTTGTTTTCTGCTGTCCGGGGTTCTGACTATACTGGCACTGGCAAGACCGCGTACGGGAATCGAGGAGATTACCATACACAGCGGCGGTATCGATATTATTCTGGCGCTGGATGTTTCCGGCAGTATGCTTGCTTTCGATGTGCCGGATGCCGTCGGCTCTTTTTCTGTAGAACAGGAGTTTGAGTCCGGACGCCTGAAGAACCGTCTGGGTACAGCCAAACTGGAAATGGAAAAATTTATTCAGCGGCGTAAATCGGACCGGATTGGTCTGATCCGGTTTGCACAAGGTCCGGAGTTTGTTTGTCCCATGACGCTTGACCATGCGGATTTGCTTGACCGGTTAAAAGCAATTGAGACAGATGAGGATTTACTTGGCACTCAGACAGGAATAGCAGCGCCGTTGTTTGAAGCGCTGGAATCTCTGAAGAACTCGAAGGCAAAGAATGCCGTGATTGTATTGTTTACCGATGGACGCGATAATGTGGAAAGTCATCTTTCCCCGTTGGAGGTTGCCGGATTAGCGGCAAAACAGAATGTCCGGATTTATACCGTCGGAATCGGTTCTCACAATACCTATTATCCCGAACGCAGTTTTTTCGGGAAACTCGGTTTTGTGCGTATTGACAGTGATTTTGATGAACCGCTGCTTCAGAAAATTGCGGAAACGACAAACGCAGCCTATTATCGGGTATCCGATGCGAAAGGTTTGTCTGCCGCCATGAAACAAATTGACGAGCTTGAAAAAACGGAATTGTCCAAAAAAGTAGTTGTTCATTCCAAAGAATGGTATCCGTATCTCGCGGCAGCCGCTGCACTTCTGATTCTGGTCGGTACTGCTTTGCGTTTCGTTTTCCTTCCACGACTTCCGTAAAACAAGGTAAAAAACAATGCGTCAAAACCATACTATTCAGAAAAGAATGATTTTGGAAGTCTTGCGCGAAATGAATACGCATCCTACCGCTGATGAGTTGTATGATGCTGTGCGTTTGCGTTTGCCGCGCATCAGTTTGAGGACCGTGTACCGGAATCTTTCCATACTGGCGGAAAGCGGTCTTGTTTTCAAATTGTCGTGTCCCGGAATGCAGACTCGCTACGATGCTATGCAGAAACCGCATTTCCATTTGAGATGTGAGAAATGCGGAAAAATCGAAGATATCCCGATCTCAGCGGAATTGTACGAAACGGCGAAAAAAATGTTCTTGTCGGAAATCGGTCCCCGGGTTCATTCTTTTCAACTCGAATTTAATGGATTGTGTATAGACTGCGCCGACGCCGGGACGCCCAAGAATTAGTGGATAGTGGTTAGTGGATAGTGGATAGTGAGGCATGGAAAATGCCGGATGATTTTCGCGATTGTGCAAGGCGGGGTGGAAAAATAGGTCCTATATACCACCCCTAATCCCTATCTCCTGACCGTTGCTAATTTATTCATGAGATATTTATCTATTTGCTTTTTTATTTTCTTATGCTATATTACTTTTCAGAACGGAAAGCAGAGGTGTTCATGAATGTCGAAGAAATCACATACGTTACATTGCCCAATGGCGACGTTGTTCCGGTGATCCCTGCAAAATATGCAAAGGAAACACCGGAAATAAAGCGTTTGCGTGAATCTGCTGCACGCGCCAGTGCCAATGCTATTGCGGAATCCCTTGCAAACGGGGTCCCTGTAACTATCCTGCGCGATGGCGTTATGATCCAGATCAATCCTGACCTCAGTGAAACTGTGATTGAGACTCCATCATGACACCGCGTTTACGAATGCTTGCCGGACCTAATGGTTCCGGAAAATCAACACTTGCAAAGCAACTTGTTAACGACTACGCAGTGAACCTCTACAAGTTTCTGAATGCCGATATGCTTTTTGCTGAAATTGCAAGCAGCGGTAAAACGGCTTGTCCTTTCAGCATTGACAATCAGGAATTATTGGATTTTATAGCAACTTCCACCTATCCGGAATATTGCAAGCAGCCATTCCAAGATCATCGGATATCCATTAATGATGATGATTATCTGATCTTTGTACCGGAAGCAATCAACTCCTACACAGTTGCAATGGTGGCAGACTTTTTCAAGGAGCAATATCTGAAACGCCATTTGAGTTTCTCTTTTGAAACTGTTTTTTCGCATCCTGCAAAGATTGAGATTTTAAAAAGAGCTCAAGCAGAAGGATTCCGCACTTATATGTATTTCGTTGCAACAGAAACCCCTGATGTTAACTTGAAGCGTATCAAGCAGCGTGTAAAAAATGGTGGACACTATGTCCCGGAAGATAAAACAATTGCACGTTATCACCGTTGCCTGGAACAGATCAAATATGCGCTACCTTATCTTCACCGGGCGTATTTTTTTGATAATTCAACAAATCACTCGGTATTCTTTGCTGAATATGAACTCGGCAAAGGAATTCAGATTTATTCAGAATCCGTTCCTGAATGGTTTAAACGCGCAGTCTTCGGTGAATAACCCGATTCCGTTCCGTACAATCACAAATATG
>CALCCZ010000016.1 GCA_937900075.1 uncultured Lentisphaeria bacterium
AGAAAAGAACCGTTCATACAAAGAGGTACAAACGGTTCCGCAATAAATAAGGTTACTGCACTTTAAAGATGCACGCAATCACCGAATTCAAATGTTCAAGCGTATGGATTCTTCAAATTCTTCATTGATGAATGCCTGATTTACCGGAGTAAGCGCATCAATCAGCGGATTGTCGGATTCTTCACAGAAACCTGTCGGATTATGACGAATCCAGCCTTCACTGTATTCATATTTTCCGGAAAGTTTTCCAATGTTCCGATCTCCGTCAACCAACGTCTGAATGTAGGAGTTCGTGGCTTGACTGACATCAAGCCATGATTGCTGGCTCTTGTGATATGCGAGCATCTGCTTCTTAGTCTCAATGACGGAAGTGGTGTCCGTAAAAATACCGGGAATAACAGGGCGACGCAAAGGATCTATCATGGCATGAGGCATAGAATGGTAAACTGTAAGAAAATCATCGAACTTTTGAGAAGGACGACAAGTCTTGGCATTCCCCATTCCTCTGCAGAAAGCAGCGGTAACAGCCAAACGCCCGGCATTCACATGATCCTCCATGTAATCGTAGGGTCCGTGAGTTAAAATGATTTTGGGTTTGACATCGCGTATAACCGGAAGAAGTTTTCCGAACAATTCCGCATTATAAAAGACCTCCAAATCATTGCAAATGCTCTCGTGATAATAGAAACCAACCGATTTAGCAGAGTTCATAGCCTCTTCACGACGCATTTGTATCAATGTTTCGGTATCGTACTTTTCCGAACCAAGACTGCCATTCGCCACATTCATGTAGTGAATTTCCCAACCTTGTTTTTGGAGAAGCAACAGCGTTCCTGCCATACGAAATTCAATATCATCAGGATGACATGCTATTGCCATTGCCACTTTGTCAGACATTTTGTGTTCTCCTTGCTGTCATCAATGCATATCAACGTCACAAACGCCAAAACCATCTCGGAAGAAACTAAAGGTCACGTCCGGATGTCCGGAAAGCAAACTCATTGGAACCGCACTGTCTGCAATTTTCTTGGAAATCATATAGGTTGTCAACCGCATTCCGAAAGCGTTATCATGGTGTCCGGGATGCCAAATGGAAACTTTTTCTGCCTTCCAGGTCTGTTTGGGGCCTACGGTCACAGCCTGAGACGGAACGTTCTGTACCATACCGCCACCGGAAGTACGGGCATTTTGCATTAAAGTAATCGGGTGAAGATTGACAACACGAGTGGAAAGCGAGCAGAATTCTTCCGGAGTCGGCGGATTGTCGGCATATTTTCCCTCGCGTTTGACTGGATCGTTGAATGCCCAGTGCTTTGTTTCACCTTGTCCGCCCTGCATCAGAACGCAACGGATATTTTCCCAAGACTTGTTGTATTCTTCGGGATTCTCACTGGGAAAATGCAGATTCTTTTTGGGCATACGAAGTTCTTTGCGAATACGGTTGAAGCAAAAATCCAAATCGCACTTTGCAAATCCCATAGGGAAATCCAAACCGACAGCTTTTCCATCAATTACCCATTCATCCATTCCCCAGAAATGGCAATATTTCAGATCGATATTCAACGCATTGACCATTTGAGCAACAATCGGAAGTTGTTCCGTAGGACCAATCGGACCGCAAACGCCACAGGGTTTTTCTTTTGTGGCCTGCTGCCATGCAGAAACATATTCCAATGCTTCAGCAGCATAAAATTCCTGAATGGTGTCGTAAATGTTGATTTTGAAGCCCGGGCGCTCATAATCTTTCAGCGTGTCAATCGTAATTTTTGCCGCCTCGTCCAGAATACATCTGTCAAGGGTCGTGTAATCCCACCATGCAGGAGCAAGTTTACTGATGGCTCTGGGTGCGGATTTTTTGCAGGATTTGCAGGTCGTTTTTGGTGCAGTCTTCTTGAGATTTTCTTTTTTAGGCGTCATTTGGATAAATCCTTTCATTGATTTTTGGATAATGTTGATGATTGTAAGACATTAGTATCGTAAGTTACTCTGCATACACTCAAAAATCAAACCATTTCAAACAAAAACGACAAAAAAACAGAAAGAAATTCAGAAAAACAGTCTTAAAAGAGAAAATTGAAACAAAATATACACCATCATGACAAGCCGTAAATTTGTGATCTAACGATAAAAAAACACATAGATTCGGGTTTTGACTTGAAAATATCCTCTTTGAAGTGTACTTTAAACACTGTTCAAGCCGGTTCTTCCGGTGTTCAATTTTTTAGTAGTCTGCCATCCAGTAAAACAGGATGCAACCGCAAAAAACATCTATACTGTTTTTTGCTTCGGTCCTAATCCACTACATACAGGAGTGTATTTGTAATGAAAGCTGTATTATCCGTTACCGGACGTGACTCTGTCGGTATTATCGCAAAAGTCAGTGCTGAATGTGCTTCATGCGGTGTCAATATTCTGGATATTTCACAAACTGTTCTGAAAGGTTACTTTTCCATGATTATGATTACCGACATTGATGCCATCACAGTCCCCTTTACAGAATTTGTTGACCGGATGAGTTCCTTGGGAAAAAACAACTGTCTGGAAATTCATGCTATGCATGAGGATATTTTCAATGCCATGCATAAAATTTGATTTGGAGGCACTGGAATGTTGACTCACGAAAATATCCTCGAAACACTCAATATGATTCGCGAGGAATGTCTTGATATCCGTACCATTACCATGGGCATCTCACTTTGGGATTGCAGATCAGAAGCACCAGGGAGACTGGCTGATAAAATTTATGATAAAATTATGCGGTCTGCACATGACCTTGTCCGTGTAGGATGCGAACTGGAAAAAACGTACGGCATTCCCATTGTAAACAAGCGTGTCAGTGTAACGCCTATCAGCATGATTTCCGGGGCTCTCAATGAAGACGGAATGTTGCTTCTTGCGAAAACACTTGATCGTGCAGCGAGTGAACTGGGAATCAATTTTATCGGTGGATTCAGTGCATTGGTTCAAAAGGGATGTACCAATGGTGCCCAAAGTCTGATTAACTCCATTCCGGAAGCGCTATCAACCACGAAAAAGGTTTGTTCCAGTGTTAATGTTGCCTCAACCAAGGCTGGTATCAATATGGATGCCGTGAAATTAATGGGCGAAATCATCAAGGAAACGGCATATCACACCAGAGACGAAGGTTCTATCGGCTGTGCAAAATTAGTCGTATTTGCAAATGCGCCGGAGGACAATCCTTTTATGGCGGGTGCTTTCCATGGCATTGGCGAGCCGGAAACCGTTATCAATGTCGGTGTTTCGGGCCCCGGCGTTGTTGCCTCAGCAATCCGCAGAGCGGGAAGATGCAGTCTTTCAGATTTAGCAGAAAACATCAAAAAAACAGCTTTTAAGATTACTCGTGTTGGGCAACTCATCGCACAGGAAGCATCCCAACGACTGGACACCCCATTCGGTATCGTTGATTTGTCGCTGGCGCCAACACCCGCTGTCGGCGACTCTGTTGCACACATTCTTGAGTCCATGGGAATTGAACAATGCGGAGGACCCGGAACGACTGCAGCCCTTGCCATGCTCAACGATGCTGTAAAAAAAGGTGGAGTTATGGCATCGTCACAGGTTGGTGGTCTCTCCGGTGCTTTCATTCCCGTTTCCGAGGATGCCGGGATGATTGCCGCTGCACAAAGCGGTGCACTCTGCATCGAAAAACTCGAAGCAATGACAGCCGTCTGCTCTGTCGGACTTGACATGATTGCCATTCCGGGAGACACATCTGCAGCCGTCATTTCCGGTATCATTGCCGATGAAGTATCCATTGGCGTTGCTAATACAAAAACAACTGCAGTGCGGCTTATACCTGCATACGGTTACAAGGTCGGTGAATTAGTATCTTTCGGTGGTTTGCTCGGCGAAGCACCTGTCATGCCTGTGCGGAACCAGTCCCCTGAAGTATTTCTTGCCAGAGGCGGACATATACCCGCCCCCATCCACAGTTTGAAAAACTAATCTTGAAGTAAAGGTTTCATTACAATGAATCAATCAGTTAAGAATAATCTCCAATGGCCCTTTCTCATTGTGCGTTGCTGGGGGCCCGGAAAAGATAGTCAACGTTTTCTCAACTGTCTTTTTCAAGCTCAGGACAAGTATCCCGGACTCGTCCAGGAAATCTGGTTCTGTGGAAACAGTTTAAATGGTTTAGATGATGTAAAAAAACGCATTGAAGCCAACCTTCCCTTCAAAAACGAATGTGCGAAAAGGAATATTCTCTTTTCTTATCAGCAGGGAATCACATTAAATCACGACCCGGACTATATTCCGCGTCCACATCTCTTCTCCGATGAAGCTTGGACCGTAGGTTCCAATGGTCAAATATTCTACGGCATGTTCTGTCCAAATTCTCAAGAAGCCCGGGATTATAATCAAAAAGAAGCAGAACTGATCATGAATGTTCTGCAGCCGGACTCCTATTGGCCGGATGACGATCTTCGTTTGACAAAATTCACCCCCGCTGAGGTTTGTTTCTGCGACAAATGTATCGCAAAATTCAATAAAATGTTTAATCATGAATTTACTCGTGAAAAACTTGCAGAAACGCTTTTCGGTAAAAATGCTGACTTTAACATCCGTGAGGAATGGACCCTCTGCAATGCACACTCTCTTGGTGAATTTTCCGCTGTTTTCCGGAAAGCAGCGGATAAAGTTCTTCCAAACTGCCGTCTCGGAATGCAAACAGTTCACTCCTTTTGGACTTATGATGGTCCCGATTTCAAACCATTGCTGGAAGGTCTCTCCGGTCCCAAATGCATACCGATTGGAATCCGTCCCGGTGCAGGTTATTATAATGACCGCGTTCCGCGCGATATGATAAAAAAAGCATTGACAGTCGGGTTGGAATGTTCCCGTTGTAAAAAATACGGCTTTGTTGCCCAAATGTGTTACGAGGCGGAGAATTACCCCCACGTATCCGCCGAAAAATCACCCGAATCAGAAATGACCGAATGTGCGCTTGCTCTGGCTTATGGATGTGACTCTTTGGCACTGTACTGGGGTTCAGACCGCAATGCTGAATCCGATGAAAATTATGCTTTCTACTTCGATATTTTGAATTTGTACAAACCATACCTGATGAGCATTCGCGATGCATTCCGTGATTCCAGCATTACAGGTGGCGCTCTGTACCATGGAAGTAGAAAATTGGCTGATACAAATTGGAAATCCATGGAAGATCCTACAGAAGAACGTCTGTTGGAAAACTCCATACCCGTAACCCGTTCCACAGATGAAGCTGAATTTCTGGTTCTGAACACCCGAACCATCGGACAACTCGGAAAGGATGACTTGGAAAAGGTCTTCTCTCGCCCTGTCCTTATGGACATCAATTCCTTTACCAAACTTGCGGAGGATTTCCCCAATCTGTCCTTTATCCGGAAGGTCAAACTAACCCCAGTTGCAAGTAATCGGACCTGCACTCCATCGAACCGCAATCTTGAGATTTTTGGACATTACACAGCTCAAGATATGAACACCTGCATTACAAGACTTTCACCGGATGTTGTTTCATTCAGTTCCACAGCTGTTGATTCTAATGCCTCGGGCATTTGTATGATTCCTACCGAATTTGGCGGAAAAGTTGTTCTTATACAAAATCTTGATCTCTGGCATCTTTGGACAGGCTACCGCAGAAATGCCATTCTGGATGCTCTTGATACAGCCATAGGAAAAGGTACGGCTGTACGTCTGCTCACCGTCGGTTACTGCGTTACAGTCGTTGCTCGAAAAGCACTTAACGGTAAAACTATCGGTGTCTTTCTGCTTAACACCAGCGCAGGAAGAACGCCAGACCTGACCATTGCCTTGCGGAATCCGGCACACGAAAAATATCTTGTCCAACGTCCCGGGATGGAACCAATATTCGCAACTGTCATTTCTCGGAACGAAAAAGAAGTTATTCTGAAAGTTCCGCCTTTAACGGCCTGGCAATCACTTCTCATAGAAGGTGTGGAAAAAGACGACTGAATGGTTCAAAGTTTGAACTGTCATGTTTTGCCATGGCTTTGGAGCATTTTACAAAGACAGCAGTCTCAAAAGTCCCGTTATAAATTTTGTTTCTCGTTTTAATCTTTCAATTTTCTCTTCCTCAAGTTACTTCACAATGTAGTTCTTCGGAAAATAAAAGTTGAAATCTCTTCATGAACATTCAAAATTTATTTGACACGGATATTTTTGAGACTGCCGTTTACTGACGGACAAACGCGATATTTCAGAAAAATATTACGGTCATATACTTGAAATAAAGTCTGCAGGTGATATATTATAATCTTGGGCTTTCTCCAGTAATTTCGGAATTTTTTAGGTGAAAATCATGAGCAATATTGAAAATTCAGCAGCACTTCGTGTAGACGGGCAGGAAATCGATCTCCCTATCGTTGTCGGTACAGAGGGTGAAAAGGCAATCGACATTACTGACCTTCGAAAAAAAACAGGTTATGTTACTTTGGACCCGAGTTTGATGAATACTGCAGTATGCCGTAGCAGTATTACTTTCATCGATGGTGAAAAGGGCATACTCCGTTATCGTGGTATTCCGATTGAATCGCTGATGGAACATTACTCCTTCACGGATGTTGCGTATCTTCTCGTTCATGGTTCCTTGCCGACTATTTCTGAAAAAAAGAATTTTTCGCACTTGCTGAATGTCAATTCACTCATGCATGAAGACATGCGTCACTTCTTTGACCACTCTCCACGCGGTGCCCATCCAATGCACATTCTCTCCACAATGATCAATGCATTGGCAGTATTTTATCCGAATGTAGACCAGTTGTCATTGTTAGAAGATATCGAAATATCCAGCGCACGACTTATTTCTGTGGTCCGTACAATGGCTGCTTTTGCATACAAAAAAAGTATTGGCGAACCCGTTGTCTATCCGCGTCCAGACCTTTCCTATTGCGCAAACTTTCTGAATATGATGTTCGATTCCCCCGTTGCGCCCTACGAAATCAACGAGGAGGCTGTCCGGATTCTTAACGCTCTGCTTATTATTCATGCAGACCATGAACAAAATTGCTCCACAACTACGGTTCGTACCGTCGGCAGTGCACAGGTCAATCTTTACGCTACTATTTCGGCAGGAATTTCCGCTTTGTCCGGTCCTTTGCACGGTGGTGCCAATCAAGCAGTTGTCCAAATGCTCCGTCATATTCAGGATTTGGGTGATATTGACAAATTTTTTGAACAAGTTAAAGACAAAACCTGTCCCGTCCGACTGATGGGGTTCGGTCATCGTGTTTACAAAACGTTTGACCCACGGGCAATCCTCATCAAGAAAAAATGTGATGAATTTCTGGATGAAATGCACATCACCGATCCCTTGCTCGAAATTGCATTGAAAGTCGAACAAAAAGCGCTTAACGACGATTATTTCAAAGAAAGACACCTTTATCCGAATGTAGACTTCTACTCAGGTATCGTTTATCGCGCGTTGGGAATCCCTGAAAGCATGTTTACCGTAATGTTTGCACTCGCACGTTTGCCAGGATGGATTGCTCATTGGCGCGAGATGACCGGAACAACCACAAAGATTGTCCGTCCGCGTCAAATTTATGTCGGAAAAACACCGAAAGATGTTTTATTTTTCCCAAAAAGAACTTGACACTTTCTTTCTTCGGTGTAAATTACCTCTACTAATGGAACATAGAAAACAATATTTAAGCTTTGAACAGGAGTTTTTTCATGAAGTGTAAAATCTCGCAACTTATTTGTGTTGGTCTTATTGCCGCAGTTGCTTCGGTTGGATGCAAATCCGCTCAGGAAGATGACAGTGGTATCGTTTATTTGGACAACGAACATGTGGAGTCCATTCTTACAGCAAATGACACTAAATTGGAAGCGTTTGCCGACTTGCAGCCGGGTGTAGTTTATGTACAGAAAAAACTTGAAGACCGTTTTTCTCTCAGAGAGAAAAATTATATTATGGAAACAGACCGTGAAGGCGTTCTTTTAGTGCGTGTCATGGGGCAAACGGAAGAATTGCCTTTCTTTGAATGGCTTGTATTTCCGGGACGTCCGTATAAGTTAAGTTATCGTTTCGTTTGGTTCGACAACAACGGCAAAATCGTAGCAACACCGGGCGACTGCCAGGATAGAACGACCATGCCGGGTGATCCGGTCCGTTTTACAGCAAAAGCTAACAATATAAACTGCAAGAAATTCTGTTTTATTGTTGGCTATCAAATGGAAAAAACGGAAGCGCCCGTTGCCGAACCGATTTCGAAAGAAAAAACTTCTCAGGAAAAAGCACCCGGGGCAAAAGTTCCGGAAAAGAAATAAGTTTGTATGGGATTTTGATTATGATTCAGCTTGATTTTGAAAAATGTGGCGGATTGATTCCCGCTATCGCTCAGGATTATAAAACAGGTGAAGTGCTTATGCTCGCCTACATTAATCAGGAATCTTGGGATGAAACGTTAAAAAGCGGATTCGCCACCTATTGGTCCAGAAGTCGTAAAAAACTCTGGAAGAAGGGTGAAGAATCCGGGAACCGTCAGGTCATCAAAGAAATTTTGGTTGACTGTGATGCTGATACCGTTATCTTCAAAGTGGAACAAATCGGTGGTGCCGCCTGTCATGAAGGGTACCGTTCCTGTTTCTTCCGTAAACTGGAAAATGGAAACTTGATTATCACAGGAGAACGGGTCTTTGAACCTTCTCAAGTTTATCACAGGTCGTAAAAAAACATTCAACGAGGTAATCGCCTCTCTTGAAGGCGTGCAATTCAACCCTGCAGCTTCATGGAATGATTATACATCATTGGGGGCTGGTATTGGTACGTTTCCTGTACTAAAGATAGCGACATTGTCTCAAATCGCCTATCTTGTCAAACAATTCAGGAAACATTTGCCAGATTACACACTTCGTCCTATCGGAGGCGGTACTAACTTGATTGGTGCTGACCGCATAATACCCAAAACAGTTTTCTTAAAACTGTTGCCAGGCGCTGATTTCTCCCGAATTGAACATATCGGAAAGGGGCTTTTTCGTTCCGGTGCTGCGAATTCCTTGAAAAATGTTTTAGATTTCACTTGCGGTTGCGGATTCGGTGGTGCGTCCGGTCTTTATGGAATACCGGGAACCATTGGCGGTGCGACGATTATGAATGCTGGAGCATGCGGTCAGTCAGTCGGGGATTTTATTGATTTCGTAGAAATGATTAACTTGGAAACCGGGAAAATGACCCGGCTTCAGCACAAAGGTATCGTTTGGGAATACAGACATACTTCCCTTCCTGCTAATGTCATGATACTGCGTGTTGCGTTTCGTCTTCAACCAATCGTTCCGCAAATGGAAAATGAGTTGCATAAACGTGAGATGTTGCGGAGAATGCGTTGTCCAGCCGGTCGTAGCAGTGGTAGCGTCTTCAAAAATCCGTCACCATTACTGTCTGCAGGGAAAATATTGGAAAAATGTGGTGCAAAGGGATTAATTAATGGCAGGTTTCAGGTCTCACCGGATCATGCGAACTGGATTCTCAACCGCACCGACCTGAAAGGAGAGGATGTTTCTGCCAGTGCATACGTAGAAACATTGAATAAAATGGCGCAGAAAGTTTACGATGCAACAGGTATTTTACTTCATCCGGAAGTTAAGTTTTTAGATAGCCAGAATATATCAGAATGGGGCAAGGACAGAAAAATGATTAAGGTTTTAGTTTTGAAAGGCGGCGTAAGCAGCGAGCGTGAAATTTCACTGATGTCAGCCGCAAATGTGGCAAGTACTCTTCGTGATGCAGGCTTCGAAGTCCGGGAATTCGATATCACTAAATTGGAAATTACGCCTGATATGCACTGGGCTGACGTTGTTTATCCCGTTCTCCATGGTGGATTCGGTGAAGACGGAAGACTTCAGAAACTTTTGGAAGATGCGAAAATCCGTTCCGTTGGTTCGCCGTCCGAGGCAATGAAAATCGTTATGGATAAAACAGCGACAAAGAAAGTTATGGACTCTAAAGGGATACGTAATGCAAAGTATGCTGTAATTACAGATCCGTCCGCATCGGAAGGACTCTCTTTCCCTCTCATTGTCAAACCGAATTCCGAAGGTTCAACTTTCGGCTTATCTCTGGTCGAAGATGAATCCCAGTGGAGAAAGGCATTGGAATTTGCTCTGAAATATGATAATAACGTTCTGGTAGAAGAATTTATTGATGGCGTAGAAGCAACGGTTAGCATCCTTCTCGGAAAAGTTCTGCCGATTGTAGAAATCCGTTATCCCAGCAGATTGTATGATTACGATGCAAAATACACTCACGCTCAAGGCGAAACAGAGTACATTTGTCCCCCGTCCGGTATTTCTCAGGCAGCTCAGGATGAAGCAAAAAAACTGTCCTTGGAGCTTGCAAAGGCTGTCGGGGCAGAAACACTCCTGCGGGTCGACGTTATGATTCGCCGTTCCGATGACAAGGTTTTTGTCTTGGAAGGAAACAGTATGCCGGGTTGCACGGCATCAAGTCTTCTCCCGAAGGCGGCAATGGCTTCTGGATTGAGTTTGACTGAACTATATTCCGGATTGGTAATGTCTGCGCTTAAGAAAGTTTTTTAACAAAGGAGTTTTGATTATGTCTCTGTATTGCCCCTATTGTGGTTCCGAAATCAACATAAAACGAATGGAAGCCGAAGATGGTTGTTGCCCTGAATGCGGAGCTATGATTACCGCCAGAAATGTTGATTACGATGATGAAGACGAGTATGCGGATGACGATGATGAATTCAACGAAAACGATGAATTCAATGAGGACAATGAGTATGGCGATGAGGAGGATGAGTTCACAGACTTGGATGATGATTTGGATTCATCTTTAAGTTATATGGGGGATGATGAGGATGACTTGCGTCCTCGCAGACGCAGAAGATGAGTTTGCTGTCAACTGGTATGAAATTTTTTGACGCAGCGGAATAAATATCTTCGGGCGAAAACAATCTTTTTCTGTTTTTTGCTTTCGGATTGACTGCCCGTAAGATTCTTGTCTCTTTTTTATCGGCATCAAGATTGTGCAGAGACGATTTCTACCGTTGTTATATCACCAAATTATATAAAAAAGATTGCGCGGCTGGCGGAATTGGCAGACGCCCAAGATTTAGGTTCTTGTGCCGCAAGGCGTGTGGGTTCAAATCCCACGCCGCGCACCATTTTTATTTTTCCAGCTATCTTTCTCTCAGGAAGACCGAATCCCGCTTTATTTTGTTTGTATCCGCACGAAATTCTTCTGAGAAATATATGGATGGGTCAGAAACCAAGTTTATGAAACGTATCAACAAGACGTTTGACTGAGTACCCGCCATGTGGTGCTAAAAGGTGCCCTGCCCAGTTGATCCCCGATTCCATGCAGACTTCCGTTTGATATTCCAGCATAAGCGGGCAATTCCGGATTTTGGGCATGAGTTCATCCCACTCTATAGTACCGTCAAAAGGCATTCCATGCAAATCCCTGTAACCATCATTGTCATGAATATGAGTCGTCACAATGTACGGTTGCAATTGTTCAATAGCATCTGGAACCTTTATCAACCCCGTCTCTGCCCAGTTTTGTTTCTGATAATCAGGATAATTTTCGGCTTTCTTCCAATCAGCTGGTGCCATCATATTGGCATGACCGGTATCATAGCACACTCCGATTGCAGGATTTCCAAGAAATGGCCGAATAACATTCAAAACCACTTCAGGCGTATTGGGTGGCTCAAAACTGTTTTCTACAGCTATAACAATTCCTAATTTTTCAGCCACAGGTACCATCTTTTCCAACATTTCAATAGAAAGTTCAATCAGTCTGGAAACAGGAATGCGATTCCTGCAATACTCCGCAGCACCGGGATGGACAGTATAAGTCAATCCTCCAAACTCGGCTTCAAGAGTCATTGCCTGAATATGATGCTTCAATATATGATCTCTTTTCTCCGAATCGGTTATATCCAAATCCCCTATAGCTCCGCACAAGCCATGCATGGCTCCGAAGTGAACGCCAAATTCTTTCACCTCTTTGCGAAAAAAAGCTGCGTATTCGGCATCTTGAATACAATTCCATGCTATTTGGTCTGTGAAAACGAAATTCGATATTCCATGATCCAAAAATTCTCGTAAAAGCATTGGCATGACTTCGTTGGGATAATGTGTCCATGGATAATAGTAGTGCAATACTGCCGACATTCAAAAATTCCTTTCTTCAAATATGTCCATCAAACTAACAGCTTTGATAGTTAATGTAATGCTTTTTTGATTTTTTCCAAGGCAAAAAGATGAAATAAAATGAATAAAAAATAACTCCCCATCAATGACAAACATGAGTGATTAGAAACAAAACATCTTTTTTTGAACAAAAGATAACTTTTCTCTCTTTTTAAACTTGATTTTTTCAAAATATGAACTAAATTAGAGGTAACTTTTTGATTGGACGCTTAGTTCAGCTGGCTAGAACGTATCCTTCACACGGATAAGGTCGAGAGTTCGAGTCTCCCAGCGTCCACCATTCTGTCTTTCTAAAGCATCAACGGGTTGCCGTTGGTGCTTTTTCTTTTTCGTAAAAGCCGTAGATGGTCAAACGACAAGCCTTATGAGTATCCCCATTCTCTTCCCTCCCCCCCCCGCAAGCAGTGTTTTTCTGTGCACAACGATTGCATGAAGTCAATAAAAATTAGGAACAAAAACACTGACCAATTCCCCTCTTGACCTCCGCCCCCCCGAACAAAAAACAGCACTTCTTATCTGTAAGAATCATCAGTACATCCAGAATGGGGGACGATCCACTGTATCATTCCTCCATTCATCTTCCCCATAATATACTTTTTTCAAGAACAAACCTTTAGCTGGTGCAGTATCCTTGCAAGCTAATCTGTTTTTCGCAGCAAGCATTTCACCAATTGCGGATGGTGGCAATTTTCCCCTACCGACAAATACCAGTGCTCCTACCATGCTGCGAACCATCTTATACAAAAAACCGGTTCCGATAAAACGCATACATACCAACGGACCGAAAGTCGTCACATCGGTTTTTAAAATCAACCGAACAGGATCTTCAATACTTCCTCTGTCAACCGTGAACGTTGAAAAATCATGTTCCCCTTCCAATAGGCAAATTGCTTCTTTCAGCGATTCAATTTGTGTCATGTCATCAAGATACCAACTGTAACGGCAGGTAAACGGATTGATGTCTCCGGTATTTACTACATACACATACGACTTAGCATGTGCGGAAAAACGGGCATTAAAATCCATCGGCATTTCGGAAACAGAACGAATGCGTATATCAGACGGCAAAAGCCTGTTTAATGCTTTATGGATTTTCCAATCCGGTATCAACGGATGCTCCGGTAAACGACAGGATGCAACAAGACCCAATGCGTGAACACCGGCATCCGTCCTGCTACTTCCCTGTACCCGGACGGGGATACCGCCGAACAGTTGGGAAAGGCGGTCTTCAAGAACCTCCTGTACGGTTATTCCGTTAGGTTGCTTCTGCCAACCATGATAATTCGTCCCGTCAAAGGCAATTTCCATCTTAATTGTCCGAAGAACAGCATTATCGTCCGGACGCGCAGGATTCTGGTTATTTACCACACAAGGCACTGTTGTATTTGTGTCCATAATTAAAACTTCATTCTTTTTCAAGAATCATAATCAAATCGAGAAGAACATTCAAACTTTCATCCAGGAAAAAATCATCGTCATTATCTTTTTTCTGTTGATTCGTTTCATTTGTTATTTTTTGTCTTGTCGTTTGATTCTTAATAAGATTCTGATATTCCTCTTCAAGTTTTTGTTCTTCATGATACTCACCCCACCGCTTTTCCAAATTCAGGGAAAGGCTTTTTTTCTCTTTTTGCAACTCATATTTTTTCATGCCTTTTCTCAGCCAACTGAACTTTTTACTCGCCGCAATCCGTTTCTCTGAAGCTTTTCTTATCTGGGATAATGCTGTCTGTAAATTCCATCCTTTATATGTCACAGTATATTCCGCAGGTTCAATCGTATCCCATTTCATCGCATAATCCTCTTTATCCTCTCCATAGTCAGATAAATCAAGGAATGATGGATAAATAATATCCGGAATAACTCCTTTTAATTGTGTGGACTGACCATTGATCCGATAAAATTTCGCAGTAGAAACATGTAACGTACCGGCAGCTATATTTTTTGCAAAGAAACGTTTGTAGAAAGGATCAAGAGACATAGCGGTTTGTACAGTTCCCTTTCCAAATGTTTTCTGGTCACCAACAATGATTCCTCTCCCGTAATCTTGAATTGCAGCTGCAAAAATCTCGGAAGCAGATGCACTTAAACGATTTACCATCACAAGCAGTGGTCCGTCATATATATAAGTATCATTGTCGTCATCATTCATCACATCCGGATTTCCGTCTTTCCCTTTTATCTGAACTACAGGACCGGATTCTATAAATAATCCAGTTAATTTCAGACAGTCAAACAGGGAACCGCCACCATTGGCACGTAAATCCATAATGATGCCATCCACTTTTTTTCTGTTGAATTCGAGCAGTATCTTTTTGACGTCTTCCGAAGCACATTTATGTTCTTTCTCGCCATGTTTTTTGGCTTCAAAATCCTCATAAAAAGACGGCAAATCAATAACTCCTATTTTTCGCTGTTTCCCTGACGAATCTGTAACTTCTAAAATTTCACCCTTCGCCTCTCCGTCTTTCAGCATTACCACTGCCCGGGTAATCGTTATTTTGATTTCCGGTCCGTGGGAACTATTTTGATTCCGGACAACATACAATGTTACTTTTGTGCCTTCCGGGCCACGTATTAAACGCACAACTTTTCTCAATTTCATATTCACTACGTCAACAGGTTCCTGACCTTCTTGAGCTACTGCAACGATTAAATCGCCTACCTGAAGCCGACCGTCTTTTGCAGCTGGACCACCAGGAACCAAATCAACTATTTTTGTGTAACCATCATCGAATGACAACGTTGCCCCAATGCCGATTAGTTTCATGGACATTCTCATATCGTTATCCTCATCAGTATCCGGTGCTAAATAGGCAGAATGAGGATCATAGACACTGGCAATCGCATTCAAATATATCTCCAGTACATCAATAGGCTCAAAATCATTCTGAATTCTTTTTATGGCATCTATTTTTTTCAAAACACGTTTTTCAGCTGACAATGTTTCAGGCTTCGGGATATCGGAATCCTTGATTTTTTCTCCACGCATTTTCTTTTTCTTTAATTCTTCCAAACGATTCGCTGTTATCCGATCATTCAAAACAACACTTACCAATTCGTTTATGAGACGTTTTCGCCACAATGCATAAATGGCAGACATATCTTGCTCGTATGGAACATCCTTCCTGTTGAACATGAAATCTTCATCCGTATTCAACAATTTTTCAGTATTTTCGGAAAATAAACGATGAGCAAATGCCGCAAACTGATTATGTCGTTCCTTGTATAAATTGAAAATCTCAAATGGCAGATAAATGTCTCCACGAGTGACCCTTTCCGCATCGCCTTCCTGAACAGACAAGAATTTTTCAACCTCTCCTTTTGTGAAATAATATTTGAACGGATCAAGCGTTTCTATGTATTTTTTTAATGATTTGGCATATTTCTCATCTGTAAACGTTCCTCCATCAAGATGTGCCATGGCAAATAAATTGACAGTCAATGCCGTGATTTTCTTCAGTTTCTCTGCAGTATAAGTTTCAAATCCAGTTTTTTCTTGAACGGTAGATCTGGATTGTGAATCCTCAGCATACAATGGAACAGTAAACTGAGAGTAAAAGAGCTGTACGATAAAGACAATAAGAACTAAAACGAATCTATTTTTCACGGATTATCTCCTTTTTTTCATAAAAAAACTTCTGGCTTTTCACTTAATCTACATGTAAAATTCTGAAATTCAACTTTCTTTCTCAAAAAAGTGCGAGTACTTTACTTCTCAGATGATTCTATCCAATCGCATAAAATATTTACGCATTCGTCCAAATAACAATCGTCTTTCTCATTTTTTTCCGTCTTTTCCGGAATAATCAATGCTTTTTGCAAATCACTTGCTTTCTTTTCACGAAAATAGCCTTCTCTGCGTTTTTTCAAATTCAAAGAAAGTTTTTTGTTTTCCTGTCGTTCCTTAAAATAAGCAATACTGCGCTCAAGTTTCTGAAACCCAGGATTAACCCGAATACGTTCTTCTGAATTTACTCTCAATGCAGGCAGGAGACGATGCAATTCTTCATCATAATCGGATTTTTGGAATGTCAATGGCGAAACCGAATCACACTCCAAAGGATAACTGCAGTACTCCTCACCATACTCCAAATAGTCAAAACAAGATGGGAAAATAATATCCGGAGTAACACCTCTGAGCTGTGTGGAGTAACCATTGACACGGTAAAACTTTCCGATAGTCAAACGCAAAGCCCCAGCTGCTGCTTTTCTACCAAGCAAAAATTCAAGAAAAGTTTCAAGTGGCAAAAGCGCTTGGACTGTCCCCTTACCATAAGTCTTTTTGTCTCCGACTATTATGCCCCGTCCATAATCCTGAATCATTGCCGCAAAAATTTCAGAAGCGGATGCACTTAAACGATTCACCATTACAAGCAAGGGGCCATCATAAACAACATCATAGCCATCTTTATCCGAATAAGTCTCGCATTTCTTATTTTCAAGTACTTGCACGACAGGACCCTCCGGGATGAACAATCCTGCCAAATCCACACAATCCACAAGACTTCCGCCAGCATTTCCACGAATATCCAAAATTACACCATCAACATTTCTTGATTTGAAGTTCTCAAGAATTTTTCGTACATCTGCAGATGCACACTTGTAATTTTCATTTTTATGCATCGTCTCAAAATCCATGTAAAACGATGGTAGCCGAATCACACCAATACGACGGGAAAATCCTTTGGAATCTTTCACAATCCGTATCGTCCCCTTAGCCTCACTGTCTTTAATCAAAACCTCTCTGCGGATGATTGTAATCTTTTCCGGAAGACTGTCCCTGCCATTCTCACCCTTTATCAAGTGCAAAGTGACCGGAGACCCTTCTGGACCCCGTATCTTCATTACTATTTTCTCAAGTTTTGTATCAATCAGGTCTGTAACTTCACCTTTTTCATTTTCTATGCCTATCAAATAATCACCAACTTGTAAACGACCGTCTTTTTCTGCCGGACTGCCGGGAAGAATACGGATTATCTTGGGATATCCGTTATCCATGGCAATAGAAACGCCAATGCCGGTCAATCTCAAGCTCATATCCATATTGAATTCTTCACTCGTCGCAGGTGCCATATAAGCAGTATGCGGATCATACACTCTCGCCAGAGCATTCAGAAAATCTTCGAGGATATCAATAGGCTCGGCATTCATCTTGTCTCTTAATAAATTGTCAATTCTTTTCAGCACACGTTCCTTCGGCGGGATTTCGGGTGTACTTTTTCCCTTTTTGCTCTTATGTTGTTCTTTTTCGCTTAATTCATCGGAAATTATCTGCACAATCAGTTCGTTGATCGTTCTTTTTTTCCATAGCTCTCTCAATTCGTTCTCATCAGACGCCCATCCCATACTCTTCCTGTCAGTATCTAAAAAGTCATCCGAGAAAACTAAAGTATCCAAATCTTCATCGCTAAGAGTTTTACCTCCAAACATTCGACGAAGTTTTTCACCTAAACTAATTTTTTGTTCTTTATCATTCTGAGCAACATTTTTTACTTCTTGCTCTTCTTTTTTATTTTTACCAAAATTAAATAATCCCATCTTTTACTCTCTACTGCTTATTTTTTATTTGGTTTATAAC
>CALCCZ010000017.1 GCA_937900075.1 uncultured Lentisphaeria bacterium
CAATTCTTGTTAGCCAAAAATGATTTAGCTTGTGTACGAACCACAATTGCATTATTCTCTAAAACAGCCCGGAAGAAAACATTCAATCCCCCGGCTGCACCCACTGTCACAACAATGTTTTCAGCATTCGTTTCAACTTTCTGTTCAGAGGAAACCTTTCTTGCTAATGCCTTCCGCGTTTCCGGCAGTCCGGCATTTGGCATATATCCGAACGAAAACGGCTTGTCTGACGACTCAGCCAACTCAAACATTGCCTGTTTCACAGTATCCGGGGCGGGGATATCCGGATTTCCCAAACTGAAATCGTAAACATTTTCAGCGCCATACTTTTTCTTCAGTTCAATACCCGCCTCAAACATACGCCGAATCATGGATGAATTTCCAAGATTTCCACTCACTTCCGCAGACAAAAGTTGCATTGTAATATCCTTTCAATCGTTAAATTTGTTCGTCCGTTTCAAAAAATACACGCTTTGCTTTCCCTTCCATGCGCGGCAAGGTTCCGGGAGCATAGATTTCACCCTCCGGTGAAAATCCAAGATCTTCTTTGAGTTGTTTTTCAACCATATAACCGGTTACACCCGCTTCTGCTTCCACATTGATACGTAAACGTTTTATACCGTGATGACTTTTGATAATCATCTGATAGTTTGGTAAAACTCCCGGAATCTTCATCAGACTCTGTTCCACTTGTTTAGGGAAGAAATTTACACCGGAAATAATCAGCATATCATCTTTTCTGCCGCTAATTGTCTCCAAACGCAAATGGGTACGGCCACACGCACACCTCTCGCGAGACAATATTCTCGACAAGTCACCGGTACGGAAACGAATCACAGGAATAGCTTCGCGATTCAACGATGTAACGGTAATTTCGCCCATCTCGCCATCCGGCACTACCTCACCGGTAGCAGGATTGATAATTTCCACAATATACTGGTCCTCCCATGGATGTATACCGCAATGGGCAGAACAATCCATACCTAATGTACCGATACCGCCAGTTTCAGTCATACCATAAATATCGAAGGCTTCTATACCTAAACCATTTTGAATGTATTTTTTCATGGATTCGGAGAAAGATTCTGCACCAAAAATTCCGATTTTCAGATCCGGCAGCGATATTTTTCCGGCCTCCAGCAATTCAATAATGCGAACTGCATACGATACAACACCCGTCATAACCCGCGTTCCAAAATCCTTCGCCAGCTTGATTTGACGTGTTGTATTGCCAGCGCCTGTGGGAACAACAAACAAACCAGCTTTTCTTGCCCCATGATAACAACCGAAACCACCATTGAACAGACCGAATCCCGGAGTAATCTGACAAACATCTCCCGCCTCAGCCCCAGCCATAACATAACAACGCGCCATACACTCGGACCATTGCTCCAAATCATGAGGCGTATACGCCATAACAACCGGTGTCCCAGTGGAACCGCTGGACATGTGCATCTCGGCAATTGTTTTCTTTTCAACACAAAGCATTCCAAGAGGATATTGCAAACGAAAATCCTCTTTGGACATAAATGGAAGTTTTGTCAAATCGTTCAACCCTCTGAAGTCAGCAGGATCCGATATCCCCGCTGATTTCAGCTTCTCCTTAAAGTACTCACTGTGAGTCATCACATGTTTCACTATGCTGCGCACCCGATTGTCCTGATGTGCAGTTAATTCATCCCGGGACATTGTTTCAGCCCGTTCATTAAAATATCTCATATTCACAATCCTCTGCCCTTCATGAAGGTTTTTTGGTTAGATTCTACAAACGCAGGTTTTACACACATTTCCACGGCATTCAGCCAAATGGACTCAGATATATCCGGCAGACTTTGAGAAAGAACACCTAATAGCAAGGTGTTGGCAAGTCTGACATCTCCCATTTCTTTGGATATACCGACGCAATCAACTAATTTCAGGTATGGGAAAACTTTTCGCACCCGGTCCTCTATATCATCCGGATAAGTGGCTATGCCTGTCGTCACAGTTATCGGTACAATCCGTTGAGTAGAAACCGCAGCGAATCCGTTTTTTTTCAGATAGTGGGCATTCCGGACTGACTCGGATATTTCCAAAGAAAACAATGCATCCGCGGTCCCTTCCAGAATCAACGGACTGCAAACACCATGTCCGTATCGAATTTGTGCGACAACGGATCCGCCCCGCTGCGCCATTCCGTGCACTTCATTTGCACATACATCATAACCGGCAAGTTCTGCAGCTGATGCTATAATTTTTTCAGCAAGCAGAATTCCTTGTCCTCCGACTCCAGACAAAAGAATACTTGTTATCATAATATCCTCATTCGCAAACCATTACGTAGTAGATTAAAATATCCTAAAACTTCGGCAAAGTCTCAAACCGAAATACGGCAGTCAATATACAACGCAGACGTAAAGAAATCAACTCCAATTCCGGATTTTACAGCAGAAATAAACGTTGCTATTATTGTTCTAATTCAAGCAACAGAGATTCAATTTCAGCTAAATGAAGTTTGTTATCCAGTAAACGTTTCCTTACAACGCTATACTCTTTCAAAATTTCGTTGTTTTCCATCTTCAAATTGCGTAACATGCTGTTGTTCACTTTTGAAGAACTATGGAAGGAACTTTTCCCCAAACCATTGCGACGTCCTTTTCTCCAACTGCTTCTCCAACGTACTTTCACAGGTGTTGCAGCAACAACAGTGATATTTTTTTTGTTCTCAAAAAAAACCGATTCCATTTTGGTTAATCGCTCTTCATCATCGCGGATCTTGATTTTCAGCTGTTCAATCTCAAGTTTGTATTTTGCTATTTTCTTCTGTTTCTTTTCGGCAGTTAATGGTTCTTTTTTGCTGGTTGTCTGGATTATGGCACCTTCAATATGGGGAATGTTTTTACTGCAGTTTTCAACCGATATCGGTTTGCTGAATATTTCATTCTCCAAAGTTACCCTCCACATAGCACTCTTCAAATTAAAGGTATATACAAAGTCGTCGGTCGCAACCCGAACAACAGCCGGCACGAGAACGCCCGAAATTTTTCTGTATTTCTCAAAAGTCGTAAGGAAGAAACCATCGGTCTCTTCCGTTTCCATTTTTAGGGGGACATTTTGAGAATTCACCCATATCCGCAATTCACGCAAACTACTTTTATCTT
>CALCCZ010000018.1 GCA_937900075.1 uncultured Lentisphaeria bacterium
CCGTACTTCGCCCTCGAGGTCGACACCGACACGTGGCTCGGCAAGGTCGCGGACAGCCTCCAGACTGTTATTGTAATAACCGCCGACAAGAATGGTAATATCCTTTGCGACGGTTCGTATTCGTTCGATACAGGTGCGCGCCACACGTTTCCAGGTCTCGTTATATTCTTTCTTCGTGACTTCGTTCAGCAGTTCAAAGACCGGGTCCGGGCGATGATGCCATCTGCGCTCGCACTCGCACCAGAAGTTGATAAAACCGAGTTGCAGTTGCGGATCATCGAAGAGATTCACATCGGATGGAGCATCACAGTAATTTCCGATTGCCTTGTGGAGATTCATGACGGCATGGATTCCATATTTTTCACACCAGTCGAGGAAATGGTCCAGGAGAACAAAAGTCCGTTCGCGATAAATGCCCGGAGCCTCTTCCAGAACGAGCTGATCAAATCCCAGGCGGATATGGTCAGCTTTCAAGGAAGCGATATTCTGAATGTCCTGTTCCGTGATATAGGTATCAAAATGTTCATAATCGCCGATTGTCAGCGGAAACTTCCATTTATCCGGGAGGACGTTAAAACGTTTGTAGTTTGTGAGCCATCCGCCGATTCCGATTCCGTGTTCAAACCCTGGCCAAGAAGTTGTTTTCATTTTTATTCCTCATTTTACAATTATATGCATGGAGTTATATACCGGACTATTCCGGTAAACGATGACTTTTTAAAGGTACATCCCGGGGGATGCGTTTTCAAGGGTGCTCTTGCGAAAAAAGAGGGAATGACGAGGAAATTTTCTATTTGCGGGAAAAATCAGACAGGTATGAGGAAAAGAGAGAAAGAAAATATATAAAAGTGTCAAAACCGCCAAAATCGCCAAAAAAAGAACAAAATTCATAAAATTTGTTAAATTTTAACTATTTTTTAAGAAAAAGCACTTGAAATCCGTTGAAAATCCAGTATAGTTCTCATCGTAATATCATAATGAAATAGAAACTGTTAACCCATGGAGAAAGAAGCATGAGCGACGAACAGGAAGAAGATTACGGTCAGGAAGTGGAAAACACCGAGGCGGAAGAGATTGCTGAACAGGAAGAGTCAGCGGAAGTCGGTTATTCTGCGGAGGCACCGAAAGCATATTACATAGAATCATCAATTACTTTTGACGATATCAAGCGGCATATTTGGGGCCCGATTGCTTCGTTGTTTATCAACGTCGGCGTAGTTCTTACCGTCTGTCTGATGGAAGATGAACCGGTTGTTCAGCAGCCGAAAGCCGATATTGTTGTGAAATCGGAAGAAGTTGAAATTTCTGAGCCGCCTCCGGAGCCGCCCCCGCCGGAAGAAATTGTTCCACAGGAAGAAACAGAAGTTACCGAAGTAGTTACGACATATCGTGATACGCATCAGGTGATGGATCAGGTTGTGACAAGGAACGATACGCCGATGGCCGCGACATCTGACGCACCGGTAGCCAGTGCCAATACCGATTTTGGTGCTGATGTGGATATGAATACTCCATTGCCCGCCGTTACCCAGAGCAATTCGCGTCTGAAACTTTCCGGCGCTTTTGCCGGAAGAAGCAGTGAAGGCCGAGCGGTTCAGTTGAAGAAATACGCGGGCGGTTACGGCAACCGTACGGAAGCAGCTGTCCGGAAAGCCTTGAAATGGTTGACTGAAGTCCAGAATGAAGATGGCTCCTGGGGTGATTTCCAGGATGACTACAACCAGAAGGTGCAGTTGACATCACTTGCCATGCTGGCGTTTCTTGCGCATGGAGAAACGACGCAGTCCGAAGAATACGGTGAAGCTTTGACAAAAGGTTTGCGTAGAGTTTTGGAATGGTCCAAGACACGTCGTCACGAAGGCGGATATGATGAAAACGGCAAAGTCAAATGGCTTTGGAACGATGCTTATGCACAGGCGCGACTTGCCATTGTGCTTGCGGAAGGCTATGCTATTACCAAAATTCCTGCTGTGGAGCAGGGAATGAACCGCAGTATTGAAGTGATTCTCCGTGACCAGAACCCGCAGGGCGGATTCGGATGGCACAGAGACCAGAAGACCGGTGCATGGGTTGACCATTTCGGACTCGACTTGGGTAACCGTCTTTATAACGCCATTTATTGCGCTTATCATGCTGGTTGCGAATTGGAACTCACCCCGAATAATGATCGCCACTATGTGACAGAGAATCTGGAAAAGGCAATCAAGCTGTCCATTAATGCCATCAACAAGAAACATGCAATTGATAAAGGCGGTTTCTCCTACGGAGCAACGAATGAAGGAAAAGGAACACCTTCTCTGGAAGCGACAGCAGCCGGTACTTTGTTCCTTTACCTGATGGGCTCCAACAGCAAAGCTGCCCGTCTGGGATATGAATGGTTGTGTGAATTCAAGCAGACCGGAGAAGAAGGTTCTGAACTGAAGATGGATTGGAAAGCGCCTAAACTTCCTGATAAGACCCCGTCTTTGGCATGGTACTATATGACGCAAGCATTGTTCCAGGGTTCAGCTGCATCCCAGAAAGGTGCCAAGAACTGGAAGAAATGGAACGAATCCATGTGTCGTACACTTCTTTCCGAACAGGATCCGAAAGGTTTTTGGAAGTGTCCTGCTGACAAGTATGAAAAATACGAAATCAAGAGAATTCCGGTACCCGGCAACAAGCAGGGGAAATTTAAAGAGCAGAAAGTCAGAAAGATTTACAACGAATCTTCAGATGGTGGTTTTTCAGATTTGAACGGTCGTCTCTGGTCCACAGTATATTTCACACTGTGTTTGGAAGTTTACTACCGCTATCTGCCGACATTCAAACCGGACGGCACGAAGACCCCGCTTGTCATAGACAATGGCAAGGGCGGTGGCGAAGGAACTGCGGCTGCTGACAGCAAGAAGCAGGAAGAAGTTGCCGATGATGATATCTCGCTTGACTGATGAGATATAAAGATTCGGCATGAAGAGAGAATTTTCGGAATAACCGGATTATGAAAACAACGATGAGGGATTGGAGTACATCCTGTCCCTCATTTTTTAACCTTTTGGTGGAATTATGTCTTATCAGGTCATAGCGAGAAAATGGCGTCCGCAGAAGTTTTCTGATATGGTTGGACAGGAGCATCTTGCCCGGACTTTGAAGAATGCGATTACCTCGGGCAGAACTGCACACGCATATTTGTTTGTAGGGCCGCGTGGAATTGGTAAAACGACGACCGCCAGAATATTTGCGAAGGCATTGAATTGTCTGCATCCTGTGGATGGAGAACCCTGCTGCCGATGTTCCTCGTGTCTTTCGATAGCGGATGAGAGCAGTGTAGATGTCATTGAAATTGATGCTGCGACCCATACACAGGTTGAAAAGGCACGGGAATTGTGTGAAGATGTGCTTCATTTGCCGATTTCATCCAAGTATAAGATATACATTATCGATGAAGTGCACATGCTTTCCAAGAGTGCTTGGAATGCGCTTTTGAAGACAATCGAGGAACCGCCAGCGCATGCCAAGTTCATTTTTGCGACTACCGAAGTAAACAAAGTTCTGCCTACGGTTATCAGCCGTTGTCAGCGGTTTGACTTGCGTCGGATCAGTACCGCCGATATTTCGGGACGTCTGCGTCTGATTTGTGACAGTGAGCATGTGCGGATATCGGATGCTGCTTTGGATATTATTGCCCGGGCGGCAGACGGCGGTATGCGTGATGCGCAATCCCTGCTTGATCAGATGATATCCTTTTTCGGATACGATTCCGAGTCGGAAATTACGGAGGATCAGGCATTATCGCTTTTCGGACTGGCATCCGTTTCCGATATGGAAAAACTGTTGCGGGCCATTGTTTCCAATGATCGTTCATCGGCAGTGTCAGCCGTTCATTTTTTTGCAGTCAATGGCAAGAATCTTGAGATTTTGTATGAGGAGATCATTGCCTGGCTACGCGGTATTCTGCTCTGCCGTATTGTTGATTCTCCGGAATCGGTATTGGAAGTTTCGAACGAAAAGTTAGCCATTTACAAGTCTATCGCAGCAACTTGCGATCCGGGAGTGGTTCAACGGTTGATGGAACAGCTGACAACGTCTGGGTATTTACTGCGTGACGCGATTAATAAACAGGTGTTTCTGGAATCTATTCTTCTGAAATCCATGAGAGTTGCTCATGCGACTCAAATAGAAGACTTGATTGCCCGTCTGAACCAGTTGCGCAGTACTGGCGAATTAGACGCAGTTCGTTCCGTTGTTCCTATTTATGAAATGCCAGTCGGGCAGATTGTTGTTCCGAAAGACAGTGTGTTGGCACCGCCACGAAACCGTGTTCTGGAAACCAAGGTTGTATCGGCAGAACAAGTTGCTTCCGTATCCGAAACATCGGAAAACGACCAGATTGCTAAAAATGATACTCCGGAAGTCCGAACGGTTGTAACGCAAGTGTCATCCGCAACGGAAGAAGTCCAACCGACGCCTGTCTCAGAAGTTGAAAAGGTATCTGACGTGAGTTCTGAAGCTACATCCCCGTCATCTGAGGAGGAGCAGGCGAGTTCTGCTTTACCTGTTTCATCGCCGGCTGTTGAAGTTTCATCTTCGTCATCTGAAGAGGAGCAGGAAAGTGTTTCTGTTTCAGAAAATACAGCAATATCGCAATCAGCGGATGTTGCTCCTGAGGCTGATAATATTGCAGTTGAAGACTCTGATATGAATCTCCGAAATGCAGTTGAGGAGTCAGAAGTACCGCAAGAGGAGCCGGTCAAAACATTTTCTCCGCCGGTTTCGCAGAATCCGCAGGAGCCTGAGATGACGGCTGAAGATATCTGGCAGAAAATGATATTGGATATGCGTGATTTTTTGAAAAAAGATTTTCTTGCGACAGCGATGTCGGATGCGACGCCCATATCCTTTGATGATTACCAGTTGGTAGTGGCATTTGACCGGGAATATGAGACGATGCAGCAGACGCTTGCGGAACGCAATTTTGCTTTACTGAACCGCCGTTTGCGCGATTTATCCGGCAATCCGGGTGTGAATTTGCGTTTTGAGTCCCGTTCCGGATTGGCAACTCCGATACAGGTAGTGAAACGTGAAAATGTAATGAAATTGCGGGAATTAGCGGAGAAGGATCCGTTTGTGAGTGACATAGTCGGTTTGTTCCATGGCAGTGTTGTGGATGCTTATCGTCAGACGCCGTCTCCGGATTCGGAAGAACAGAATTGATTTTCTGTTTTTGAGCAGACGACAGTGGTTCAAGGATTTTCACTTCGGCAGATGTATTGACATAGAGCAGGGGCGATATGGATTCATTGAAATCGATTAAGGTCGAAAAGCAGACACATCTTGAGCTTTCTGTGCTGAGTCCCTTCGGCATAGTAGCGGAATATTCATCGGGTCCTTATGCGTTTTTTCGCGGTGATTCCCATTATGCACTTCAAATTTGTATTGTGTTGCACGGGGAAGCAGAAACAATGCTGGAGAATTTTTCTGCCCGATACGGAACAGGGGATTTGTGGTGGAACATGTGCTGGGAACCTCATGCCTACCGACTGTCCGGGAAACGTAATTTTGTGATTGCCATAAACATTGATATGGAGCAGCTTGGTGCGTGCAGTCCCTTTGATGACTGTAATTGGCTGGCTCCTTTTACAGCGAATCCGGAACAGCGTTATCGTCCCCGTTCAGATGAGGAAAGGGCATATATCCTTGATGTGGGAAGGAAGCTTTTTCATTTTTACAGAAAGCGTGGAAACAACTGGCGTATATCGTCATGGCTTCTGATTCATGAGATGCTGATTTTTGCGATTAACCGGATGAACCATCCGGATCCGGATATCAAATTGGAAAAATCATCCCATAATTCATTTATGCGGATCCGGAAGGCGTTAAATCGTGTTTGGGTATCCAATGCGCGGCCGCCGAGCCTTGCGGAAGCGGCCGCGTTATGCAGTTTGAGTACCAGTCGATTTTCAGAACTGTTCCGGATGTCCATGGGGGGAAGCTATGGCAAGTTTGCCGCCCGAATCCGAATGACCAATGCGGCAAAAGATTTATTGGCCGGGCATTATTCCATAGAAGAGATTGCATTGAAATGGGGTTTTTTCGATGCGTCCCATTTTGGACATGCCTTCAAAAAATTTTACCGTATTTCTCCGGGTCAGTTTGTCTCCCATAAGGGTTCGCGTTAAATGGGCTTTATTCCCGTTGAGTTATTCAGCGGCAAACAGAGAGAAATAAGTCTGCATGGAATTTTTGTAGCATTCCAGAATAGAGCAGGCAAGTTTGTTTTCCGGTTCACATGCCGCCAGCGCTTTTGCAAGATAGATTTCCTTCAACTGAGAGTTGCGGTATGAGGTATCGTTGCAATCTTCTCTGTTTGAAGCAACGGCATCAGCATAAGTTACGATAGCAAAAGATGTTACACCGGATTGTTTTAAAATTGCCTCGAGTTTTTTCGCAGCCCGGGAGTCGGGATGACGCAGAAAATACATGCAGACAGAACGGATATGTGAGAACTCAGTATCCCAGTTCAGCAAGGCAAGTTTATTCAAAATGATATCCGGAGCGGACCCTACTTTTGTCAAAGCGAATATCAAGCTGTCTAATGGGCTGACAGAAAAACCGAATTGTCCCATGCCGCGGTAATTCCATCCTTTGTCCCAGTTATTGTCAGCGATATTTTTTTCGATAACCGTTTTTCCGGCTGGATTTCCGAGGAACGCCAGAATATGGGCGGAATGGAGGTCATTTGGATTTTCCGAAAGTTTCCGCAATAATTCGGTTTCCGCCATTTGGGGGTTCAGAAAGATATCCGCCAGTTCGCGGTGGGTATCATTTTCCGCTATACCGGCAAATGAATCGGAATCGGTCAAAACGCTTTGGGGAAGATTTCCTATGTTAATCAAAGATTTCTGCAGGGATTTCAGGTTGATATTTCTGATTGGGCATGAATTCATCTGAGCGGACATAGCTGCGGCGAGTCCTGCGGCGTATCCCTGGTTTTGAACATCGGGCTGCATCCTGATAAGGGGGATGCAGTCACGGTGAGCACTGACGGCAAGGCCGGTTACAAGGATTCCGTCGAGATTAGATGGAATCAGAGCGCGGAAAGGCACGTATGCTGTGTAAGGTTGTTCTTCGGTAGGTTTCAGCATGAACATCGGGTGTATGATGAAACCATGAGTGTCGAAATTGCTTGTAGCGACTGTTATTGTATCGGAGTATCTGCGGTTGGCGTAAAAATCCTGCGGTTGAAGAACTATATCACCAATAATACGTCGGCGTTCACGGGTGTCAAGCATTTGTGTGCAATCGAACCAGCCCGCGAACTTGTTCCGTGCCATAACGAAAGCCCGGGACGCATCAATGGCATCGCAGTCGCAAACAAAAGTATAGTCGGTATTCTGATAGTTTGCGCCAAGTTTGAGGGGCGCCAGACCGGCGCCTTGGACAGCGGGTTCCTGATCTACCAGCGGCATAACGGTGGAACCGGCAGCTGCGGCGACATCCGCATTGCCGGTTGCATCAATAACCGTTTTTCCGAGAAGAATATAGGTGCCGAAAAGGTCCGTGGACAGAGAGCCGGTAACGCGATTGCCGTTGAGAACGGTTGCAATGGACATGGAGAAGAAGCGGAACTCCGCACCTGCATTGTCAGCCTGTTCCAACAGCCATTCCTGTTTCCAACGGGGATTGCACTGGCCGGAATCGCGTTTATAGTTCGGTATCGGTCCCATTTCCCAACAACCATCATCCAACTCTTTCGTGAATCCGATTCTGTTTCCGTACCAGTAAACACAAATCATGCCGGAGGTGCAGACTCCGCCCGGGTGACCGAGGGTTTCCGTGACCAATGTTTTTGCGCCGGATCGGGCGGCAGCGATGGCAGCGGGAGCACCAGCGGTACCCGCACCGATGACGAGAACATCTGTATTTTCGCAGATGGGGAATGAGTTAAGGTCAAGTTCAATCGTATGACAATCTTCATAATTGCGGATTGGTGTGTCTTTTCGGACAACATCCAGTTCCGTCATTCTATTCGATGATGAAACAAGAGGACTCTTGATCTGATCCGGATTCTTCAGAATCCCGGAAGCGAGATGGAATGTTTCCGGTACCAGAATTCCGGATTCGGGGGAGGGAGAAATGATATCATCGCCCCAATCTACTTTGCATAAATCAGAAGTTGCCAAAGCATCGGGGTGAAACACGGCACGACGCATTTTGACCAGCGCTTTGTTGTATTCTGCGGAGGATGCGGAGTCGAAAGGAAGTGCCATTACAGCTTTGAAAACAGGATAAGATTCTGAATGATCGGTAACGGTCAGCGGCATTTTTTCCACGGTGAGTCCTTCGGCAGAACCGCAAGCGCCGACTTGGAATATGGATACATTTTTCCTTCCGGGCTGAAAAGCTTTTGTTTCCGCACCCGTCATTCTTGCGATCAGGTTCCGGAAGGAAGCATCCAGCACACATCGCGTGGAGACGGCATAAAAACCGCTGCGGTTGGCAAAAATGACCCCGGAGAAACGATTATTATCATCTTTCATCAAAGCAACGGGCGTGGATTGGAAAAGCCAATCCATTTCGTTTTCGATCATAATTTTATCCAAAGACTGCTTGATTTCCATTGGGCAAGGAGAGTCAGGCAGAAAACCGAGTAATTCTTTGTAATCAGAGGATTTTTGTGACTGGAGGTCAAGAAAAGCACAAAGGTCTTCACCGAAATAGGAGAATGGCGTGATGAGGAAAACAGAATAACCAGCCCGTTTCAGACGTAAGGCATTTGCACAGGCGGAAATGGTGCCACCTACGACGAGCGCATCGACGGTACGAATAACAGGGACTTGAATTTTCATTTATGAAGAACTCCTTTCAGATATTAAATTTTTGAAGAGTAATTTGGAAAACGTTTTTCAAAAGCATCTATAACGCCCGCAGCATATTTTTTGCTTCCGAGCGTTCCGTTGTGAAGATTCAGAAAATTTTTGATACAATCCTGAGCATTGGCAGGCGCAATGGCGTGTTTTGCAAAGGGGGTATTCAACATGAAGAGGTCCGGCGCGGCATCACCGGCGCAGACAATATTTTCCGGGTGATATCCCAGAAGAGTGTTTAGTGCTTGAATCGGTGTACCTTTATTACAGAAGTGCGGACGTATTTTGAGAGAATGTTCGGATTCCAACAGTGTAAAAAGTTCAGAATTGCGGATTTTTTTGAGAGTCGGCGAATTTGAATGAAGGATATCCACCTTGTCGGAAAAATCAATGACAACATTTTCCTCTTTGTAAAAGCATTTTATCTGCTCCAATTCCGTTTCCTCTTTCAGGGAGTTGAGAATAGGCTGCAAATCATTTGCTGCGTATTCCAGCAGTCTTGATTCCATATTCGAACAGTACGGTTCGAGTTTTTCCGGGGATTCATCCCGGACGGTATATATTTCGCGACCGTATCGGCAAATCAGGACAGACGGGCGTGATTTATTGATACCGGAATGAACAGCGAGCCACCATTGTCCTTTACAATCCCATGCGGAATTAATTCCCCATTCCCAACCGGCATTTGAGATAGAGTCAAGAAAGACACTGAAATGGTCCGGAAATCGGGCATAGACCTCAAAACCGCCACCGAGGACGGTATCATCCAAATCAAAGAGGAGAATTTTTTTTCCGTGGCAGGTCATTTTTTAGCCGTTGATTTTTTTATGGCGATGGAAAGAGCGAATGAACGGATAGCAAGAGCATCGTTAACATTCGATCGCAGAGTTGTTGTCAGTTTTTCGGCATGAGAAAGGATATTCAAAGCATCTCTTTCCTTGAGAGGAACCGTTGTTCCCATGTTTTCAATGAACGGAGTAACGAGTTCCGGATTCGGCAGGACTTTTACATCCATTTTTCCTGCGAGAAGAGCAAGTTGAGCGCAGACGGCATGAAGTATGCTGATATATTGTTCGCGCAGACGCAGATATTCGCAGCTGATTTCGGCATCGCGTCTTTTTTCCAGAAGTTTGATTCCCTGTGATTCCAGTTGTTGCGCCTGCTGGAGTTTGGGTTCCCATTTTTCAGATATATTTTTTGCGGCAAGTTCCTCCAAGGATTCGAGAATACGAATCAGTTCTCTGGCACAATCCTCCGTGGCGACGAGATTGTTGGCGGAGTCGCAGACAAGTTTCTTGAGCGTTGTTGTTAGAGTCGGGAATGGAGTTAAGTCATAGGAACACCGATTGTCCGTCAGATTCAGAAGCTGGCATCGGGAGCAGATTGTCGGGAGCAGGGAACGATAGCGACCGGTAGTGAGTATAAAAAGACATTTTTCCGGTGGTTCTTCCAAGGTTTTCAGAAAGGCGTTTTGTGCGCTGTCGTTCATGGTGTCGGCATCTTGTATGATACCGATTTTCCATCCGGAAAGAGTGGAACTCCCGAGATAGAAATTTTTCTGAAAATTGCGTAGAGTATCGGGGTCATCATCATCGACACCAATAGGAATTTGGCGAGATTTTGAGGTGGGGACAAGGAGATAGCAATCGGGATAGATTCCCTGACTGAGTTGTCTGCATGAATTGCAGGAGCCGCAGAACGAACCATCGGGTTTGGGGGAGGCACATGCAGAAAGCATTGCCAGGAAAACGGGAAACTGGAGTCGGTATTCCGGGTTTGAGGAAACAACCAGGAAAGAATGTCCCAGTTTGTCTGCGCGTTTTGCGTTTTTCAGGGAATCAATCAGAAAGGGGAAACGTTCTTCAAAAATCTTCCAATCTGCCATGGAGCGCCTCCATAATCTGTTTGTGAAGACAGGCGATGTCTTCAGAAGCGTCCAGAACGATGAAACGTTCCGGGTCCTCTTTTGCGAGTTCGAGAAAACCATTTCGAATAGCATGATGGAACGAGAGAGACTCGGAGTCGAATCGATCCTGTTCCGTCAGTTCACTGCGGAAATGAGTTCGTTTGTAAGCGATTTCCGGTTCGAGGTCAAAGAGAAAAGTCAGGTCCGGTTTCAAATATCCGAAAGCGATATTGTTTACGGAACGAACGAGATCTTTTCCGAGAGATCTGGCGATTCCCTGATAGACGACCGTGGAGTCTACAAAACGGTCCGTAATCAGAATTGCGCCGCGTTCTATAGCCGGGAGAATCATATTTTTTACCATTTGAGAGTGGCAAGCTGCGAAGAGTAGAAGTTCGGATTCCGGGGTAAGAGTCTCACCGTTGGTTTGTTCTTTCAAAACGGAACGCAATTTTTCAGCCAAGGGGGTACCGCCCGGTGAACGGGTAGCAATAATTTCGCGATTTGGGAAAATGCGTTTCAAGTCATTAGCCAGCAAAGTAAGTTGCGTTGTCTTACCGCATCCCTCTCCGCCTTCGAAACTGATAAAAAAGCCTTTAGTTTTCATTTTTTTTGCCTAAAAATGAGAGTTGTCATTTGCTAAAATGCATTCGAAAGAGTATATTTCAGACGTTCTTGTGTTTTTACAAAACACAGGCCGTAACGGTTTCGCACTGCGGATCTGTAAAAATTCGCAGAACGGCCGTTTCAGAAAAATACAACTATAACATAACACCAGAAAGGCTTTTCGTCAAAGCCGGGAGCAGAAAAATGGCATCAAAACTTGGTCGTAATTCTTATTTAACCGCAAATACAGGCGATTTTGATGAAAAAATCGTCATAAATGGACGCACTTACATCAAATCGAGCGAATTACGGTATGGTACCAATCCACATCAGCCGGCTGCATTTTATCGTCCAGTGGACGAAACGGGAGCCATTATGGATATGGTAACGTTAAAAAATGGAAAAAGCGGTCTTTCTCAAACGAATCTGGAAGATATTTCGGGCGCGTTGAACATTGTTAAATTTTTCGAACGTCCCGCCTGTGCCGTGATGAAGCATGTAAATCCCAGTGGAGTAGCTGTAGCGGTTGCAGATGAAAGTCTGAAAGAAGTTTACATGAAAGCCCGTGATTGTGATGCCCGTGCAGCATTTGGCAGTGTGATAGCGTTTAATGTTGAGGTGGATAAGGACACAGCAGAGGAAATTATGTCAACATTCTGTGAATGCGTGGTTGCACCCGCTTATACAGAAGAAGCAGTTGCTGTTTTCAATGATGGCGAGACTCACAAACTGAACAAACAAATACGTATTCTGAAGTGCGGAAATATCGCAGCTCTGCCGAAATTTACCGGAGACAACGAAGACGGAAGGTATAATACGATGAAAGTTCTGAATGACGGTTCCATTGTGATAGCGGAGCCGCTTCTGACTCATGTTCGGACATCCGCTGATATTCCCGCCGCTACCGGTGAAAACAAAGTTTGCGGGGCTCAGGTTTCCACGGTTGAACCGACAGAACAACAAATGATTGATTTATTGACCGCCTGGTATATCAATATTTCCGTTCGCTCGAATGGTGTTGTTATCGTAAAGAATGGTCAAACGCTGTGCGTAGGAACGGGTGAACAGGATCGCGTGGGTGCTGTAGAACAGGCGATAGAGAAATTTTCCCAAAAATTCACGGGTGATGTTACACTGGAAGGCGCCGTAATGTCCAGTGACGGCTTTTTCCCGTTCTATGATGCAGTGGAAGTTGCAGCAAAAGCCGGTATTAAGGCGGTTGTTGCCCCCTCCGGTTCTCTGAAAGATGCCGATGTTATCAAACGAGCGAATGAACTTGGAGTTGCTTTGCGTCATGCACCTGAACGGATTTTCTCACATCACTGATCAGGTTTGCAACGGTAGATAAACATGCGTTTTCGGGATAAAAACGGACAATGGCGGACAAAAATCAGCGTTTGTTCGGAAATTCCGGACGGAAACGTGCTTTGCGGCGAAGTTATCCGGATTGTTTATGAATCCGATGATATGAGCTATGGCGTTGTCCGGATTCGCGACTTCAAGAACCGGGAATATGTTGCTGTCGGCAGTATGCCCGGCATTGGCGAGGGACAGATTGTCGAATTGAACGGGACTTGGGAGAAGCATCCGGACCATGGGCTGCAGCTTCGCGTTACGGATTGTAATCTCTCTCTGCCAGTGACAGTGGAGGGGATTACGCGCTATCTGTCGTCTGGAATTCTGCCGGGCATCGGTCAGAAAACGGCACAGAAGATAGTGGAACATTTTGGTGTTGAGACCATATCCATATTGGATAAAGAGCCGCGGAGACTTCTGGAAATCAGCGGATTTACCAGAAAAAAAGTAGAAACCATTCGGGAAGCATGGGCAGAAAATACCGACAGACGTGATTTACGCATCCATCTTGAAGGATTGGGCATATCTCCGGCTTATTTTGCCCGGATTTACAAGTGTTACGGTGATGATACTGCACGAAAAGTCCAGGATAATCCGTACAATCTTGCCCGCGATATTCGTGGAATCGGTTTTCTGCTTGCCGATCGGATCGCAATGAAAGCAGGCATTCAAAAAAATGATTTGAAGCGTTTGACCGCCGGTGTTTCGTATGTTCTGGAACAAAGCCGCATGACAGGAAATGTTTGCATGCCGCGGGGAATGCTGCTTCCCGAAATCGCCAAAACTCTTTCCGTTTCCGATGAGGATGCTGTTCGCGCATTGGAAGCTGCGGAAATTACCGGACAGGTTGCTTCCGATACCGCTATTGACGGTACAAGAATGTATTATGAACCAATGTTTCTCCGCTGTGAAAACGAATTGCCGTATCTCTTGCGCCGCCTGCTTACACATCCGTCTCCCGCAGGGAAAGTTCTTGCAAGGATTCAGCCACTGAAAGATTCAGTGTTCAGTGATGAACAGCTTACCGCAGTCAATGCCGTATCCATGGCAGCCGTAAGTATCATAACCGGAGGTCCCGGAGTCGGGAAAACAACAGTTGTTTCGGAGATTGTCCGGCGTGCGAAAATAACCGGTCTTAAAGTTGTACTTGCTGCTCCGACGGGTCGTGCATCGAAACGTCTTTCCGAATCCACAGGAATGGTTGCCAGTACCATTCATCGTCTGTTGAAATGGGATCCGGTGCGCGGTTCGTTTGTTCACACAAAGGATAATCCACTGGATTCGGATTTGTTTGTTATAGATGAGTCATCCATGCTGGATTTGCCACTTTCCGTAGCCTTGTTCCGCGCTGTTCCGAATGGCGCAAGCGTTGTGATTGTCGGCGATCCCGATCAGCTGCCCAGTATCGGGCCGGGGAATATTTTGAACGACCTGATTAACTCAGGGATATGTCCTGTATCGCGTTTAACTAAAATTTTCCGGCAGGGGAATGGTTCAGGGATTGTATTTTCAGCCCATGCAGTGAATCAAGGAAGAATGCCTGCGGTTCCGAAGCCCAAGCCCGGTCAATTCAGTGATTTCTACTGGATACAGAAGGATGATCCAACAGAGGTTGCCGATGTGATAAAACGACTGATATCCGACCGGATTCCCAAACGGTTCGGATTTCATCCTGTGAAAGATGTTCAGTTGCTGTGTCCGATGAATAAGGGTGAAGACGGTACCGCGGAAATGAATAAAACACTGCAATCCCTTTTGAATCCTCAAACTGGCAATTCTTTCACAGAAGGGCAGCGCACATTTGCCTTGCATGACAAAGTTATGCAGACGGCAAATAATTACGACAAAGGCGTTTTTAATGGAGATATGGGATTTATTACCCGTATTGATACTGATTTCCGCACTTTCCAAGTAGATTACGATGGAATGATTGTGGATTATTCATTTGAGGATGCCGACCAAATTGTTTTAGCATACGCAGTGACCGTTCATAAGTCTCAAGGCAGTGAATATCCCGTTGTTGTAATGCCGATTTTATCCCACCATTATATGATGCTTCAACGCAATTTACTTTACACAGGAATGACTCGCGCAAAAAAACTAATGATACTTGTCGGATCCCCCCGTGCTGTTTCCATGGCGGTTCGTAATGCCGTTCAGGAACCCCGTAATTCTTTGCTTCTTCCCAAACTGCAGGCGATGGTGAAAAAATGAATGCAACTCCTTTTCCCTTTACTCCCGTCAATGTAAATTTTACGCTTGATAAAATTAAACCTCATGCAACAATTGTTTCTATCGGTTCGTGTTTTGCTGAAAACATCGTTTCCCGGTTGCTTGCGTCCGGTTTTCACGGGGTGCAAAACCCCAATGGTATCCTGTATCATCCCTATACCATATCTGATGCTCTTCAGCGCCTTGATGTAGGTTATACGATGACCGATTTCTTCTTTTTTGACGGTTTGTATCACTCCTGGTATCATCACGGGTCTTTCTCTTCAGCTGTAGCGGAAGATGTTTTGGCAAAAGTGGAAAAATCCAGACAGATGTTTCTAAAAATGCTGAGACATGCTCAGGTGTGTTTCATTACTCTTTCCGGTGCGGTACAATTTTATCATGTGCCTACTAAACGTATCGTTGCGAATTGTCACAAGGTTCCCGGCAATGAATTCATCCGCTCTCTGTCCAGTCAGGAAATGTGTACCGCGTCTTTGTTGTGTTCCTGCCGTAAAATTCGCGAAATCAATCCCTCTTGTGAAATTATTTTTACATTGTCACCGGTACGTCACTATCCGGGAGAATTGACATTGAATGCTATTTCCAAAGCGCGACTTTTGAATGCGATTTATGCCGTTGGGGAAAAAATCGACAACGCCTTTTATTTTCCTGCTTTCGAAATTCAAATGGATGAATTGCGTGATTACCGATACTACGCAGATGATATGCTCCATCCCAGTCCTGCTGCACAGGATATCGTTTTACGGCGTCTTTTGGAAAGTTGTTTTGAACCGGAAGCGATTGCCATTTTCGACGCTATGGAAAGACGACATCGCGCTGAAGCGCATGTTTCCCTTCACAATATGCCACCGCAAAAAGGAAACTGATACCCATGAATGGTTTTGCAGGAAATATCAATAGAAAGACGGCAGTCCCCTCTGCAGAACCCGTGTTTCAACCCGGTTTATCCATGTTTCAAAACGAACGGGTTTGTATCGGTGTTGATGGTTCGATCGGAATAAGTCCCGTGGATATCTGTAATTTGTACCTGCATCGTGGTGAAAACTTTCTGTCCAGTCTCCAAGGCTCGTTCAGTCTTTGTCTCTACGATAAAGAGAAAAGAAATCTTATCCTTGCCCGTGACCGTTATGGCGGCAAAAATGTGTTTTATCATTTTTCACCGGACCGAATCGTTTTTGCCAATACCATGACCGCCTTGCAGACGTGTCTTGGGAGTTCCTTTGTGCGGACTTTGCGTCTGGATGCGGTTGCGGATTTTCTTTCCGTTCAATATGTACCGCAGGAAAAGACCATCTATGAACAGATATTTAAACTCTTGCCCGGACATTGTCTGACTTACAGCTTTCCTACAAACGAACTTGCTGTCCGTCAATGGTATTTTCCGGAGAGAAAACAAACGGATATTTCATACGGCAATGCCTGCAACAAATTGAAAGAACTTCTTTTACAATCCATTCGAATCCGACTGAAGCAGGCAGATGATCTTGGTTTATACTGGGGAATCCTGTTATCCGGAGGAATCGATTCCGCTATCGTTACTTCTTTACTCGCCAGCGAGACAAAAGACACATTCCCTTCTTATACGGCAGTATTCCGTGAGAATGATTATAACGAACTGGATGCAGCCATGCGGACTCATGCTTTTATTGAGTCTTTCTGTGGCAGGAAACTTCCACATAAGGTTGTTCCAATTCCTGAGGCAAGGATAGATCTACTGGAATGGCTTGTGGAAAAATCGGACAATCCGTTCGCAGATGCCTCTCTTTATCCATTTGCGGAAATTTGTAAGACAGCATCTGAACAGACTGCCTTTCTCTTTACCGGGGATGGCGCCGATGAACTGTTTTTCGGTTATGACCGCTACATCGCTATGCGCCTTTTCCGACTTACTTCTTTCCTTCCATGCAGACTGTTGACACGTTTTTTACCACAGAAAGGGGAACGAACCCTTTCCGGTCGTCTGAATCGCTTCTTCCGTTTGGCATCACAAAAGTCTGAAGAACGTTATTTTTCTCTGTTGTCCCATTTTGCGCAGGAACGTTTTTCGGAACTATTTTATGGTGAACTGGCTGAAGCAGCAAGCTCATTTCCCCATTCCTTTGTGCATCCGGCATTTTGCGATGCTGCGGAATCTGCCGCACGTTTTGATTTCAAAAATTATTTGCCAGATGATATTCTGGTTAAATCCGAATACGGATCCCGTGCTGCGGGTGTGGAAATATTCGCTCCGTTTTTAAGCGAAAGTATCGTTGATTTTGCGCAATCGCTTCCCGTTGATTACAAATTGCATGGAAAAACGAAAAAACGGATATTGAAAGATACTTTCCGCGAAATGATTCCGGAAGAATTGCTGACTATGCCGAAACGCGGTTTCGGAGTGCCTATTGCCGCCTGGTTGCGGAATTCATGGTATCCGGAAATCAAGAAATATTTGTTGTCCGGTGATTTTCTGCCAGATAAATGGTTCCGGCGAGATACCATACAAAAACTTATATGCGAACACAAAGAAGGACAAGCAGATCATTCTTACTTGCTTTATTCTCTGCTTGTCCTTGCATTGTTTGTAAAGAAAAATTCCTGTCAGGAATTTTGAAGTTTACGAACGCGGATTTCACCGCTATCTGTCCGCTCCGGTGCATAAATTACACTGGGTTCATATTCGCCGGAGTCGTCTTTTGACAATTTTGCGTCTTCCGCGTAGTTTTCAAACAGATAAACCGGTCTGTCTTCGGGGGGATTTTCAATACATTCGCCAATAAACCAACTGAGGAAGGCCTTGATTTCCGGAACGACATCGTTTCGTAATTCTTTCTGCACAGGCGTTCCCAAGAAGATATATGGCAAGTTAATAAAACTGAAACGTTCCCGTTCCTGCACCGTACTTTTGCCTATGACAATCAGACCATCCAGACCGTGTTTATGAGACGCCCATTGTTTTAGTGTCAAACCGCCATCAAAATTGGTTCCGACAACAATGGTATATCCCATTTCTTCCATAGCCCGGTATAAGGGATACAGCAAACCGCTATAGGAAAAAGGATTCTGGTTCAATACAAATACACCGATACGGTAGTAGCGCGCAGGGCGTATGTTACGCGATACAAAAACACCGCGTTTTGCAATAGATTCCACATAATGCAACGTTTGCAGTCCCTGTAAAGCAGAAAGAATAACCTGAACACTGACGTTGAATTTTTTTGCCAGAATACGCATGGAAGGCAATTTCGTGCCCGGACGATACTCACCTTCAAATATCCGTTTGAGAATATCGTTGGCTACCGTCATATAACGCGGTTGAAATTCGTTTTTTGACGATTTCAGTTTCTCAGCAAAAAAGAATCCTGAAGCAGGAGCACCTTCGCTGACCTCTCGCATTCGTTTCGGAATGTGTGTCATGTCACTTTCATCCTTGGCATTTGGGATTATTCTTTATTGTCCCGTAGGTTGTTTTTTATGTTTTTTCTGTCCCCGAGAAAGGGCAGAAAATGAACTGCGGACTCTCACTTCCGCACGGTTTTATACAACATAGACCAAATTGTTGAAATGTCAAATTATTTTTGAAAAAAAAATCAAAAATTGATGTTTTGTTTCAAATTTCAGGCGATTTTTGAAACAAAATACCCACACTTTGTATTTTTATAAAAGGAAATCATTCCCTGCTGATCTGCAAAATATTATTTCTAATTATGAACGATTGCATTGTTACTGCATTTCAGTGATTAAAAACGAATGATACACAGAAAAACGCGACTTTTTGCAAAAAAAACAGAAAAAAATCAAAAAATGACTTGAAAAGAAGAAAGAAATATGTTATTTTGGAATAAACTGGAATAAAATGGAAAGAATTGGAATGAAATGATACCTTTCTGCGGCTATGACGATTGTTCAATCGATTGCAATGGACGAATCAAACTCAGTCCCGCTGTTATCGCTGATTTCGGCGGTAATGGTGCTTCTGTTGTTATGCGTTGCTTGCCGGAAGGTGCTATCGGAGTTTATTCGGAAAGTGTGTTTTCCAGAATGCGGCAGGCAGAGACGGAAAAGTCATTGTCCGAGGTTGCGATGAGTGTGCTTTATCGCAGAAATTTGCGTGTATTGAATGCGATGAGTCAACCTGCAGAAATATCACCTCAGGGGCGCATTACATTGCCAGTGAAGTTTCGTCATCATGCAAAATTGGATGAAGCCCCGGAAGCTGTTGTTGTCGGGGTTGAAATTGGTGTTGAAATATGGTCGGCACAGATGTGGCATGAAGAGGAGGCAAGGATGCTTTCTCATTTGCAGACTCGAAATGAAATAGAAATGCAGGCAGATTTGGATACTTTTAACATAAAAACATCAGGAAAGGAAGAAAATAAATGAGCAGGACAAAACATATCAGAAATTTTCTGATTGCAATCATGATTGTTACGGGGACATTTACAATGATCGGAACATTTTTACCGATACTGTTGAAAGCTCAAAAGGATAATACATCAATGGACAGCGAACAGATGGCGGATAACTTGCGTTCTCTTTTGTCAGGGAATAAAAAACAGATTTTATCCGTTTGTACAAATGAGCAATTTATTCGTTTGGGCTGTACATCAATTTCTCCGGCGGATGACTGATTATGAAGGATTCTGACGGAGAATCCGGTCATAATTTTTTTCGGAAACGGGCAAATTTTGTTCTTATCATACTTTGTATATGGTGTGTTTTTGCTGTTATAGCGATGATTCGCAGTACAGTAATTGACAGGGGGGCATTGCTGAAAAAAAGCAGATATATCTCCATTCGTGATGGTATTTTGCCTGCTCCGAGAGGGCGTATCTATGACAATGCCGGAAGACTTTTAGCCTGGACGGAGTTGGAAATACGACTGATAATGGAAAGTTTACCTGTGAATACTGGTGAAATAGAATCAT
>CALCCZ010000019.1 GCA_937900075.1 uncultured Lentisphaeria bacterium
ATGTCCGCATTTCTGCTGCCGGCTTTCTTTTCCGCGTCGGCAGAAACAATCTTTTTCGAAGATTTCGATCACTATGGTTGTTACCCTGAAAATTTCAATTCCGGAGTGAGTGTTTCGGAGGAACCCGGGAGTATCAAGCGATTGCGTATCAGTCCGAAGGATAAGACGTACACACGCGCGCTGAAAACTCCCTTCACAATTCCTGCGAACAAGCGTGTCACGAATGCGGAATTGACCTTTCTGTTCCGACCGTTGAACAATGCTATTGTCAAGACATACGAAGCGCAATTGTTTTTTGCAACAAAGGCCGATGCCTCACTGGCGGAAATGAAGAGTATCACGGTTAAACTCAATGGTGACCGCAGTTCCGTTCTTGAAGGGGATCTTCTCCGATCTGTTCAAACAACAAAACAGGATTCATGGGCTCCCTTCTGTGCGTGGCAATGGTATTCCGTTAGAATTTCGATACATGACGGCCGGATTCTTCTTTTTGTTGACCGCGGACGCGAGTGTATGGAATGTTGTGCGGAACTGCCGAAGGGTAGTATGCTTGCGGGCATCAATTTCGGCAGTGAAACAGGATTTGACATTGATGAGGTCAAAGTAGTTACTCCCGCGGGTCAAAAAACAACGGAAAGATACATGGTAACACCGCAGGCGGTCTTTGAGAAAATCAAGAGTTCCGTTTCGGATGGGAAAACGCCATTCACGATTCCAGCGTTTCAGCAGCAATATGGTTTTTCCGTTTCCAATCTTGGTTTCCCGGGAAAAATTGAATTGAGTTTTGATGATGGCAGCGGGAAACCGTTGATTGCCTCCATGAAATCATTTACTCAGACGACCAGTTGGCAAGTTGCGAAAGATGTGACCGAAACAAAAGACGGCAAGAGTGTAACGGTACGCAAAATTGAAGAAGAGCAGGTAAAAATCGAGGACAGCGGACTTATGTTTACCTGCGGGAAGGCCAAGTGGAACCTCTATACGGTTCCTTTTGTTTACGATCGATTTGAGAAATGGCAGGCACGGTCCGTGATACAGAAGGCGCTGGATGGTAAATACGAGCGTGCGGGAAGTCACAACTGGCTTTTCCGTTTGGTCAAGGCTGGTAAAGCGACGCAATTATGGATTGACGGCAATTTTGTCATGGATCTGCCACTGCAGAATGAGTTGAAAACGGTTTCCGTTCTGATTCCGCAGGGAGCGAACTTCAGTGTTTTGAAATTGGCCGAGGAAGAAGCGGGGTCTCTGCTTCAGAAAGTTGATTTTCCGGCAGCGGGTTTTGATACTGGTGTATGCCGGGAATATCTCGGTTCCTGCGCTTTGGAGTGTGATGGTTATCTCTCCCGGTCCGCATTCGAAGCGCCAGTGGATTCCATGTTGCGCCGTGTACCGAATGCGCAGTATATCAAGGCACATCTGATTTGTTCTCTGGGAGCAAATGATCCGGAAAAGAGTACGGATGTGACGGCACGCGTGACTCGCTACATCAGCGGGGCTTGTGCAGGCAGGACACCGAAGGGGCTTGCTGATTGCACCGTTACCCTGCCCCGCACGCAGGATGACCCCTGTCCGCCCAACGTCAAGCGTCTTGGTAACGGCAAATTTCTGGTAACCTGTGAGATTCCCATCGGGAAGATCCAGGATATTGTATTCACGGAGAATCAGAGTTACATTGATTTTGAGGTTCTGGGCGGTCTGTGGGAAAAGAACATCTATTATATTTCCCGCGAAGGGAAGCCGGCGGTACGGCCCTCGAATGTGATTGTTCATGAAGCTATCCTGGAAAAATCACCGGTTTCCATGTTTGTGGAAAACGGACGTCTTGCCAATCTGTTCTACCCGGATGAGGAAGCATTTGTCACTGCCAGACTGACTGCATTGAAACCGGGGAATTATGTTGTGAGCTGGCGAGTCAAAGACATTGACGGAAAAATCATCGAGGAAACGATGGACAAGGTTGCGTTCAAGGCAGCGGACGAAACGATGAATTTGAAGAAAGTCTTCCAACAAAAGGAAAACGGACATTATACCACGGAAGTCCGTCTGCTGGACGACCGGAATAATACCCTTGTGACATTCCAAGGGTCTTTCTCCCGTATTGCCGCCGACACGCGCAAGGCGGGTTATGAATCACCGTACGCCACATGGAATTTCTGTGGTGCCCACAGAACTCCCAGTGATCCCAAAGTCTATGGTGAGCTGTATAAACGGATGGGAGTGCGCCGTGTGACCGGCGGCTGGAAGAGTGAAGCAGATGTACCGAAGGAGTATGGTCCGATTACGCTTTGCCATTTTTCCAGCCTGTATCTGCAGGGAAAAACGCCTGAAGAACGGGAAAAATCGATGGAAGTCAAAATCAAGGAACTGACGGAGAAATTCCCGCATGTCAAAACGGCAATGATTTTCCATGAATCGGGACGTGGTGCAACTCCGCTGGAACTGATTGGCGGAAAAACAGAAAGAACGGACAGTGTCAAAGCGCGTGATGAACGGACCGCAAAAACGGCATTGGAAATTGCCAGTGCGTGGCGAAAATTCGCGCCGGACGTCAAGATGGTCATCGGGAATACGGGTGTCAGTATCGGCTGTATCAGTGCGTTGTTCCGGGAGAAATACCCTGCCGATATGATTGACTTCATGGGAGAGGAGTCTGTCGGCATGTCGATTCCTCCGGAACGTTCGGTTGCGTGTCCCAGCTGGATGCTCAATGAACTGGCAAAAATGTACGGATACACGAATGTAAAGCCGGAAGCCTGCTATGAATGGAAAGACCGTATGGAACGGGATTCTTATTCGGACCGTATCTGTGCTGCCTGGCGAGTCCGCGACATGCTGGTTGCGCACGCATGGAACTACCAGCTGATTCCGGTCGGCGGCATTACGGAAGTCGGGAACAGCTATTATAACACCATTTGGGGCAGCGGAAACTGCACACGCTGGCCGCTGGCGCAGCCGTATCCGGCAATGACAGCAGTCTGTGTAGCGACTCAGGTACTGGATTGCGTAAAGCCCCTGCGTTTAGTTCCTGTCGGTACCCCGACCGTGTATATGCTGGAGTTCAAACGAGGACAGGAATTTATTTATGCCTGCTGGACAGTTCGCGGCGAAGTGAAAACCAAAGTGGATTTCGGCGGTGCGAAGGTAACCTTGACTGGATTCTATGGAAAAACGGAACCGCTGAAAACGGATGAGATCACGGTTACCACAGAACCATGCTATCTCATATCCGGCACGCAAATCAAATCTGCAGCAGCCGCTATGGAACGCGCCTATCCGCTGGAAGAATACGGTATGAAAAATGCCAAAGTTGCATGTCCAATGGACAAAGCCGATGGCTGGAAATTGATTACTGCGGAAGATAAACGCATTCTTGCGCCGGATGATGAATTGTATTTTGCATCTTTCCGCCCTGGCAAATTCAAATTTGCGCAGGTCAAAGACGACAAGAAAGGGGATTGTCTGGAAGTTACACTGATTCCCGAGGGCGAATGTGCAGCGCTGGTTCGCGAATATGGCTTCATCCGTCTGGAAAATCCGGCTGCCATCGAAGGCACACCCTCTACGTTGGGCGTATGGGTCAAAGGCAATTCCAGCTGGGGAAAACTGTTCTATGAAATCGAAGATGCCGATGGTGAAATCTGGATTACTGCCGGGACCGGCGGATACGGATGTCCCGTTTATGACTGGGATGAACAAATGGGCATTAATTTCGACGGCTGGCATTTTGTGCAATTTCCGCTTACGGGTGCTTCTCCAGTCAAAATCCATTCACCCGGAGACAATCAGTGGCAATGGCAGAGTGAGCGGATTTCCGGTGATGGCAAGATTACGTTCCCCGTGAAACTGCGCGGAATCGGTTTCGCACTTGCCCGAAAAACACTGAACCTCGTGACCATGGAAGATGTGAAAAATCTTTCCATCCGGTTCCGTGACTTTTCCGCCTATTGATTCGGGAGTAACACATCATGCTGATTGGTATCTTTTTCGGACTGGCTACGGCGCTGTTGAACTCTATTGGTTATCTGTTCAGCTCCCGCTTTCTGGTCCGATACCATTCATCCATGCGATTACTGGTCTCAGCCCAATTCTGCATGATGTGTCTCGCCCTTCCCTTCACACTGTTCATGTTCCCGTTCAAAAGCCTCGCCGACCCGGCAGGTTTCTGGATGACCGCGGCAAATTGGCTGATACTGTTCTTTCTCGGTCAGGCATCCTTTTTTTCTGCGCTGCGTTATTTTGAAGCGAGCCGTCTCTCATCCCTATTAGGGCTGAAAATCATTGTTCTTGCCGTATTCTGCATTGCGATTCTGGGAGAGAAGCTGAATTACTGGCAATGGGGAGCAGTAATTCTGGCAGCGGTTGCGGGCATCATAATCAATTGGAACGGGAAAATCGGCAAGAATCAACTATTCGGCTGGTTTTTCGTCTGTACCACACTAATCTGCTATTCCTTAGGAGACATCAACGAAGGGAAAATGGTACTCCACATTGTAAACAGCGGATATTCCAATGTTTACAGCGGATTTGCCTCTACAGCCCTGGCATATACGCTCCTGGGATGTGCCTCCCTGCCCTTCATTTTCTTCTTCCGTTTGACAAAACGGCAATGTATAACAGCTCTGCCCTACGCATCGTTCTGGCTTTTGTCTCAGGCATTTCTGTTTATTTCGTTCAGCTTGATCCTGCCGGTTTTTGCGAATGTGATTCTCGCAACACGCGGTATTTTTTCCGTAATTATCGGGGCGATTCTGCCGTTTTTCGGATTGGCAAAATATGATTCCAAACTCACACTGAAACAATGGATTGTCCGGGGATTCGCGGCATTGCTCATGCTGACAGCCATTGTGATTTATTCCCTTGCAAAGGCCGGATTCCTGTCCGGTTGCTGAAATACACCCGAAATTCGGTGATTGCCCGTCAAAACTGGCCCCCAAGCCGGACGGAATAAAGAAGTTCATATTCCGTGGTCGTAGGAAGCGATTTCCCGAGGCGAAATCTCATCGGAAGCGCAACGGCGCTTTGCAGCCAAAGCAGCAGCGCGCCCGGCAGCCTCGCCGAACGTCATAACCGTACGGGACAGACGACAGGAACCGCTTACGATATGAGAAGCGCCGATACCGCGTGATGCGACCCACAGGTTATCAATTTCAGGAGGTAAAAGGGAATCGTAGCAGATACCATAGCGGAAAACGCCGCGATTGATCAGGTTGGTTCCGTGAATATCCAGCGGATGATTCGTTTCCGCCACAAAACGGTCTGCATACTTGATTCCGCCGGACAAAACATCCTGTTCGGTCATGATATATCTTGCGCGGAGCCGGTAAGATTCCCGGATTCCCATTTCCGGAGCGAATCCGACGAGCTGCCAGTCGGGATATCTCCGTGACAGGCAGAAAAAAGTATCCTGAGCGAGCCTATACTGCTGCATCCATACGCGTCGGTAATCTTCGGGGTTTTCCGGGTCGAAATTTCCCGCTCCGCAGATATTGACAAGGAGGTCACCATTGGGCATAGCGGCGCTGAAAAAAGCCCGTATGTTTCCACGTATAAGGTCCACATCCTCCGGCAGACTTACCGGAGCCTGAGCATTTCTGCGGACACGATAAATCCAATTGACGGCATTGAGTTTGTGCCGATCTCCCTGTTCCGGAGCATCCGGCTCCTGAAAATCCGCTTTGGAATCCGTCCCGAGCATTCTGGTACAGCCGCTTTCCGCAGCGATGATGAGACTGTCGGTTGCATCAATATAGCAGGCTGCGTCCACAGCAAAACATACGGGTCCGCATTTGCAAAATGCGCGAACGATTCGATTATTTCTGACCTCGACCCGTTCGATACATGTTCCCCCGGAAAATTGCACACCGTAAGTTTTGAATTCCGCATCGACTGCGCGCAGATATGCCCATAGTTCGAAAGGCATAGTATCCTGACGTGTTCCGTCCGGATGTATTCGCGAGGTCGTAAATTCCATATTGGCTGCGCCGAGTTCCATTTTCCGCATCCGGTTCCAAAGCCGATGAGAAAGAGGACCATTTCCGCAAGTAGGCTCCCAATTATGAACCCAGGAATAAGCGACTACACCGCCCGGAGTCTGGTGTGCATCCATCAACAGGACCGACGCGCCCTTTTCCGCAGCCCCGAGGGCAGCGCCGATTCCACCGGAACCGGCCCCGGCAACAAGGACATCAACATGCAGGATTTCCATAGCCGCAGAGTCCGGATTACTTCTGAATTTCTTCGTTATCCTGTTTTGCCTGAGCAAGACGGGCACGGAAAGCTTTAGCGAACAAATCGGTATCGCAGCAGACGGTTTTCCAGTTCATGAAGCGATGAGCCCAGAAAGGATTGGCGCAGAAGCCGCCGAGCATCACACCGGCAGCCAAAGTTTTCTCCCGAACGGTATCAATTGCCTCAATAATTTCCGGGTCATCGAATTTTCCGGTTTTCCCATAGGAAGCGGACAAATCGTATGGTCCGATACAGATACTGCCGATGCCCGGCACCTTCAGAATCTCATCAATGTTTTTCACCCCGTCTTTATGCTCAATCTGCAAGATGACAAGCGGTTCTTTTTCACAGACTGCAACATAATCGTCTATCGTGATATTGTCATACTCATTGTTTCGGATGGTGGCAAAACCGCGCTCGCCGCCATACACAGGATAACGGCAGAAACGGACCGCTTCCGCAGCCGTTTCCGCATTGTTCACCATAGGGACAATAACCCCGGCCGGAGCCAAGTCAAGAACGGGTTTCAGTATGTAGTTTACGTTCCAAGGCACACGGATAAAGGCAGCACAGCCGGTCCCGCGTAAAGCCATCATGTGATGAAGAGCATCCGTAATAGTCATGGGGGAATGTTCCATATCCAGCCAAACGAAATCGAAACCGCAAGCTGCAGCCATTTCCGAAATCATAGCATTGGAGGAATTGACAACGGTACCGAAAGCGGTTTTGCCTGACTGTACCTTGGAAAGAAACTGTTCTAAACTGTTGTATCTCATAAAGAATCACTCCTGTCCAGATGGAACTTTGTTTTCACGGAAGAGACGTAACAATTTTTCAGCAGCTTTTTTCTGTGCGGGATTATCCGGTTTGAACAACCTTATGTAAGAGAAGAAAGCAGCACCGGCAACTTCCTGTTTGGTCTGATTAAACAACAATTGATTGAGGATCTCATCGGGATTTTTCCAATCGGGATTGCTGCCACCCAGCCGGTAAAAACCATTTCCAGTATACAAGGTACATTTTGTTCCTGTAACCTGCTCCGCCCACCAGTCAGTAAGGGCAGCATACGGGGCTGTTTGATGAGAGAACCCCCAATAGAGCTGGGGAACGATATAATCGATCCAGTTTTCCTTTACCCACTTCCGGGTATCGGCATATTGAGTAAAGTAAGATTGACTGCCTGCCGACAGAGAACCATCGGGATGCGATTTGATTTCTTTCTTCAACTTGGCGGCATTACGCTCCTCCACGGGATCCGGAGCATTTGCCCAGATACCGAAGGGACTGATTCCGAAACGTATTTTCTTTTCCTTCTTTTTGCTGTAACTTTCGAGCAAAGAATGAATATCGCGTATGAGGGTATCCACATTTCCGCGGCGCCATTCATCGCGCGGGGTATTTTTGCCGTTTTTCTGGTAGGTCTCATCATCCGCCTCACCGATATCCGTGTAAGGATAGAAATAATCGTCAAGATGAATCGCATCGACATCATAATTTTTCACGATTTCACGAATTGAGTTCAGCAGAAACATCTGAACCTCAACACTGCCGGGGTCAAGGATCAGGAGACGGTCCTTTTTATTTACCGGAGCCTCCAGAACCAACTGGGGATTCTTAGCTGCAAAATTCTCGGGACTGAGCGTTTTCAAATATTCTTCCTTGCTCAGAGGTGTACGGCTGGTCACGCGATAGGGATTCAGCCATGCATGAAATTCCATGCCGCGTGCGTGAGTGAGGGCAACCATGAAATTCAGGGGGTCGAAATCCGGTTCATCCGTAAACTTACCGCCCTCCTTACCGGTCATCCACTTGGAGAGAGGATTGAACTTGGAAGGATAGAACGCATCGTTCATCGGTCTGACCTGAAAAATCACGGCATTGAAACCATTCTTTTTGAGATTGGCGATAACCTCCTTGAAATCATCACGGAATGATTTCGCCGTATCATGTTTACCGAAATCAATACTTTCAATCGTAGCGATCCAGACACCGCGGAACTCATTCTTTTTCGGAACATAATCAACAGGCAAAGTCACATTTTCATCGGAGCGTTTTCCCCCGTAGCACACGGGTGTGTCGGAACCAAATTGTTTCAGTACAAAACTTTCCTGAGCAGTCAGGGTACAGAGCATAACAGGAAGAATAAAGAGAAACAATAATTTTTTCACGAACAAGCTCCTTTCAAGTGAGATAAATCACGCAATTGCTGCGGTTCCACAAAGACGGCGGGTCGCAAATAGGCCAGTTGAGAAGGCGAACGGGAGAAATCCTCCGGATTATTGAGAACCAGGGGAACTGCGGACAACTTTTCCAGACGGAAGACAGAATCTGCGAAAACATTTCCGAGCACGGCGCGGACAGCATCATGATCAGAAGAAAAAGCTACGGCACAATCAAAGCCGGACATCATTTTTTCCGCATCTTCGATGCTGCGTATGACGCCAGTGAATCCGGTTTCCGCATATCCGTTCGGCGTGTGTACGAGACCGGTAGTCAGGATTTCTTTTTTTCTGCCGTCAAACATTACGAGAACGTATTTGCAATCGAGCTTGGCATTGGCAGCGAACATTGCTGCTGTGGAAACGGAACGGACCCGAACATCTTCACGGGAATCCGTCAACCCCATAACAAACGCGGAAGCTATGCGCAAACCGGTAAAAGAACCGGGTCCGGCGCCCACACTCCATTCGGAAATGTCATTGAAATCAAGACTGTGTTCCGTCAGCAGTTGCTGTATTTTTGCGGGAAGATGGTCGGACAAACGTCCGGTTGCGGGAACAAACGCATCAATAATCGGCTGATCGTTTTCATTCAGGACGGCGAAAGCCATTCCTGCCCCGGAATTATCAAGTCCGGCACGGTACTTTTTCATATTCAGCAATCTCCTCTCCCCACAGCAAATTGTTTTCAGGGATTTTTTATCTCAATCTAAAGCACAGGATGCAAACTGCGCGGCCGCAATCGGCAGAATAGCCTCGTCAAAATTGAATTTAGTCGTATGGGCAATCGGGAAATCCGGACTCGTCCGCAATCCAAACGTCATATAGTATGCGGGAATCCTGTCGGCATAATACCCGAAATCATCGGACCCCATGCTCGGGAAAATCTGTTCCAGCGGAAATCCGAACTCGCGGGCATGACGGCGTACCGAATCACCGAGTTCCGGGTGATTATACGTCAAAGGAAGATGATCCTGAAAATCCAGTTCGTATGTTGCTCCGTAATAGGCACACACGCTTTTAGCAAGCAGATCCAGCTTCCTGCGCAAAATCGTATCCACTTCTTTCTCATGGAACGCAAAACGCCCATTCAAATAACCGCTGCCCGGCAGTTGCGGATTCATCTGATTGCCCGCAACTAAAGCACAACAGGTAATGTTGAAGGGACGCGTAGCACGGATACTCTGGTGTATAGACTCGATTCCAACAGCAATTTTGCTGAGTACATCCACTGCGTTAATACAGGATTCAGGATAAGACTGGTGACCCGCCTTCCCCTTGACCCGCAGGGAGAAACCGGTTCCGCCAGCCATCACGGTACCATCGTACCAGCCGATGTTTCCGAAATCACTTGTGGCATTCAGATGAAATCCCCAGACAGACTCCAAACCATCCAAAACACCGTTTGCCAAGAATTCCGGAGCCCCGTCCGGATCGCTTTCTTCAGCAGGCTGAAACAGAAAACGGACATTTTTTTCCGGTCTGAATTCCGAAAGAAGCATCGCGGCTCCCAGGTTCACAGTAATGTGTCCGTCATGACCGCATGCGTGCATGCAGCCGGGATTCAGGGAAACGAAATCGTGCGTATTCTCTTCGGTAATAGGCAAAGCATCAATATCACAGCGCAACCCGATTGTACCGGAATCGGGTTTTCTGCCCGGCAATTCCGCTACGACCCCGGTTTTCATGGAAAGCTCCCGGAAGACAATATCCGGAATGGAACTCAGGACTTCCCGGATTTTGGCAGTAGTCCGGACTTCCTGAAATCCGAGTTCAGGGTAACGGTGAAAATCTCTGCGGAGTTCACGCAGTCTGCTCTCTAATTTTTTTGCGGCAGCTAAAATTTTCTGTGCGTCGTACTGCATTTTCACCTCACCTTGATTGCGCTGTATTTCTTGTAATCACCGGTGGAAAGCATTTTCAGTTTTTCTACAGAGTAGGACCAGAAATTCTTCTCAAAATCCGCAGAAAATGCCGCAATATGCGGTGTGATAATCAAATTATCAAGCTGGAAAAGTTCACTATCCGGCATCGGCGGTTCCGGGTCAGTCACATCAATGGCAGCTCCGCCGATAACGTGATTTTTCAGAGCCTCAATCAGAGCTTTTTCATCCAGAACAGGACCACGGGAAGTATTGACTATCAGAGCATTCGGTTTCATCATTTTGAACTGTTCCGTGGAGATACAATGGCGTGTCTCGTCAGTCAAAGGACAATGCACGGATATGTAGTCGGAAGTCTTCAGTAATTCATCAAATGGAACGGAATCCGCAGCAAACGGATCGTAGTGAATCACATTCATACGGAATCCGGAAACCATGCGTTCCACATGACGTGCAATACGACCGTATCCCACTAAACCAAGAGTACGCCCGGAAATATGCCATCTGGTCTCGTCATTTCCGGAACCCCACTTGCCGGAACGAACCTCACGGTCGAACTGGGGAATGTGCCGGATCAGAGAAAACAACAGGGATACGGCATGTTCCGCTACGGATTCGGAAATGGAGTCAGGAGTATTGCAAACGGCAATTCCCAGTTCCTGACATTTTGCACAGGGGATAGCGTCAATGCCGCTTCCGGAACGGAATACCGCCTTGCAGTTCGGCAGTTTTTCCAGAGATTCCGGCGGCAGACAGAGATTTGGTCCCCAGAACCAGAGGACATCATCTTCTTGAGCGAACGCAAGCAATTCTTCCGGAGTGGTACATTTTTTACAATGGATTTCCATGCCGGCAGCGCGGATTTCCGCCATTGTAGCGGCAGGCAATTCGCTTTCATTGTGAGAAAACATTGCGATTTTCATGAATTTGCTTCCTTTACGATAGTTGCGGAAGAAGCCATCATGGCACCGCAGTCACTGGTCAAAGCGATCCAATTGATGCCGCGCGCCTTCCATTTGGAATAAGGTCCGGAAGCGGTACCGATCATCATTCCGGCATTTTTAGCCTTGCGAATGATTTCTTCCACTACTTTATCCACTTCAGGAGACCCAAGATCATCGATAAGGCCCATGGAACATGCAAGATCACAGGGCCCGATGCAGATACTGTCAATGCCGGGAACTTTCAGAATTTCATCTAAATTCTTCACTGCATCCACATGCTCAATCTGAATAATCACCAAAGGCTCCGCCACCGGAGATTTCAGATAGTCGTTAAAAGGAGTCGTACCATAACGGACCCCGCGACGGACTCCGCAACCGCGAATGCCCCGCAGAGGATACTTACAGGCAGCGACAGCGGCTTCTGCTTCGGCGGCAGTACAAACCATCGGAATAATCACGCCGGCAGGAGCCAAATCCAGCACAGGCTTCAAAATCACAGGATCGTTCCAGGCGACCCGTACGAGCGGGGCACAATCGGTACCGCGTACAGCCATAACATGTCCCATAACGGACTCAATGGTATGGGGGGCATGTTCCGCATCGATCCAGGTAAAATCAAAACCTGCATCGCCGGCAAGTTCGCTGACTGCCGGGTCGTTGAGGGTAATCACCATACCGACGCAAAGTTTACCCGCTGCCACTTTTTGTTTGAACTTCATAAGATTGTTGATATCCATTTGCCGTCTCCTGATTTTAACACATCACATCATTGAAAATGCAGCGAAAACTGTTTTCGGAATCAGAAAAACAAGGTCTTACCCGTTTCCGCAGCTTCAAAGACAGCTTCAATCACTTTCATAGAAAGACGAAGCTGATCGTGCGTAACAATAATTTTTGCCTTGTCATTCAGAACTGCTATCACATTCCGGTAGTAATCCGCCCAGTCAGAATGAACCTTCTCAATGGGGAATGTCTCCACTGTCTGCTCATTCCGGGGCGCCATGGTACGGGTAATCCCGGCACCAGCCTGCACCGGTGCAACATCGTCTTCGCCGTGATTGAAGATTTTCTTGATTTCACCGCTGCAATCCCAGTCGCGGATAACCGCAGACCCGGCATCGCCGCAGACATACCAGCGCGGCAGACTTATGAAGTTACAGGTACCGACTTCCACAATCCACTCCAGATTTCCTTCGAAACGGCAGATTGCGGTAAAACCATCATCACATTCCTGATTGGTGATATTCGTCTTGCTGGCACTCAGACTGATAAGTTTCCGTCCGTTCATCATGGTAAGCATCTGGTCCAACAGGTGTACTCCCCAATCCAGAACCATACCGCCACCATGTGCCTTTTCCTCACGCCATCCGGAAGGGATACCGCGTGATCCCTGAACACGCGATTCAATGCGGAAAATATTGCCGAGTTGTTTTTCATCATAAAGTTTTTTGACGGTCAGATAATCTTCGTCCCAACGGCGATTCTGATGAACCGTAAAAAGTTTCCCGGTACGATTGGCAGCAGCGATCATCTCTTCCAATTCAGCGGAATTCATCGCCACAGGCTTTTCGCTGATAACGTTCTTGCCGGCTTCCAAAGCGGCAATTGCGATTTCCTTGTGAAAATCATTAGGGGTAGCAACGGTAACCAGGTCGATTTCCGGATCGGCAAGCAGTTCCTCGCGGGAAGCGTAGGAACGGATTCCCTGCTCCTCGGCAGCCTTGCCACGTGCCGGATCAATGTCATAAATTCCGCGAAGGCAAATACCTTCAACTGTTTGCATTTTGTTGCAGTGAAAACCGCCCATACCACCGAAACCGATAACGGCGCCTTGAATGATTTTGGGAGCACTCATACGTAAAATCCTTTCCATGAACTATGGATAACAAACTGGGTCTGTTATGTACAGAGAGCGACAGACATACGATGCCTGTCGCTTTTTATCTCATTCATTTACAGGCAGACATGACATAAATCACGCCTGCCATTCCAATACTGTTTCACTGTTTGTTCAAACTTCATCAGTCCACAACAACAGCAACTTTGATACCTTTCATTTCAACATTGGTAACCAATGCTTCCTGAATGTCTTTCAGCGGGAAATGGTGTGTCACCAAATCTTCAACCGGCAGATTCATATCCGCTGCACGTCTGAGGAAGGCGAATGTAGTCGGATAGTTCTGCGGGGTGTAAACCCAGGAACCAACCAGTGAAATTTCCTTGTTGCAGATGTCAAAGTGGTGATTGATGGCACATTCGCCGCCATCCATGAAGAAACCGACTTCACACATACCGCCGCCGCGACGGACCATCTTCCAGGCAGTACGGGCTGCTGCTGCAACACCGGTGCACTGAATAAGGAATTCGGCACCCAGACCATTGGTGATTTTCTTGACTTCCGCCAACTGATCATCAAAGCTTTTGAACTTGGTGAAGTTGATGGTATGTTTCACACCAAACCGCTTGGCGAATTCCAAACGGTTGTCATTGCCGTCCACAGCGATAACATTGTCAATACCGAGCGTACGGAGTACAGCAATCACCATCAAACCGATAGGACCGCAACCCTGGACCAGAACGGAGGTATCAAAACGCAACAGACCGGTAGTTTTAGCGCGTTCTACAGCATGAATAGCAACCGCTGCGGGTTCCACCAGCATTCTCTGGTCAAGCGTCATGCCGTTGACTTTGAAAACGGTGGAATTTTTCTTGATTTTGAGATATTCGGCAAAATAGCCGTTGAAATGCACATCATCATCCGGATTCAAGCCATAGATACCGGATTTCTCGCAAAGGTTGGTGCGTTCCGGAGTATTACGGCAGGCACTGCATTCCCCGCAGGGAATAATGCAGGTAACGATCTGGTCGCCGACACCGAGGGGAGCGCCAGTGAAATCGGTTTTGATGTTTTTGCCAATCTTGACGATCGTACCGGATCCTTCATGTCCAAGAACTGTGGGGCACAATCCAAACGGGTCGCGTTTGAATTCGTGACCATCCGTACCGCAAACGCCGCAGCCTTCTACTTTGACCAGCATCTCATCATCGTTGATTTCCGGAATTGGATACTCTTTGAGTTCGAATTTTCCGGGTTTAACTAAAACAGCCGCTTTTGCAGTCTTGGGAATAGCAAAAGTCTGTTTCTTGGATGCTTTTTTGCAAGAAGCGGTTTTCTTGCATTCAGTTTTTTCCGCCTTGCAGGCAGTTTTCTTCGTTGGCATAGTCATTTCTCCTGAAGTGATATTAAAGTTAAATTAACTGAAAAACACAAGTTAAGTTACCTTGATTTTATAAAATTTCAAGTAATTCATGGTATTTTTTCAACAAATTCATACGGCATTCACGCCATTGACACAGAATATCCGCAAAATGTTCTGCGTCAGATTGCTTTCCGTGAATATTCACAAATTGGCAATGGATTCCTCAATCAGAACCACAGCCGCATTGGGTGCCATGGAATCGACCTCCGCCTGAACCTCATAGTCCTCCCACGGATTGCGCAGAATGCATACCTCGCCGATCTTGACGCCGGGAACCGCGGCCTTGACGATCGTGCCGACGACCTGAATGACCCGGCCCTTCACCTCGACGGGCTGCGCGTCCTCGACCGAACGGTCGAGTATCTGGGTGATGTAGTCGAAAGTACCCTTCATCGGACCGCCACCACCTTTCCGAAGCCACACGGAGCGGGCGACGATCCCTCGAACCAGACCACGGCCGGACCGTGGAACCTGAACGCGAGATCGCGCGGCCCACGCGGCAGCAGCAGATCCATCACGCCCATCCTGCGGCAGAACCCCGTCGGGTCACGGCCGATCCACGCCACAAGGGCATCCGGTCGGACCGACAGCGTGGCGTCCTCATCCAGCGCGAGACGCGTGACGCGACTCCGCGTCGCCGCCACGGCCCACCCGCTGCGGAAATCCGTCACGACCGTCGTCCGCCTGAAGCTCATCGGCACGAGTCTGACGCCGCGCGCACCGGTGCGAACCGACCGCGGAGCGATCAGGACCTTGCCCGACACGACCGAGACCGGCTTGTCCGGCGGGGCGTCCAGCCGCGTGAGGAACGGGCGATCGGACGACGACAGCCAAATCTCGCCCTCGGATTCCACGACCCGCAGCGCCGCGCGGTCGGGAACGACGAACCCCTTCTGCCCCCGGAGGCGAACGGAGCCGAGCGA
>CALCCZ010000020.1 GCA_937900075.1 uncultured Lentisphaeria bacterium
GAAGCCCGAGCTTCAGCGCCACGATGAAGTGGCCGAACTCGTGAATGAGAATCGCGAATGCGAAGAGCAGCACGCAGACTGCAATGTAAAAAGCCGTTACAATGATTTCCATACCCAGTCATTTGCGGCGAACACCGCTTCTATTGAATCACACTTCATTTTCGGCGCCCCGTCGAGCGCCCGTTCAATCGTTTTGGCGATATCGGTGTAGCCGATCTCGCCGCGGAGAAACCGCGCGACCGCCAGTTCATCCGCCGCCGCCAGCACAGCCGTCGCGCAGCCGCCTGCCGCGCACGCCTCCGCCGCCAGCCGCAGACACGGAAACCGCACCGGATCCGGCCTGCGGAACGTGAGAGAACCGAGCGCGGCGAGATCCAACTGCCGCCGCTCCGCTGGCAGACGATCCGGCCAGGTCAGAGCATACTGAACGGGGAATCGCATATCCGGGGCGCTGAGCAAAGCATGCATGGAGCCATCGCACCATTCCACGAGGGAATGGACGACAGATTGGGGATGCACAACTACATCCACCTGATCCGGTCTGACCTGAAACAAATGATGCGCTTCAATCATCTCCAGTGCTTTGTTCATAAGTGTGGCACTGTCCAATGTGACTTTCGGCCCCATAGACCAGGTCGGATGTTTCATTGCCTGTGTGAAAGTAACGAACGGCAGCTGTTCTGCGGGAAGCGTCCGGAAAGGTCCGCCGCTTGCCGTGAGAATGATTTTATGGATTTCCTCGTGCAGATGACGTTCCAGACACTGGAAAACGGCACTGTGTTCGCTGTCCACCGGAAGAATGACAACATGATGTTCTGCTGCCAGTTTCATCATTTGGGGGCCGGCGGTGACCATGACTTCTTTACTTGCCAGCGCGAGTTGTTTTCCGGATTCCAAAACGGCAGCCGCAGGTTTCAGCGCAGCAAGTCCCACGATAGCGCAGACAACGATATCGATTTTCTTCTCCACCAGTAAATCGCAGAGAGCCTTCTCGCCCGCAAAGCCCTGACAGGAAGCGGGGAGTTTGGACTGCAACAGCTCTTTTTTGCTTTCATCCGACGTTACGGCGTATTCAGCGTGAAATTCCGCAGCGAGTCCGGCGAGTTCATCAATATGATTTCCGCCCGCCGAGAGCAGAACAACTTGAAATTGTTCCTTCATTGCCCGCAGAACACGGATAGCAGAGGTACCGACGGACCCCGTAGCACCCAGCACGGCGACTTTTTTTCTGAATAATATGAAAGGGGGAGGTTGAGGACATGTCATTTTGTATCTACCATGAAAGTTACGGGTCCGTCATTTTCGAGAGAGACGAGCATATCAGCGCCGAACTCACCCGTCGGGATCTTCTTTCCGAGTCGAAGGGAAAGGAGTTCCACGAATTTTTCATATAGCGGAATGGCATGATCGGGCAAAGCAGCCTCGCTGAAACCGGGGCGGCGGCCTTTTTTGCAGTCGCCGTAAAGAGTGAATTGAGAGACGACTAATGCTTCACCATTGTTATCCAGCAGGGAGCGGTTCATTTTTCCTGCATCATCGCAGAAGATACGCAGATTAGCCAGTTTATCCGCGAGCCAGACGGCATCTTCTTCCGTGTCGGAGTGTGTAACGGCGAACAGAATAAGAAGTCCGGGCCCGATTTGCCCCACGATACTGCCGTTGATTTCGACGCTGGCTTTGCGAACGCGCTGGATAAGAGCTCTCATGATTTACTCCGGATGAGGTTCAGAAATTCGGCACGGGTTTCTGCCTTGCTGCGGAAAGAACCGAGCATGGAGGAGGTTTCCATGATGGAGTTTTGTTTCTGGACGCCACGCATGAGCATACACAAATGCTGCGCTTCCATAACGACACCGACACCCTGCGGCTTCAAAACCGTCTGAATTGCTTCGGCGATCTGGTGGCAAAGGCGTTCCTGGACTTGCAGGCGTCTGGCATACATATCCACGATACGTGCCAATTTGCTTACGCCCAGGATTTTACCGCGTGGTATATAGCCGATGTGGCATTTTCCGAAGAACGGCAGCAGATGATGTTCACACATACTGTAGAACTCAATATCCTTTACAATAACCATGTCATTTACGCCTTCATCGAAGACGGCGCCGTGGATGACATCATCCAGATTCTGCTGATATCCCCGGGTCAGATATTCCAGACTGCGCTGAACACGTTCCGGTGTTTTCAGCAAACCTTCGCGTTCCGGATCTTCTCCCAGTTCCGTCAATATGGAGCGAATTTCATTTTCCATCAGACATATCCATTTCTTTGTCAGCAGGCGGGTACTTTAGCAAGAGCCTGCTCGAAGTCAGCAATGATATCATCGATATTTTCAATTCCGACGGTAACACGGATCAGGTCGGGCGAAACACCGGCTGCGACTAATTCTTCATCGGACAGCTGGCGATGCGTCATGCTTGCCGGATGAAGGACACCGGTACGGACATCTGCGACATGTACCACGATAGCGGCGAGTTTCAGGGAGTCCATGACGATTTCGCCAGCTTTTTTGCCGCCTTTGATACCGAAGCACAAGACACCGCTGCCGCCTTTCAGATATTTTTTAGCGAGTTCATACTGGCTGTCGCCTTTCAGGAAGGGATAGCGGACCCAGGAGACTTTCGGATGACTTTGCAGATATTCTGCCAGCTTCAGTGCATTATCGCTGTGACGTTCCATACGCAGATGAAGCGTTTCCAGGCCGACATGACTCAGGAAAGCATTGAACGGCATCATGGGAGTTCCCAAATCGCGAACCCACTGGGCGCGCAATTTAGCAGAGTAGGGGAATGCGGGGAAATTTTTGGTATAAATCAGACCATGATAGCTTTTATCCGGTTCCGTGAGTTCGGGGAATTTTCCGTTGTTCCAGTTGAAATCGCCTTTTTCGACGATGACACCGCCGACAGACAAGGCATGACCGTCAATGTATTTTGTGGCGGAATGCGTGACAATGTCGGCACCGAATTCAAAGGGATTGCAGAGGCAGGGTGAGGGGAAAGTATTGTCAACGATGAACGGGACCCCGATTGTTTTTGCAGCTTTGGCGTATTCTTCGAAATCGGAAATCACTAAAGCGGGATTGGCAAGAGATTCCGCAAAAATAGCCCGTGTTTCCGGACGGCAAGCAGCGAGGATAACATCCGCTTTTGCATCAGGCGGTACAAAGGATACTTCAACACCGACTTTTTTCAGGGTATTAGTGAACAGCGAAACGGTTCCGCCGTAAAGACCGGCACTGGCTACAACGTGCTGACCGCAAGTGCAGATATTCAGAATGGCAAGAGTGTTTGCCGTTTGACCTGCGGATACGGCTACGGCAGCGACACCGCCTTCGAGAGCCGCCATTTTCTTTTCGAAGCAATCAACGGTTGGATTAGCCAGACGCGTGTAGAAAAAACCTTCCCGTTTCAAATCGAACAGATCGGCGACTTGCTGGGCATTATCGTATTTGTAGGTTGTGCTTTGAACGATAGGCAGAACGCGCGGGTCACCGTTTTTCGGTTCATAGCCAGCCTGAACGGCAATTGTTTCTTTTTTCCAATTCGGATTCATTTTCATTATCCTTTCTGAATTTTAGGAATATTATTCGCAGACTTCGTCAAGACACCATTTATTGCGGAACAGCGGTTCGCGGGCGATCCATTTTCCATTGGTGAAATCCGGGAAAGCGACAGGCATGGAGCCTAAAGAGATGGACTGTTCGGAAAGAGCCGAGACACTCATCCAGGCAGCTACGTCATAGACATCGATAGGGGGAACGGTATTGTTGCGGACGGCATCGAAGAAAGCCCGGAGTGCCAAAGCATCCATTCCGCCATGACCGCCGATCTGGTTTTCGCGGAACGCTTTCCAGATAGGATGGTCGTACTTGTCGTAGAATTTGCTTTCCGGTTCCCAATCGTGGACCAGATACGGATTGCCGGCGATATCGATTTTATCGTATTTCGGGCTGATTCCGTCGATATAGATGCTTTGTGCATTTTCCAGCCAGATGCCTTTTGTTCCCTGAACGCGGCAGTCGCGGGAATAGGGACGCGGCAAACTGATTCCGTGAGTCAAAGTGATATTTTCACCATTGGCGCATTTGATGACGGTAGTGACCACATCGCCGATATTGTAGCGTTGTTCAATACCATGTTCTTTGGCTGCCAGTTCGAAACCTCTGCTTTTTGTTGCGGAGGAGGTCAGACTCAAAAAACGGTTTCCGCGGTTGATATGGAGGATTTTTGCGATAGGACCAAGACCGTGTGTGGGATACAAATCGCAGTTTCTGCAACGGTTGTGGATGCAGCGTTCCATCCGGGTGGCGTTCCAGGCCATTTCAGACAAATCGTGTTCGTAACCGCATTCGCAATAGATGAGTTCACCGAAGAGACCCATGCGGACCATGTTCAAAACCATGAGTTCATTTCGACCATAGCAGCAATTTTCGAGCATCATGCAGGAAACGCCGGTTTTTTCCGAGGCATGGACAAGTTCCCAGAGTTCATCCAAACTGGACGCGCCGCCGACTTCAATACCGACGTATTTTCCGGCTGCCATGGCATCTTTTGCAATGCCAAGGTGAGAGTTCCAGGAGGTGGGGACCAGCACGGCATCGACGTTTTTGTCCGCGATCAGATCGTGATAATCTTTGTATGCCGTTGGACGTTTTGTGTTATGCTTATCAAAGATGCCCTGAATTTTAGCAATTTTTTCATCTAAATAGTCACAAATTGCTGTAACTTCAACTTCATTTGGAATTTCAAACATGGTGGCAAGTAAAGTTTCCGTTCTTGCACCCAGACCGATCATTCCGATTCTTACCGCATCACTACTCATTTTATATCAAACCTTTCCTGAATTTGGTTGTTGTTATTCGATATTCTGCTGTTTCAGCCAGGCTTCCACGAACATATCAATGTCGCCATCCAGAACCGCAGCTGTATTTCCTGTTTCCACATCCGTACGCAAGTCTTTCACCATCTGATATGGCTGAAGAACGTAGGAACGGATCTGACTTCCCCAACCGATTTCCGCTTTGTCCCCGGAAATCTGCTTGGCTTCCCGCTTCCGCTTTTCTTCTTCGAGCTCATAAAGACGTGCTTTCAGCATGTTCATCGCCATTGCACGATTCTTGTGCTGGGAACGTTCCACCTGACATGCCACAACAACACCGGTGGGCAAGTGCGTAATCCGGACCGCACTGTCTGTACGGTTTACATACTGACCGCCCGCACCGGAAGCACGGTAGGTGTCGATACGCAAATCTTTTTCATCGACTTCAATATCGATTTCTTCATCGAGTTCAGGGAAAGCCTCGGCGGAAGCGAACGAGGTATGCCGCCGGGCGTTGCTGTCAAATGGCGAAATTCGGACTAAACGGTGAATCCCGCGTTCCGCCTTGATATAGCCGTATGCAAATTCGCCAGTGACCTTCAGTACGGCACTTTTGATACCCGCTTCATCACCGGGCTGCATGTCAATGATTTCATCGGTCCAGCCGCGGCGTTCAAACCAGCGGCGATACATACGCAGAAGGATATTTGCCCAGTCACAGGATTCCGTTCCGCCAGCGCCTGCGTGAATGTAGAAATAGCAATTGTTCCGATCGAATTTACCGGACAGGTAACTCATGATTTCCAAACGTCCTAAATGCTGTTCGAGTTCATTCCATGAGTTATCCGATTCTTCCAGGAAAGATTCATCCTCAGCGGCAAGTTCGGCAATAGCCAGAAAATCATCGGTTTCGCGTTTCAAGGCTTTGAAGGGTTCGATAACGTTTTTGCAGGAAGATAATTTCTGGACGGTTGCTTGCGCTTTTTCTTTGTCATCCCAGAAATCGGCGGCAGACATGATACCCTCGATTTCCTTGATTTTGGCATAATTATCCTCAATTTTGAGAAACTTTGCGAGTACCTCAATGCGGTCGGCAGCCTCTCTGCCTTTCTGTTTGATTTCGTCTATTGTCATCGGCTCTATCTTGATTTCAAGCGAATCATCCACCACGGGACGACCCCAGTTGCGGTC
>CALCCZ010000021.1 GCA_937900075.1 uncultured Lentisphaeria bacterium
AATGACGGCCAATGGGGTGCAGGCGGATAGAAAACTTTGCGAAGCATTAGAAATTGCAGAGAATCCCCAAATCAAAATTGCGTTTGTTGGAAAATTTCAGACTGGAAAAAGTCATATTATCAACAAACTGTTCCTCAGTGACAATCCGCTGTTGCAAGAAGGACACGGGATGTGCATGTCTGCCATTCCCGTAAGTATTACCTACGGGGACACGGCCAACATCACCTTGCTTAACAAACAAAATAATGAAATTCTTTCCATCTCCAATCCTGACCGGGAAAAAATCGCCCCACTGATTGCTGCGGAGGATGACGAGTCCCGCGAGGAAATTTTTAACACTTTTGAAAATGTCGAGTTAAGATACCCGAATACCTGTCTGCGAGATGTCACGGTGCTGGATACTCCTGGCATTGATGACCCCAATGAACATCTGCTTCGGGAAACAACTTATAAGGTCCTTCCGGATGCCGATGTGATCGTTATGGTTATTGAAGCGCGTTCATTGTCAAAGCCGGAACTTGCTTTTCTGCAGAGGAAGTTGTTTTCCACAGGCTTAAACCGCTTTATGATGGTTATTTCCCGCAAACCGCAAACTCTACTGAACGAAGCCGGACTGGAAGGAATTGTTCAGTCAGTGAAAGGGCAGTTGGCTTCCATTGGGAAAAGCGATATTCCTGTTTATATCTATTCAGATTCGGATTCCGACGTTTTTCTGAATGATAAAAAAGATTGTCTCCGCGATAAGATTTTGGCTTTTGCCAGAAATTATTCCGCAGAAAACCGTTGCTCTAAAATTGCCCGGCTCATTGAAAAACATCTTCGTGAAGAAATGTGCAGACTTGAACTTCAGCTTGCTGTCTTCGGGAAGGATCAGAATGAACTGAACAGTATGAAGATCAAGTCAGTAGAGCGTCTTAATGAGATGCGATCAGCGTTATCCGAGTTTTCTAATGAATTTGAAGCACGTGTGACCGTCCGGCGCAATAATTGTCAGTTGGGTTTTGAGTCTGATTTGAATGACATCAAGAATGAATTTCTGAAAAAACTGCATGAATTGGAAGATATGTCGGATACCCAGCAAACCGTTGCTTTGGCGGATTCGATTCTGGTTCCCAGGATTGAAGATGCAGCAGTTCTTCGTATCAAACAGTTTCAAGACGATATTGAAGATGTCTTCAAGGTTATGAAAAAAGACCTGCAGGGCTACTGGCACGATCAGAATTTCAGCGCAGATTTTGGTGAACTTGACGGGGGCTGGATTCAGAACTGGAATTCACTTTGGGTCACAATTGGTGACTATCTGGTTTCAATGTTCGTTCTCCCCGGCGGATGGTTCCTCTCGCTTGGATTGCGCTTCGTTCTTGGCAAGATTCCGTTTGTAAAGGAACTTATGCCTACCAATCTGCTGACATCACATCTGATTGATGTCGCCGGTGAGTCACTGACCAAACAGCTTGAACATGTCAACACTGATTTTAAGGAGGAACTTTCAACACTGCAAGAAAAAATTGCAGATTTTCTCCGGGAAGAGGAAGAAAAGGAAATCTCGCATCAGCAACTCATTCTTGAAACGATCCGGACTCAGGAAGAGACTGCCGACACAAGAACACATATTATGGATATTCAGAGCCGTATCGGTACGATTAGCGACATGCTGGAGCGGCTCTCCTGAACGGTGAAGGAGTAATAAAATGGATATAGGACAGTACGAAAAAAGACGTAATGAACTTGTTGAGTTTATTGACAAAGCCCTTGCTTTGCCGAGGATTCCGGAAAAAACGGTGGAATCGCTTGGTGCAATCCGCAAAAAGGTTTATGAAAATCAATTTCGTATTGTTCTGATATCTGGCTTTGAAGCTGGAAAATCGACAACATTCAATGCGTTGTGTGATGGTCAGGAAGTCAGTCCACGCGGTGCCATGTTGCGGACGAGTGCTACTGTTATTTCAGCACAGAATACAACGGATGACTCTTTGATTGGCAAAGCCGCTGTAATTTGGCGGTCTGACAAAGATCTGACAAGAATCTTTTCCAAATACCTTCTTCAGTCTTTGAAAGAACTTAAACCGGAACGTTTTGAATCATTAAATCAGGGCGATCAGCTGGTCGGAGAACTGCATTACCCGGAAGACTTGACATTGGTTAAGGATGCGGTCTTGCGGAGAATTCGCAATGCACCCGTGATTTCCATAGAAGAAGATGAAGCACTACGGATGACCGCACTGATTTGCGAATACTATGACGCACCATTGATCCAGCAAATAAAAGCAATGCACTCGTTTTCAGTCGGCGATGTTGAAAAAATGGTTTGTTTTCCGCAAAATTGGAATACTCCTTGGAACAATAAGATTCAAATACCGTTTCAACCGGAAGATTGTATCTTTCTGTTTATCAAAGAAGCTCATATTTATATCAAGTCCAGGAACCTGATGCGAACCGGCAGTGTACTGATTGATTGCCCCGGTTTGTTTGCAAGCAATTACGATACGCGTGTAGCATTTGATATATTGGAAAACGCCGATGCGGTTTGGTATATTTTGAATGGAATACAAATGGGGCAAAGCGATATTGATTGCGCAAAACGGCTAGTCACAGCGAAACCGAACAAGATATTTTACACGGTAAACATTTGCAACAATACCAAAACGAATGTTGAAAACAGTATTATTCCCAGTTATCAGGCGACATTCGGACGGATGAATGTCGCGTTGCGGCAAGAAGATTTTATGATTTATCATGCCTTGTTGGCTTTGGTAGCCATTCAAGCTGAAAAAATACTTCAGGGACAACTGGACCCGCATTCAGATAAGGCTATTCGGCAGCTTGCAGCAAGATTCGGTACACAATACAATTCTATTGAGGATATCCTTGCAACATGGGCGGAAAATGCTCTCCGCCATGTCTATGGTTATACGTGCAATAAGTTGAAAAACTTTGATTTGTTTGCTCCGGATCACAGCGGTATTGATTTGATTTATAAAGAAAGCGGTCTGGAACGGATCCTGCACACAGTAGAGAATGCCGTTGTAAGTCAGAAGGCACATTCCGTATTGGTTGATAATGGTTCCAAGAAAGTTGTTGAATTGCTGCGGCAACTGGAAGCGGATTTCCGGGTTGCAGAATCACTGGCATCGGATATGGAAGCAAAAACACGGGCGGATTTTCAGGATGCACAGAATAAACTTGATCGCTTTCAGACCTTCTGCAATCAGAAATTGAAAGTGTTACAAGATAAGAGTATTGATTACGCATTGGCTTCAGATTACTGGCAGAATGTGATTATTTCCAGCGTTGATGAAGTCGCACGCAGTGCCGCCTCAAAAATCGCGGACATAAACTGCAACGATGTCCGTCAGGGTATGAATGAGCAGATTATCAATGACACTTTTTCTGAAATTGTGCTGCCTAAAGCAACTGCATGGGCAGACAATATCCGAAATGGGCAGAACAGCATATTTAATGCTTTAATCGCCAATCAAATTTCCCATATTATTGCCGAAACCCAAAGCAAATGGGAACTGACTATCAAGGACCAGCCTATCCTTGCAGGATTACCCGTGCCAACCCCTATTATCGGGACAGATATCGTTGCCTCAGATTTCGTTGACTCTGTCGTGGCAAAAGCCCCAGGAATCAGTACAGATGTCATTACCGGAGCGGCAACCGGAACTGCGATTGGCGCAATGCTGGGAAGTTTTGTCTTCCCCGGTGTAGGAACCTATGTCGGCGGTGCAATAGGTGGGGCTCTCGGAGCATTGGTAGGTAACGGCATTGGGACTCAAAATCGTGCAAACTCAATATACAATGATCTGAAAAAGGAACTCAGCAACAATGTTGTTTTTACTATCAGCGGATCGGAGTCGGAACAGAATCCGGTTATTCAAAAACAAAGTAAACGCATAAAAACCCTGCGACTCGGAATTATCAAGGCTTTTGAAGATGCATTTGAAGAAACACGACAGGCTTTTGAGTTACGGCAGACCTACGCCAGCAATCTGCTGGACATTGAGCAACAGCAAAGGATTAAGTTGGCGGAAGAACACAAGACTTTGCGTACTGAAAAAATTAAACCATTGCGGGAACAAATTCAGAGCTATGAGTGTGAAGTGACTGTCGATGTCAGCACAAAAAGTGGAAATAGTGTAAAATAAAATGGAAAGATCAAAATGAGAAGCAAAATTTATAACGGGACTCTTGAGACTGGCGTCGAATAATAATTAACACGGGAGTAAATTAAAATGAAAAAAACTGTTGCTCTTATTGGAGCAATTATCATGGCATTATCATTATGTTCATGCAGACCATCAGTTGCCAAAAAAGCTGTAAAATTTACGAAGGAAATTATTGAAAATAACCCCTCACAAACAGCCAAAGTAGTCAGAGGAGGCTCTCGAGGTGCTGTTTGGGTTATAAAACATACTCATAAGTGTAGTTGTAATAATGGAAAAGTTTACAGCTATGGTTATTGGTTTGATTGTAGCAGATGTGATGGAAAAGGATGGTATTTCGGCGACTAATAAAAATTTGTGAGATTTCCTTTTCTTTCCATCCTTTGTTTCTCACTTTAATTTTTCGAAATTTTTTCATAATTTCAGTTTTTTTACATTTGAAAACAATCTAAAGATTGTCATATTTGCTGTCGAAAGTTCTCTCTCAAGAATAGATACTAAAGAATTTGCAAGATATTCTTCTGTATTGTTACATTTTTCTAAAAAATTTCTTTTTAGAGCAAACAGATAAATATGAGGTGTGTAAGATGTCATTCATTATCCAAAAAAGTTTTTACTGGCTCGCCAGCCTGTTTTACCGGGGAACAAAAGGTGCATTGTCTCCTGCGTGTCTTTGCAATCGTACAAGAAGCATTTTCGATGAACTTCATTGCATCCATCGAATAGATAAAGATGAAAATATCCTCTATGGCGAGCTTGAAACAGAAGAAGTGAAGCCACACATCAGAACGGTTGTTCATTTTCTTAATGAATCAATCCAAATTAATTGTCTGGCTCCGGATCAGCAATTACCTGGCAACAAATTGTCAGATGCACTTCAACTCTGCAACAGGTGGAACTACAGAGAATTTTACCCTATGGTATTCATAGATCCATATACCAATAGATTTATTACAGAATACTCAATTTGTGTGGATGCATGTAGCAACAATAAATTCCTTAAGGAAAAAATCATCGCTCCAGTTTTGACTAAGAATTTGGAATTTTTCAAAGAAACAAATGAATTTTTCACTAAAAAATAAAACAGAAAGGACATAAAAATGGTTGAATTTGTAACTCGCTTCCGGAGAATTCTTGATGAACTTAATATTTGCCATTTTCTTCATCAGGATGGCGTAGGCATTGAAATTCATCACAACATTGCTGTTCCAAACCAGGACGGAGAAATCGTGATCGTTTATTTCGTATATAATCCGGAGAATGATACTATCATTGCCCACGCAGTTTTGGCTAATAAGGATTTAAACACGAAAATTCTGAACACGGTAGAGGATTTTTGCAACACATGGCATGACCAAAAAATGTATCCCAGACTTTACGTTTGCAAGGAGAAGGAAGCTTTGGTTTGTGATTGGCACTGGGATACCGAAGAACTCTCTGACGAATTTATCAACAAATATATCATTCAGAAGTTTATAGGTGTAGCACAAATGGTTTTCATCGATGCTGTCAGAGAAGGTTTTTATAAAAAAACAGAGGAAGAAGGTTTGCTTCGAGCCGGGCTCAAAGGAATCATTTCCTGTTTCGAAGGTGAAAAATTGACCGATGATGCTTCCGGTACAATTCCTGTCCAGAATGAATCAGAGGTATCATGATTGGAAAATATGATGTTTACTTAATTTGGTGTACACGATATTTAATTGCTGGAATAATAACAAGGAAAGGAATAGCTGTATGAGTATTCTCCCGGGACCTTGGGATGATCCATTTTTGCTGATAAACATCTTGTTTGAATCATTCGTGAAATGTATAAAGGACAAAGTATCTGATGTTAAGACGCGTAA
>CALCCZ010000022.1 GCA_937900075.1 uncultured Lentisphaeria bacterium
TACCGAATCAATTATGACTAATTCTGGTTGTGATTCTTTGATTTCTTGTATGATTTTTATTCATTGTGAAATTAACTGGTTCATTTATAAATCTCGAATTTCTTAAATCATCACCTTTAGTTCCTGATCTTATTCTTGAGCCATTATAAGTAGATGTATTCCAATTATTCGATCTAGGTACTTGTGTTAAGCGCTGATACATATTTGAATTACCAGTATTTATTGGTTTTCCTGTATATAAAGGTTTATATACTGATATGAAAGCTATTAGAAAAGATGAAGATGTTGATTGTGTTCATTCTTTGCCGGGATGTACGTGTTCGCGATCTCAATATCCGCAATACGCCCTGCTGGAGTATTCTTTTTCACGGCTGTGACAACGTGCAAATGCGGGGAGTGAATGTACAGAACGGACGTGCAGATGCCAATACGGATGGAATGGACATTGATTCCTGCCGGAATGTGACAATCAGCGACTGCATTGTGGATACGGGCGATGACGCCATTGCCATACGCGGCAATGATACAAAACTGCCGCATCCAAAGGCATGCGAAAATATTGTCATTACCAATTGTGTCCTTGCCGCCAGTTCGGCGGGTGCAAGAATTGGTGTCGGCATGGGTACAATCCGGAACATTGAACTCAGCAATCTGATTTTTTCCCGTTCGGGAACAGGTGTAATCGTACAGTCAAGTTTCACGCGGGGAAGAAATAAAGGAGTTGATATTTCTTTTGTCCGGATTCATCACTGCACTTTTCTCGAAACCGGAGAACTGTTTTCTGTCTGTCCGGGCGATGAACATGCGAAAGCCTCCATTCATGATGTTACATTCCAGGATTGCCGCTTTGAAGGATTTGGGAATGCATGGGTCGCCGGCAGCGGACCGCAAAGACCCCGGAATATCACATTCCGCGACTGCGATTTTGTGATGACCGCCAATCCGAAGCCGGAACAATTCAAGGTACAGCCGGTTTTTCTGAACGTCAGAGATGCCGACGGCGTATTCTTCCGTGACTGCAGAATTTTGAATGAAGCAGGCGAATCCGACCCGCGCAAACCGCTCCTGAGCATCTGCGATGCCCCGGGACTGCGTGTGGAAGGCTGCTCTTTTTCAATGGAGTCATCCGAATCGTGAAATCAGTAGAACAGAAAAACGGAAATTTGAACGTACCGGACCGGAGCAGCATAATCGTACCGGAAACGGAAGGAATCAAGTACACGGGTTCCAAAAGGAAAATCATTCCGTTCATTCTGCAGAGTATAAACGGACGGGGTTTCCGTTCCGTGCTGGATGGATTTACGGGCACCACACGCGTCGCCCAGGCATTTGCCCAGAGCGGTTATGCCGTAACAGCAAATGACCGTGCCGTATGGTCGGAAGTCTTTGCAAACTGTTACCTGAAATCAGAACTGCCGAACACTTTTTTTCAGAAGATTCTGGATAAGCTGAATGCCCTGCCCGGCATTGACGGATGGTTTACAGAACATTACGGCGGAATGGAAAAGGATACGAAAATGCCATTCCAGAGACACAATACCATGAAACTGGATGCCATCCGGCTTGCCATAGAAGATTTCGATCTGCCGTTTCCGGAAAAATGTGTCCTTTTGACCAGTCTGATTTATGCAATGGATGCCGTTGACAGCACATTAGGACATTTTTCTTCCAGTCTTGCCCACTGGTCACCGCGTTCCTACCAGACTATGAAGATGACCCTGCCCCGCCGTTTTCAGACAGATCCCGCCATCCATACCGTTTTGTGCGGCGATATCTTCGAAGCCATTCAGAATCGTTCCTTTGATGCCGCTTATCTGGATCCGCCATACGGTTCCAACAACGAAAAAATGCCGCCGAGTCGCGTCCGCTACAATGCCTATTACCATTTCTGGAAAACGGTTATCCTGAATGACCATCCAGAGCTGTTTGGGAAAGCCGGACGGCGCACCGACTCGAAAGACACGGTATCCGCATCTGTCTTTGAAGAGTTCCGAAAAGATGAAAACGGTCATTTCCTTGCTGTAAATGCGCTGTCAAAACTGATTCAATGTATTCAGGCGAATTTCGTATTGCTGTCTTACAGTTCGGGCGGCAGAGCGACGAAGCAGGATTTACTGGATTTGCTTCAGACCGTGGGAAAAATAGAAAAAGTCTTTGAAATCAACTACAGAAAGAATGTAATGTCCGGAATGCGCTGGACCAATGAGTGGATCAGCCGTGACACAGAAAATTACGAATATCTCTTTCTGTTGAAAAAATAGCTTTTTTTACAACAAAAATGACTTGCATTTTTCCACTGTATGGGGCAAATTATTTCAGCGTTTGAAAACAGTGAAATTCCATATAATAATCAACAAGGAACGGACTCTGAGACATGCAAGTAAAAATTCCATACGATACTACTTTCCTGCAGGCTGAAATCCCTGATGAAATTCTGAATGGAGTCTATACATCCGCTCTGGCGGAACCGGAAAAAGACGGAACAGCAATCGTAAAAGACGCATTGGACCACCCCATCGGTTCTCCACGACTGGAAGATATCGCAAAAGGAAAGAAGAGTGCTCTTATAATTGCCAGTGACCATACCCGCCCGGTCCCCTCTCAAATCATTTTGCCTCAAATGCTGAAACGTCTCCGCAGCGGTCAGCCGGATATCCAAATTACCATTTTGATTGCCACAGGTCTGCATCGTGGCAGTACACCCGGAGAATTGCGGCAAAAGTTCGGTGATGAAATCATGAATCGCGAGAAAATCGTATTGCATGACAGCTTTGATGATGCTCAACTTTCGGATTTCGGTTTCCTGCCTTCCGGGGCAAAATTAAAATTGAACCGTCTTGTTGCCGAATCGGACCTCGTTGTTTCCGAAGGCTTTATAGAACCGCACTTTTTTGCGGGCTTCTCCGGCGGTCGAAAGAGTATTTTACCCGGCGTTGCGGGTGCCGATACCGTAAAGGCAAATCATTGTGCGGAAATGATACTCTCACCGTTCGCCCGGACCGGTATCCTCGATAACAACCCCATTCATCAGGAAATGCTGTATGCCGCGAAACAGGCAAAACTTGCTTTCATCGTAAATACCGTATTAAACGGAAAACACGATATCGTTTACGCAGTCGCCGGTTCCTACGAAGCCGCACATGCCGCAGGATGCAAATGGCTGAAAGATATTTGCCGCGTCCGTGTCCCCATGTCGGATATTGTTCTGACATCCAACGGCGGATATCCCCTGGATCAGAATGTTTATCAGTCTGTCAAGGGTATGACCGCCGCAGAAAATGTCTGCCGGAAAGGCGGCGTGATTATTATGACTGCCGCCTGTCGCGATGGACACGGCGGTGAATCCTTCTACCGCAGTCTGGCAGAATCAAATGATTTGGCAGGTCTGCTGAAACAGATTGAAAGTGTACCGCGAAATAAAACCATTGCAGAACAATGGCAATTGCAGATCGCTCTGCGTGTCATGACCAGATATACGGTTTTGTTCGTTACGAAGGACTGCCCCCACGAAATGCTGGAAAAAATGGGATTTCACGCATTCAACACGATAGACGCAGCTCTCGCGGAAGCACGCCGGATTACTGGGGAAAAAGCCCGTATTTCCGTAATTCCTGACGGCGTTTCCGTCATAACTGAACCTCTGTGAATAATACCCCGGGAAAACCTGTCATGGCAGAAAAAACATTGGAAGTACCGATTGTCATACCCGCCCTGAATCCCGATCAGAGACTTTGCGAGTTCGTCTCTGCGCTCCAAAACGCCGGGTTCCAGGAAATTCTTGTCGTGAACGATGGAAGTTCCACAACCGCAAATGCTGTCTTTCAGAAATTGGCAGAGTTCTCCGCCTGCCGCATCCTGCATCATCAACAAAATTCCGGAAAAGGGGCATCCCTGAAGTCGGCTTTCGCCGATTTACTGGAACGATACCCCGGGCTCCCCGGTTGCGTTACAGCAGATGCCGACGGACAACATCTCCCGGAGGATGTTATCCGCGTTGCCACGGCTTTGCAATCACAACCCAATGCTCTGATCCTCGGGGAACGTGATTTCAAAAATAGCCAAATTCCATGGAAAAGCCATATCGGACACGTTGTGATTCAGTTCGCTTTTCATTATGCAACCGGTACAAAACTGAAAGACAGTCAGTCCGGACTCCGCGGTATTCCCGCAACTCTTATGAAAACAGCTTCCGCATTGCCCGGAAATCGTTTCGAGTTCGAAACAATCTTCCTGAAACATGCCATCCAGCAGAAATTTCCCATCGTATCCGTTCCAGTTGCCGCCATTTACGAAAACAAAAACGCCGGCACCCATTTTCAGGCATTTTACGATTCCATTCTCATCCTGAAAGCCCTGTTCCGGAAACACACCTGAAATCAAAACACTCCGCCGTGGTAATCGGTCAGCGGAAAGTGATTGATGGTATGGAAAACTCCGGAGTTTCCCGGATCAAATGAAAATAGGTCTTATTTTCCCATACCGCATCCCTATTAACCAATTTTTCCGTGTATTCCCTGGTTCCCCACAAATCACTATCCACTAATGTATCAGCTTGTATAAGTGTCTACAGGATAAACCGGCAGATTACAAAAAAATGCGGAATATCAGCGGTTTTACAGAAAAATACATTTTACCACAAGGAGCATGACAAGCACAGAAAAAACGAAAACAAAAAGATTGAAAATAAGAATCTTCCCTTCACAATTTTTTGCATTGGCCGTAGAACAAGCCATAACAATGTTGTTGATACAGATCATATTTCCCAGTGCGGCTCCGCCAATCTGCATAGCCGTTATGATAACAGCGGGCAAGTTCAGCATCACAGCAGTTTCCCATTGCAGCAATGCGAACATGATATTCGAGACGGTACAGGAGCCGGAGAAAAATGCACCTAAACCGCCAATCACAGGGGCGGCTGCCACATAGTGTTTTCCGGTAATTTTTGCAAGAAATTCCGCCGTTAAAGAAAGCATATCCGGCATATTTGCCTGATTTGTGCCCGATTTCTGCATAATCTGAACCGCAGCCACACCGGCAACTAATGCGAAAATGGATGGTCCCGCCTGAATCAGAGTGTCTTTGCAAAGTCCCCCGATTTCCTTACGGGAACAACCGCAAATAAGAGCAAAAATAATGGAAATAATGATGAATGACTGCAATCCCGGATTATTGAGAAAAGCCCAGGAGAAATCCATTCCGGAGACACCCAGGATGTTCAGCCATTTAATCTGAATGGTCTTTTGAAGCAATGCCTTAAGGGGTAAAACTGGAACACGTGTAATAAGCAGAATAAAAATAATGACCGCGTAGGGAGCAAATGCCTTTACTACGGACATTTTCGGAACATTCAGACTTCCCTCCAAGGAGGGCATATCCGCGACAACAGGAAAATTCCAAACTGTCTTCGGAAGAAGAAAGCGGAACTTGACGGCTGCCAGAAAAAGCGGAAGTCCGACCACCGCCCCAATCAGAGAAGCCAGTTCCGGTCCCAAGTATCTGCTGGCCGCATACTGCGGTACACTGAAACATACAGCGGAAAAGATACATAAGGGAAGAACTTCCAATGCAGGACGCAAACTCTTCTTTCCTTCGGCAAGAAGAATCATTGCCAAAACGGCACAAAAGGGAATGAACAGACCGCAGAAAAACAAAATCGCACTCGTTGTTCCACCCGCATTCAGAAGAAACTCCTGATGACTCATTCCCATTTTCGCTGCGTTCTCGGAAAGAATGGCTCCCGTTACCACCACCGGCGTGCCTACGGCTCCGTAAGGAACAGGAATCGAATTGCATATCAATGTTACAATCACAGCAACCAGCGGCGGAAAGCCAAGAGCGACAAGAAGCGGTGCAGCCAAAGCTGCAGGAGTACCGAACCCCGCAGCACCTTCAATCAAGGCACCGAAAAACCAGGCTATCAGAATAACCTGAATCCGGCGATCTTTTGTCAAACGGGAAAAAGAGAACCCAATGGAATCCATCGCGCCGGTCTTTTTCATAACCCCCAGAAGGAAAATTGCTCCCAGGATAATGAAGACAGCATCCAAAGTTTTCAGAATCCCCAGAAGAACAGTTGCCGCGAGAACCAAACCGGACATTTTCCAATGAAGCCAGCCGATTAACAACGTCCCGAAAAAGAAAACAAGCATAGCTTTATACACCTTCATTTTCAAAAGGACTATGCATAAAACAGTCAGGAATACGGGCAGAAGAACAAGAATCGCGGAAAGCATAAAAACCTTTCTTCAAATCCTAAAATGTTAAGTTACCGGCTGAATACAGTCTCGAAAGAATCGGTAAAAAGACAACGCATTTTAACGAAAAAAGTCAGAAAAACCGGAATGAAACAGGAATATACATTTCTGAGTAAAAAAAAGCAAATAAAAAAAGGATCAACGGCTCAAAAAAGATAAAAAGACCGCTGAAATGTGCTTTTAGTCTGGCAATACACTCCTGTAACTGACTTTTCCGTGTATTCCGTGACTGCCATGACATACAAATAATCCAAATATCTTCTTTTTTAATCACACAGCTTGAAAAAAAAGATTGACGGATTAAATTATGTGCTTGGTAAGATATTGCAAGATATCTCTGGAACTTTTCAATAAACAACCGGTTGATCTGTCAAATTTCAGTATAGAGGCAGATTACCTTGAAACGATGATTTTATCATCCGGAGAACTTTTCTATGGCTCAACAAAACTCCGCCTCACCGGCTGCCAAATTATGGCTGCCTTCCTATTTTTCTTTCCTTTACGTCATTTTTCTCCTTACGGAAATATTGTTCCTCCTGAAAATACCGCAATGGGACTTTGCTGCCACTCTGCTCATTGTCAGCGCGGTTCTCTTATATCCATTTCTCTATTTGATTCCTTCCATGCTGTTGATCTCGGCAGTTGCAGCGCTGACATCATATTGCGAAAACAAACATTCCGCCTTGCGACGATTCCTCTTGGGGGGAGTCGCTTTTCTTACCGTTTTTCCCGTTCATCTCTTTCTGCTTATGGATGCCGGGCTCTACTACCGCTACCACTACCATACCAATCCCCATGTGATTAACATCTTCACAACACCGGGCGGTTTTGCCGCAATGGGTTTGCGCCCTATAGAAATATTTTCTCTCGGTTTAGGCATATTCGTTCTCGCTCTCTTCCACATTGCCCTTATTTTCTGTTTCTCACGATACGGCAGGATTTGCAAAATCGGTCCTATTGACTGGACATGCGGTTGGGAAAACCGGATTCTTACCATTCTTCCTGCTCTCCTCGCAGGATTGCTTTTTCTCATTTCGTTTCTCTCCTATACCTTTGCTCAATTTACCATGCATCCGGAACCTTTGCTGGCAGCGGATGCCATTCCGTTCTTTATTAAAGGAAAAAGCGAAGGTCTTTATCTCGCACTTGGTTTCAAACAACCCAATCGCGATGCTATTCGCGTTCGCGTTGGAAATCACGTATTTCTGAAAAATTATCCCTCAGCGGAAATCATACGGGAACCACATGAAAAATACAATATCGTCTGGATGGCCTGCGAGTCCTGGGCTGCTAAACTCTATTCCCCGGAAATCATGCCCCAAACCGCTGAATTTGCTAAAAAAGGTGTCACCTTTTCAAGACATTACAGCGGCGGTAACCTCACTCGACAGGGAATGTTCTCCATGTTTTATGCTCTCCCGGCTAATTACTGGCATCCATTTTTAGCTGCACGGCGCGGTCCTCTTTTTATCGACTGGCTCCTGAAAGACGGTTATCTCTGCAACTGCTTCACTTCGGCAACGTTCACTTACCCCGAATTCGATCAGACCGTTTTCTATCAGATCCCCTCCGAAAACCTGTTCAGCTTCAGCAAGGGAAAAACTTGGGAACGCGACCGAAAAAATGTTGACCTTTTCCTGAAAAATATTTCGGACAGCGCAGAAACCGGTAAACCGTTTTTCTCTTTCATGTTCTTTGAATCCCCTCATAACCCCTACGAATTTCCCGAAGATGCAAAAGTTTTCAGCGATTATATGGAGCCGTTTAATGCAGCTACCGCTAAGGTTTCCGATGGACCTGCCATTTTCCGCCGTGCCGCAAATTGCGCTCGAAATCTTGATATATGTCTCGGCAAGGTTTTCCGTTTGCTCGAAGAAAAAGATTTGCTGAAAAACACAATCGTAGTACTCGCAGGTGATCACGGTGAAGAATTTATGGAACATGACTATCTGGGACATGGTTCTCAATTCAACAATGAACAAACCCATACAACTTTGATCCTGTATTATCCCGGAATCAATCCGGGCGTTTATTCCGGACTAAGCAGCCATATCGACATTATTCCCATGCTCGCCAAGATGTTCGGTGTACAAAATAACCCCTCTGACTACTCCTGCGGTATGGACCTCCTTTCCCCGCAAAAACCACAAAGGCGTTATGCTCTTATCGCAGACTGGGATAAAGTCTTTTTCGCCGGAGAAAAATATAAGTCACTTATTCCTCTCTCCGCTTTGGATTATGCAAAGCAAACCATCACAGACGAAAATGACCGGCCTCTACCTTCCACCGAACCATTTTACAAAGAATACAATGCCGATTTGATACAGGTACAGAAGGACCTGACTCGATTCACCGAAACTGCAGAAAACGATTCAAAAAAAGGCTTCGCGTCCTATTTCCTTTATGTCGCTGTCGCGGTTCTCGTTATCGGTATCCTCTTTGTCCTGTTCAGAGCAAAGAAAAACACCGCTGATTGAAACGGCTCGTACTCCGCACAAGTAAGCGAAAATCCCTATAAGTCCTATAGGTCCTATAGATCCTATTTTCCATTCCGTTCCGCACAGTCGCGAAAATCATAAGGTTCTTTCTATGCCACCATTCCACACCGTTCCCCACAACCACGAAAAACATCCGGCATTTTCCACCCCTACTATCCCCTATCCGTTTCTTCACATCTTCACATCTTCACATCTTCTATCCTCTACATTTTTTACTGTTTTTTTCTGAAATTTATTTGACTTACACCCCATATACGCACTATATTTCCTCTATTGGGAAACTGTCTTTCCAGTATTGCAGGAAAAATCTATGAAAGTCATAAAAAAAATACAGATTCTGTTTCAAGTGGTAATTCTCCTCACCGTTCTTGCCGCATTTTGCGGAGGCGGTGTCCTGACGGCTTGCCTGATGCGTTATCAGGCGGGTCCGCTTCTGTTCCGCTTCATTTCCGGATTCTCCCTTTCCGCTGGACTGCTTCTGTTTCTCCTGTTGCTTCTTACATGGCTTTTCGGACGTTTTTTCTGCGGAGTGATTTGTCCTCTCGGATGTTTTCAGGATATTGTCAACCTCCCCCGTGCAAAAAAGAAAACACAGGTTCCGGATCTTCCCTATCTCCGGCTTGCCGTTACAGGTCTTGTATTGGGGATGGCGATTGGCGGCTGGAATCTCGGTTTTCAAATTCTGGATCCCTATTCTAACTCCGGACGTATGATTTCCGGCTTTTCAGCAGCGGGAATCACGGCTTGGCTTGTTCTGCTCGGTTTAGTCCTCTGGAAAAAAAGATTTTTCTGCACCACTCTCTGTCCGGTCGGAACCACTCTCGGTCTTTCCGCAGCGAGGGGTCTTTTCCGGCTCCGGTTCAATGAAAAATGCGTCCGGTGCGGACAGTGTGAATCCATTTGCCCGGCAGGCGCAATCAACATAAAAGACGGAAAAATTGACAATGAACGGTGTCTCCGGTGTATGTCATGCGTTTCTGTCTGCCGGATGAATGCCATCCAGTTCGGACTTCCGGAAAAAAATGAAAAATCCGTTGATTGTTCCCGGCGGAAATTCCTGTTCCGGGGCGGAGTTCTCCTGGCGGGACTTGCCGCAGGTTTTGCCGTAGGAAAAAGCGGATTCCGGAAAATGATTACTTTTTTTGTTCCCCGTACTAAAATTCTGCCGCACGGAGCTGGAGAATTGGAGTCTTTCGCTGCTCTCTGCACGGCATGTCAGTTGTGCGTAAAGAACTGCCCGGAAAAAATCATTGTCCCGGGTGAATATGGTGTCGGTCCTGTTTCTCTGGACCTTTCTGCAGGCTCCTGTCGTTTCGATTGCAAAAAATGTTCCGAAGTCTGTCCCGCCGGGGCATTAAAAAAATTGTCCCTCCCGGAAAAACAGCATACCGCTATAGCGGAAGCAAAATTCGATCCGCAGAAGTGTCTGGTATTTCAGGAAGGTATTTCCTGCGGAAAATGTGCCTCCGCATGCCCTGCAGGAGCCATTCGGCTCCGGAGAAGCGGTGCGCCATATCCCATAAATGCGGATAAGTGTATCGGTTGCGGTGCCTGTCTGAATGTCTGTCCCGCCGTTCCTAAGGCGATAAGTATTTATGAAATTGAAAAACAAACCCGAAAGGTGTAATCATGTCCATTGGTTTTACTGAAGTCATTTTAATCGTCATCTTTATTCTGCTGATCTTCGGTGCAAAAAGAATTCCGGAACTCGCCCGTTCCTTGGGCAGAGCAAGCTATGAGTTCAAAAAAGCAAAAGAGTCTCTGAAAAACGAAAGCGAAGAGTTCATAAAAGACTCCGAAGAAGCGGGAAAACGCGATGCAGAATCACAGGAAAAGAAACAGGAATGAGCGATTCCGAACAGACGATTATTTCTCACTTGGAGGACCTTCGCAAGATGCTCCTCCGGATCCTGTTCGCAACCGGTATCCTTTACCCCTTCTGTTACTGGCTTTCTCCGGTCGTGATCCGTTTCCTTGTCGCTTGGAGTTTCCCGGACGGATGCGGGGCTCTTTACTATTTTTCCCCCATGGAGATGTTCCTCATTCAGCTGAAACTCGCTCTGATACTTGCTCTCATTGTCGCCTATCCGTGGAATATCCTGCAAATCTGGAACTTTCTGAAACCCGCTCTTTATCCCGGCGAACAACGCGCTTTCATCTGCTGGATTGCCGGGTCCACCATACTGTTCCTCGGAGGCGCTTTTTTCTGTGCAAAACTGATTCTGCCCCTGATTATGGAGTTCTCCCGCGATTTTTCTTCTCTCGAAATTCAACCCATGCTCGGAATCGGAAACTTCCTCGGTCTTGCCGGTTGGCTGATGCTCGCTTTCGGTACCATGTTTCAGACTCCCGTCCTCGTTCTTCTGGCTGTACGTTTCGGACTGGTATCATACGAAAGTCTTCGAAACAAACGTCCCTATATTATGACTGCTATTCTGATCCTCGCCGCGCTTCTGACTCCCCCGGATATCATAAGTCAGCTACTGCTCGCCGTTCCCGCCTGGCTTCTCTTTGAGTTAGGCTTGCTTTTATCAAAAAATATGGAGTTAAAAAACAATGAATCGACGTGATTTCCTGAAAAGTGCCCTTTCTCTCGCAATTCTCGCACCAACCGCACGTTTTGCAGCACAGGCAGATGAAACAACCCCTGCCACGACAAAATCCGATCCCGCTGCAAAAGTTGTCCGCAGACGTTACAAAAATACCGACCTTACTGTACCGCTCATCGGATTCGGGACCATGCGCCTTCCCGTTAATGGCGCAAAACGCGCTATTAACTACGCCGAGGGTGAAAAACTGATTGCCCGTGCTATGGAAGCGGGTATCAATTACTTCGATACTGCATGGTTCTATCACGAAGGCGAAAGCGAAAACTTTCTGGGAACGGCTCTTTCCAAATACCCGCGCGAATCCTACTGTCTCGCCGACAAAATGCCGGTAAGCCGTTGCAAAAGCGCCGCCGATGCAGAAGAAATATTCCAAAAACAACTCACAAAAACAAAAGCAGGCTATTTTGATTTCTATCTTGTTCATGCGCTCAATAAGAAAGGCTGGGAAAAAACTCTCAAATTCAAAATCATTGATTTCCTCCTCAATATGCAGAAATCTGGGAAAATACGCAAATTAGGATTCTCTTTCCACGATTCCCCCGACCTCCTTCGCAAAATCGCTCATTATCATGCCTGGGACTTCGCACTCATTCAGCTGAACTACATTGACTGGACCGCATACCGTTCCAAAGAACAGTATGAAATCCTGACAGAACGCGGTATCCCCATTATGATTATGGAACCGCTGAAGGGCGGCTCTCTTGCAAATCCTCCTCCCGCCACTCGAAAAATCCTCGAAAATGCTGCGCCCGATGCCTCTCCTGCTTCATGGGCTTTCCGCTATTGCGGAACTTTACCCAATGTCCTGTGCATCCTTTCCGGAATGACAAAAATGGAACATCTTCAGGAGAATATCAAAATCTTTACCGATTTCAAACCACTCAGCGAATTTGAACAGAAAACACTTCAAACTGCCATCACCGCAGGGAAAAATGCCGATCTCATCCCCTGCACTGCTTGCCGGTACTGCATGCCCTGCCCCGCTGATGTGGAAATTCCTGCCATCTTCTCCCTCTGGAATAAACTCAAAACGGATAAGAATGAAAGTGCCTTCCTCAAAGATTACAAGGCTCTGCCCGAAGATAGTCGCGCTTCTGCTTGCGTCAATTGCCAAAAATGCGTAAAACAATGCCCGCAGAAAATCGCCATCCCGGACCTGATGAAGAAAATCGCGAAACAGTACCCCGGCTGACAAATAACGGACAAAGTGCTGGAAGAACATCAATTCGTTCTCCCGGCACTTTTTTTCTAAACAACCTTATATTCAATCGAATATTGCAATTTTATTTGCATTTTTCAACCGAATATTGCAATTTTATTTGCATTTTTCAACCAAATAAACTATATTAAGTTCCACACAGTATGGAGGAACAAATGATGCAAATTGAAAGAAATATGGTTAAGAACCTGCTGGAGTGGAAAATTTCTTCACGCAGGAAACCGCTCCTTCTCAAGGGCGTTCGTCAATGCGGAAAGACATGGATTCTCAAACATTTCGGCGAAAAATATTTTGCCAACATGGTGGAATTCAACTTTGACAAGGACCCGGGGCTAACATCATTCTTCTCAGGAACATACGATACAAAGAGGATTATTTCCCAATTAAGCGCCTATAGCGGAAAGAAAATTGTTCCAAACGAGACACTTGTCCTCTTTGACGAGATTCAAACCTGTCCAAATGCACTGTACGCATTAAAATATTTCTGCGAAGATGCTCCCGAATATGCGATAGCGGCAGCAGGTTCTCTGATTGGTCTTGCTCTTTCTGCAAAAAACAAAATCGGTTTTCCTGTCGGTAAGGTCGATATCCGGGAACTTACCCCGTGTTCATTCGATGAGTATCTGTGTGCGGTCGATCCTGTCATGCACGATTATGTTAAAACGATTCCGCTTGAACCATTGGCGGATCCCTTCTGCGGAAAACTGAGTGCATATCTTTCCGAATACCTTACTATTGGCGGTATGCCCGCCGCAATTACGGCTTTTCTGGAAACACATGATTGGAATATCGTGGAGCAGGAACTTGACTCCATTCTTCAGGCATACGAAGCTGATTTTTCCAAACATGCAGAATCCTGTGATGTACAGAAACTCATGCAGATATGGCATTCCATCCCGGCGCAGTTTGCCCGGGAGAATCGCCGTTTCATCTTCGGCGAAGTCCGCCATGGTGCACGGGCAAAAGATTTGGAAGATGCTCTCCAATGGCTTATTTCTGCCTCCATGGTTCAAAAAGTTTGTGCGGTAAGTTCTCCGGAATACCCGCTCATGGCTGTCATGGAAAAGAATACATTCAAACTTTATCCATCGGATGTCGGCATCCTGCGAAAACTTGCAAGGATATCAGCGACAGTTATTGCCAATAATCAGGACTTCTTTTCCGGTTTTCAGGGGCGTCTTACCGAAAACCTCGTATTGGAACAGTTTTATGCTCTTGGCATCAATCCCGTGTGTTACTGGTACAACAGAAAGGGGCAAGCTGAAGTGGATTTTCTTATACAACTTGATAACAGAATCGTTCCTGTAGAAGCTAAGTCCGGTTTGAACGTCAAAGCAAAATCACTGAAATGTTACCGGGATAACCATCACCCGCAACTTGCAATCAGAGCATCCATGAAGAATCTCCGGCTGGATGACGGTTTGCTGAATATCCCACTGTACCTTCTTGGGGAACTTCCCCGTCTATTGGAATTGGCAAAGACCAGCGGTTTGAAATGACTTTGACATTCAGTATTCCTGAACCGAAGCCCTCGCCCCCCACGATTCCTTCATCAAAAATGGTAGTTTGAATTGAACATGGAGATAATATAGCAACACTTTTAAGATTTTTAAACAAAAAAGTATTACATGATGTTTTGAAATATATCCGGCTTAATTGTCTCTGCACTGCGGAGACAATTAAGCTAATCAGGAATGCTCCACACTGACAAGACTGAAGATGTTCTTGTCAACTATCCACTAAACTGTTCCGTGTCCTTCCGTGGTTTTCAAAACCACTATCCACAGACCGGATTACGCCATTGTAACCAGGGAACGTCACATTATTTAGCTTTTTTGTCCGCGGAGGTGGTATTTGACGGCAATGCCGGATAAACCTTCTCGCCCTCAAACCAGGTGGAGACTACCTTGGTCTTGCGGATGTCAGTCACCGGGCATTCGAACACATCCTTGTCAGTAAGCACGAAATCAGCCCATTTACCGACCTTGATACTGCCGCGCTCGTTTTCCAGTCCAACCTGCCACGCACCATTGATAGTCAACGCCTGAAACGCCTGTTCCCGTGTAATCAACTCCTCCGTGTAGAACGGCGGTGTCAACTTATCCGTCATGGGATACGGCATACGCCCGCTGACAGCAATCTCCATGATACCGAATGGGTCCTGCGGACAGATTTCGTTCGCAGGAAAATCTGAATGACTGGTGACCTTGACGCCGGCATCAAAGAAGGATTTGATCGGATAGGGATGCATCACATAGTATTCATCAAAGAAACTTGAGAAGACCTTCACTGATTCCTCGGTTCCTACATGCCAGGTCATACCGGCGACACAGGCGATGTTGTTGTCGGCAAAGCGCTTGAAGTCCTCCTGTCGCGGATGGCGAACGTGCACCAGGCAATTACGGTGCTTACCGTCACCGCCCCGGATGTAGGCATCGGTAACATTGGAAATGGCGACATCGCCCATGGTATGCGTGTGTACGATAATCCCCTTGGCATTGCACTTTCTGGTAATGTCGGTCAGTCGATCCACGGACCAGAAGGGTTTGTACACGACACCGTTCTTGTAGGGCTTGGACACTGCCCCGGTCTTGGTCTCCACACATCCATCCATAAAGATCTTCAGATATTCCGGGAGCACATGCCGGGGTCTGTATTTCCCGTTGATAGAAACAAGATAGTCAATCTGTTTGTCAATATCCTTCTGCCAGGGTTCCACTTCGTAAGTCATAGGAAGGATAATTTTGAGTTTTCCCTGTTTGTCAAGCCGCGCTGCAGCTTCATAGAACTTGCTCGGATGAAAACAGTTGCTCCATCCTTCCATGTACGTGGTGATACCAGTGGACAACAGCAACTCCTGGGATTGGAGTATGGCTGTCTCCGCCAGATTGTCATCGATAATCTCGTTCGCATCAATTCCGCCCATACGCGACAGATACCCCGTGACGCGCTCATCGACAAATCCGGTGGGATAGCCCTTTCCGTCCAGCTCAAGGATTCCGCCATCAATCTTGCTGATGAGAACCTTGCCCTTGCCATCAATAATGCCGCAACGGCACAGACATTCCGAGTTGCCGAATGCATTGTGACCGCTTGAATCGAAAATCACAATGGACACACCGTGCGTGGCAGCATCAAGCTCTGCCAAGGTCGGCTTGTCCTGTATAATAGTGTAATAGTTCCAGCCGAATCCAATCAGACTCTTCTTCCCTGCCGCTTTCGCCGCACGCGTGGCAGCGTCCAGCTTCCGCAGGACTTCCGCTTTGTCGTCCCCGAGTCCGAACAAAACACCGCTCTTCATATTGGCAAGTGTGAACGACATAAGGTAGTGCGCGTGACCATCGGTACAAGCGGGCATCACCATGCCTTTGCCACGGTGGTCAACGACCCGGGTAACGCCTTCCTTGATGAAAGCCGCCACGCCGGCCTTGTCGCCGACATAGACGAACTTGCCATCCTTGACCGCAAATGCTTCTGCAACAGAGTATTCTGTCTCCGCCGTACGAATCGTTCCGTACACCACCATGTCGGCGGGCGACACAACTTTGGTTTTATTTTGAAATTCGGTACCGAGCTCCGCCTTTTTGCGCATGACCGCGTCAAACCGCGCGGTACCTTCGCTCTTGAACATCCGTGCCAGCACAGGTGCAAATCCGGTGAAGCACTTGAACTTCGGATTCTCCACAATCAACCGCTGCTCGAGTATCGTGCGATCCGCCTCCGGATTTGCTTCCACGTGCGCATCCTCACTCCCGAGAATCATAACCTTCAGTGTCTTGTCGTCGAACACAGGCCACTCAATCCCCGGCAGGGACGGATTACCCGTCTTGGCAAAATTCACCCACATCCGCTGCAACATTCGCGCATAACGGCGGTTCGCCTCGGTGTCCGGAGCATCCTCATCGCCAAGATTTCCGAAAAGATACGGCAACTCCACCCCGTGGTCAGCTCCGCGCAGTTCATGGCACTCTCCGGAGTTCATCTTGTCAATACGGTAGAAAAACTCCTTTCCCCCGTTACGCGCATGCGCCAGAGCCTGGAACATCTGCCCGGCACGGAAGACATGCCCGGAGATAAACTCCGCAAGTGCCCAGTCCTTTCCGTACGTTTTCTCCAACACCTTCAGAAGGCGCTCCGCATCGGCGCGGTACTCCGCCGGCGCACCATCTGCCAGCAGATCGTAGAAGTGGCGGTTGAAATCCCGGAAAAACTCTACTTCGTAGCCGAACACGGCAATAAAGTAACGCCATTCGTTCCGCGTGACGCCCTGCATCACCTCAATATCCTTGAGCGCCGGATCGGTCCATGCAGCAATCGGATCCACGGGAAGAATGACTCCATCCCGCGTCGGAAAATTGCAGAACCGGATTCCTTCCTCACGCCAGAAGTCCGCGAGCGAGTCCGCATCAACCTTGACGAGATCAGCTACGTTCTTCGCTCCGAACCGCGTCTTCATCGCCTCGGTAAGCCCTTGTCCATCGGTCCTGTCCTGCACGTAGTTCGCGACACCGCTCATCGGAATGGCTCGACGGAAGTACTTGCGCGCCTCGGGAGACAGCACAAGCGATGAGACGCTCCCGCCACCTGCAGACTCACCGAAAATCGTCACGCGATCCGGGTCGCCTCCGAACGCCGCAATGTTGCGATTTACCCACTTGAGGGCGGCAATCTGATCAAGCTGACCGAGGTTCAGTGCATCCGAATACTCCTTGCCGTCCGGCATTTGCAGGAAGTTAACGTAGCCCATCATCCCGAACCGATAGGTTATCACCACCAGAATCGCATCGGGGTTCTGCGTAACAAAATTGATGCCGTCATAAGTCGGATCACTGGTTCCGCCAAGATTGTAGCCGCCACCGTGAATGAACACCAGAACCGGCTTGCGCGTCTCAGGGTCAGACGCATTCCTGTACACACAGAGTGTGAGACAATCTTCACCCTGCTCATAAAGCGAGGCCTTTTCCTCATGATCTATGGTCTGAATGCAGGACTTCCCGAAATGAAACGCCTCATAAACCTTCTTCGATGGCATAGGCGCAAGCGGCGCCTTCCAACGAAGTTTTCCCATCGGTTGCTGCGCATACGGAATACCCCGATACGCAATCACATCGTTCTTGCGCTCACCGACAAAGATGCCGTTCTCGCAGACTGCCGCAGCCGACTTATCATACGCACCCGTAATTTCGCGGTTCGGTGCATACTTCGGCATTTCAGCACCCAACACCACCGAACACACCCCTATCGCGAACACCACGATACCGACAATCATTTTTTTAATGTTCATTTTCATTCTGCTACCTCATCAAAAAAATCGGGTCAAAAGTACCTCTGTCAATTAACGACTTAACGGAACCAACGGATAACCGAATATATCACGTATCACGAAAAAAAACAAATGCCAATCACATTTATTTCATAACTTTTCCACTGATATTCCACCGTTTCTGAAACATGGACAAAAGTCATGCCGTCATTTATTCAGAATACCATGCTATGTCATTCCGTAAACTCTTTACGGTGTTCATTTTCAATATTGCCGTAAATCGTCGGCATGGCAATTATTCCTTTGAACCTGTCAGCAGCATGGATGCGACTCTTTGCTGTAGAAATTTTTCCAGCGCTTTCAGCCGCCATGAAGGCAGATTATAATTTTTATTGCGGGTAAAGTGAAAATCGATCAATTTCCGAACCTGCTTACGCTGACGATCCGTGATGAATGCTGCCGCAAACGGAAAAATAGGAATTGCCGTAGATGTACTCTTTCATATCCTCACGCGCGGTGTCGAGATGGGAGCAAAGCTCATCCTTTGATATATGCACG
>CALCCZ010000023.1 GCA_937900075.1 uncultured Lentisphaeria bacterium
ATTCCGGATGACACCGACGTACTCTTTGTTCCGGTAGTTGATGGTATAAAAGAGCTGATCCTCTTCATAGGGGGAAAGCAGACCGCCGATGAATGGCTCACGGATTACTGCAAAACTGTATATGGCCCGGGCTGGAAGACGATGCTCGCTTTCCATCAGGCTTGTGCCGATGCCTGGAACGCCATGCCGACGCATCTTACGTCCTGCTTCAATAATCCCGCAGGCACCTCGAAACTGTATTTGACGGAATCCCTGATGAAGCATGCGGAATCCGCTTTTGCCGAGGCGGAAATGCAAATCGGAAAAATCCGGACCGATGACAAAAATCCCGCTGTCGCTACAAGAAAATTGAAATTGAAACAGCAGTATCTGAACGCTTTGGCTTTCGAAAAAAAGACGTTCGAAAAATGGAAGGATTTGAGAAAAAAAGCTATGAGCTCCAGTATGGCTTTGACCGCTTATCAGGAGACCTTTACGGAAATGGCGGAAGAACAGGGAACCGTATTGAAGGGGCATTCGCAAAATCCGCGGCTCCCTGCAGCCCATTGCGTTATCGGCTGGAATGAAAAAGAAATCCTGTTCCGGATATCTGTCGTTACTGCACATGACGTTCCGGTTGCCCGGATGCCTTTCCAGTTGTGTCAGGACGGTAAAATGGCATACGGAAATGAATCGGTAGAATTGTTTATTCAGGCGCCCGGTTCATCCGCATACTATCAGTTCGCAGCGGGTAAAAACGGTGATTATTATGACGGCGAGGGGCTGAACGGTAATTGGAATGGCGACTGGAATTATACGGTCACATACGACAAGACCAATCCTGCGAAATGCGTCTTCGAAATCCGTATTCCGTTTAAAAACTTCAACAGGAATGGACCCGGTACCGAACCGTGGAAAATGGTGATTATCCGCAATGGTGCTCCTGACGCTGTCGGTATTCCGTATCCCGCACACCATGATATCGGAGCCGGTGCGGATGTGACTTTTTCCACAGGAAGACGTCCTGCCGCCCAATGATTCCATTGACGGAATTACTCCGGTCATGCACAGTGTATTCCCGGTCAGCGGATAGCGAATAGCGGACAGCGGATAGCGGATAGCGGATAGCGGATAGCGGATAGCGGATAGCGGATAGCGGATAGTGAAAAAATAGGTCCTATAAGTCTTATTTTTCATGCGGCTTCGAACCAGCACGGATACGCACGTCATTTCCCATTCCACGGACCACTAATCACTAACCACTGACCAATTGCATCTGGTAAGTGAACTTTTTTGATATTTTTTACGTTTTTTAACTTGACAATTACGGAAAATGTGGTAAATTAAGTGGTGTTGTCAAAAGACACGCAGCCTGATGGTGTAATGGTAGCACAAGTGATTCTGGTTCATTTAGTCTTGGTTCGAATCCAGGTCAGGCTGCCATTTTTTTTACCCTGATTCCGGAACCTTTCCCTGAAAATCAATGAATCATGCATTTCACGTTGAGATAATAAAATATGAACGCTTCGGATGTTGATAAAATAATTGTACGCGGGGCAAGGGTACACAATCTCAAAAACGTGGATGTGGAAATTCCTCTGCATAAAATCACCGGTATTGCCGGAGTTTCCGGATCCGGGAAGTCCTCTCTGGCTTTAGGGGTACTCTATGCGGAGGGATCACGGCGGTATCTGGAATCTCTTTCCACCTATACCCGGCGGCGTATGACTCAGGCAAGCAAGGCACAAGTCGATGAAGTATTATATGTTCCGGCTGCGCTTGCTTTACATCAGCGGCCGGGTGTGCCGGGAATCCGCAGTACTTTCGGAACCGGTACGGAACTGCTGAACTCCCTGCGTCTTATGTTTTCCCGGCTGGCAAGTCATCCTTGTCCGAACGGCCACTATCATTGTCCCACACTGGCAGTTGCTGCCGAGCAGGAACTCATTTGTTCTGTCTGCGGTGCGAAGTTCCTTCCGCCCGGTGCGGAGGACCTTGCTTTCAACAGTCAGGGTGCCTGCCGAAAGTGTGATGGTACGGGGACAGTCCGTACGGTTGACCGGACGACGTTAGTGCCGGATGAATCTCTCACGATTGAAAACGGTGCCGTGGCGCCTTGGAATTCACTGATGTGGTCGCTGATGGTGGATGTCTGCCGGGCGATGGGAGTCCGGACGAATATTCCGTTTTCGGAACTTACTCCGGAGGAAAAAGAAATCGTTTACGATGGTCCGGCGGTCAAAAAGCATATTTTTTACAGAGCGAAGAACTCTCAGGATGCCTGTGAACTGGATTTTACCTATTACAGTGCCGTGCATACGGTGGAAAATGCCCTGTCCAAAGTGAAAGATGAGGCGGGAATGAAGCGGGTTGCCCGTTTTCTTCGGGAGGATAGCTGTCCGGATTGTGGCGGTTCGCGTCTCTCTGCTGCTGCGCGTGCTCCCAAAATCAGGGGATTTTCTTTGGATGAAGTCTGCCGTCTTCCGCTTTCTGAGCTTATAGAATGGGTGCATGGTGTTCCTGCTTCTCTTCCGGAAGCAATGCGTCCCATGGCGCAAAGTATCTGCGAATCCTTTTTTTCTGCGGCAAAACGTCTGATGGATTTGGGACTTGGGTATCTTGCACTGGACCGTGCTGCCTCGACTCTCTCCACCGGGGAACGTCAGCGGATGCAGCTTGCCCGTGCGATCCGCAACCGGACAACCGGGGTTCTCTATGTTTTGGATGAGCCGAGCATTGGTTTGCATCCGTCGAATATCACGGGTCTTACGGGCGTAATGCAGGATTTGATTTCGGATGGAAATTCGGTTGTCTTAGTGGACCACGATACGCAGATTTTGAGAGAGGCGGACCACTTTGTTGAAATGGGACCGAAAGCCGGCTCGGATGGCGGACGTGTTATTGCCGAGGGGACACTTGCGGACCTTGCGGAGAACAAATCTTCTTTGATTGCTCCGTTCCTGACCGGAAAAGAGCATGTCCGGGTACGGCAGAATGTTTCAAAGAAGGATGTGTTCCAGCTTGGCAAAATACATCTTTCCACGGGTGCAATTCACACGGTAAAGCCGTTGGAAGTGGATATTCCCAAGGGGCGGATGACGGCTGTAACCGGAGTTTCCGGGTCGGGTAAGACTACGCTCATTTTAGAGAGTCTGATTCCGGGCTTGCAGTCGAAAATCAATGAAATGCCGTTACCGTCTCATGTGCTGAAGATCGAAGCGGAAGGCATACGGCAGGTAAAACTGATTGACGCCACACCTATTGGAATCAATGTGCGTTCAACTGTGGCGACTTATGCCAATGTCCATGACGAACTCCGCAAAGTTTTTGCAAAGACGCCGGATGCGAAACAATTCGGCTGCAAGGCGGGTGATTTTTCTTACAATACCGGCAATCTGCGCTGCGCAACGTGTGACGGTACGGGGGAAATCAGTCTTGATGTGCAGTTCCTGCCGGATGTGGATATTCCCTGTACGGAGTGTCACGGATCCCGTTATGCAAAAAAAGCGAATTTGATCCGTTATACCAATAAAGCCGGCGAATCCCGTTCGCTCCCGGAACTCATGGATATGGATGTTACCCGGGCAATGGATTTCTGCAAAGATTTGAAACTTGTCCATCAGAGACTGAAGGTCCTGCATGATCTGGGACTCGGTTATCTGACGCTCGGTGAAGAAACTCCCAGTTTATCCGGCGGCGAGGCGCAGCGGCTGAAACTTTCCTGCGAGATGGGAAAAGCGCAGAGCGATACCGTGTTCGTCTTTGATGAACCGACGATTGGTCTGCATCCGCTGGATGTGCGTACTCTGCTGGAGACCTTCCAGAAACTGATTGCCGACGGAGCTACTATCATCATTATTGAACATGATCTTGACGTGATCCGAAATGCCGATTACATCATCGATATGGGGCCCGGCGGCGGGGAAACCGGCGGAACCATCGTTGCCTCCGGTACGTTGGATGAAGTAAAAAATACCCCCGGAAGCATCACCGCAGAATATCTGTGAAATGAAAAACAAAATGTATAACGGGGCTTCTCAGACTGCCGTCTTCTTACTTGGCAAGGCGTTTCCCCATTTCAAAAGCTTTTCTTAAATCATCCTGAAATACCGTTGCCCGGATTTGGGCTTTATGCGTCTCATCAAACAGGGTACATTCATATTTGCTGTAATCATCAAACTGATAAGTGTCACAAGCGTAGAGAGTATAAATATTCTTGCTTTTGAAAATGATTCCGGGAGATTTACTCCCCGCTTCCAAATATGCGCGGTAGCCGTATGTATCCAGCATGGATGCAGGAACATTCATCGTATAAATAAAGCCGAAGTCTATGCTCTTTTCCGCCCTCGAACTTGGCGGATCGGTGTAACGCAACATGGGAAAAAAGAGCCTCTCCAGAAAGTTGCGGTACAAACCGGTTTCCGATCCGAAATAAATAGGTGTTCCCATAATGATTCCGTCAGCTTTGACAAGTTCCGTCAGAAGTTCGGAAAGATCATCCTGGAGTATGCATCCTATCGAGGGATGGGAAATCCGTTTGCACGCAAAACAACTGCGGCAGCCGCTGAAATGGAGTTCCCCAAGCTGAATCAGTTTTGTTTCCGCACCCGCTTGAGTTGCCCCGTCAAGAGCCTTTTGCAAAAGCTGAGCCGTATTCCCGTTTTTCCTGGGACTGCCGTTTATGGCATAGATTTTTTTCATTCTAACACCTCATTCTTTTGTATGCCGTTTCATTTCCCCTGTACCAGTTCGGTTTCCACGTCTGAAATGCAAATTAAAACCGCTTCTTGGGAAAATTGTTTGCGATACTGTTCTGCAATCGAAAATACTTTGGAACGCGCATCGGCTGGCGCAAGAATCAATATGAGCTTCGAACGCTCCTTTTCAATGTTAGATGGACCATCTTGCCAATTCCCGTCTGCATCAATGACTGTATATCCATCCGGAAAAGCCGTAGAAACATATTGATTACAAAAGGCCTCCCATGCCTGTTCCGAAACTTCACCGTTCTTGGATGACATCCCGCAAAACACTTTATATTCCCGCCAGGTGGGAGCTTGCTTACTTGCGCATCCGCTAACCAGCAAACACGCGGCAAGCAAAGCCATACCGCATATAGCCCTGATCTTACTGTTGAAAGACAAACAAGAATTTTTCATGTCAGAATCCTACCTGTTTATATATCTAATATTTGAGGTGTTCTCGGTGTTTTTCCAGCAGTTCTTGGGATGGGAAAAATTTAATCGGCATTGCAATTTTTTTACCATATAGTTTTTGAAACTGTTCTTTGAAAGCTTCATTGGTACAATATTCTTTGAGGGACGGAGCAAAAATCAAGCGGTAATCTTCATCAAAGGAAATCAGATGACGGTCAAAAGCAGCATCATAGGTCGCTGACAAACAAAGACCGTTTTCCGGATTCATGCGATTATCTTTATCTTTTGCCCATTCACTTATATGACTGGCACGCAATACTTCCGAAATCGGAAGATTCGTGAGACAACAATGGTTTTGATAGTTGGCAAGAACCATTTTACGAAACACATATTGATTTTGCCGGACTTCCACCTCACGTAGAGCCGTTTTCCCTTCTATAGTGGAGATATCCACATCATCTGCAATTAATAGCGGGTTTGCCGCTAACGGTGTGGATGTAAGGCATTTTCCAAGTTGCATACCGTCCGTAGCTGTAGCTATTTCTTGGAGCATTGTTTCTTCCCTAGCGTAGAGAGTCACAAATTGAGATAATTGTTTTAACGCAGCAGAACAAAAGCCTTTTTGCCAGTAACTTTTTGCACGTTCATTACGAAAAAATCCACCATCAGCTTTCTTTTGTTCCTGCTTGACGATTTCATAAAGACGAGCAAGGTATTCTATGTCGTATATATTCCAAAGAGACTGATCCACAGGAAGCATTTGAGCATTATGTAACGCACATTCAAGTTTATTGATTGCTGTTACATATGATTGAGCTGTCCCGCTCCCTTGTGCGTGATTTTCCATAATGAATTGTAAATATTTTTTCTTAACGGTCATAAAGTGCCTCTTTGGTTTTAATCTCTGATATTCGGAACTTGGCAATAAGCTTTCTTTGCCCCGGAGATAATGATCATGTGTCCATTCCCGAGCAATTCATTAGCTGCGCCAAATGCCTTTGCATCACCTAATGAAATTGCACTTGTTCCCGGATCTGCAACCTTCAGAATCAATCTGTTCGTAAGATTCGACCTCAATTCAGGAGGCATAATTGTGGCCTCAGGTCTTTGCGTTGCGAACACAAGGAAGATGCCGGCAGCGCGAGCCATCGCTCCAAGACTGTTTACATCATTGGTCACACTTTCCTTATAGCTGTTATCGCGGAACCATTCTGCAAACTCATCATGGAAACACCAGATAATTGGCAATTTCGGAGCCTCAGGCTTTTCAGATAATTGCGATATTTTCTTACACTTAAATTCTTTGAAGATGGTATAACGTTTCTTCATTTCAGCAACAAGTTCTTGAAATTCGGCAATTGCAGTCTCTTTGTCTGTTACTACCTTGAAATTGGGGACATTGGAAAATTCCATGAATTCTACTTGTTTGGGATCCATGATAATTACTTTTATTTCGCCTTGTGGAAATCTATCCTTGAGACAATAAAGCATATTATTCATCAAAACGGATTTGCCACTACCGGTTTCGCCGGCCACAAGAGTATGAGGCGCTGATGAACCGTTGAGCGGATTCAAATAAACAGCTTCCCCTGTATCCTCTTGAATTGCAACAAGCAAGCCTTTAACATTTTTAACTTCCATAAACTCACC
>CALCCZ010000024.1 GCA_937900075.1 uncultured Lentisphaeria bacterium
GCAAGCGATTCAAGTTTTTCACTGCCGATCGGATGCTCAAGCGCGTTTCTCACATATTCCGCCCCGGAAATCTCCGGTTCCGGCATCCGGGACTCAAATACTCCAAGTAAGTAAGCGGTTAGTCATCCCCATTGCACAAGTGCGGCAACAAGTTGCCGACTTGCGAAATCGGAGTGTCCGGCAAAGCAATCAAGACATGATTCAGCCATTTGCGGAAGTTCACATTGTTCCGATGGCAAGTCGCAGCCAGGCTGGCCAGTACCGCCAAATTTGCACCGCCTTCTTCACTGCCGGCAAATAGCCAGTTCTTTCTTCCCAAAGCGATTGGCCGAATCACATTCTCCGCCGGATTGTTGTCAATGTTGATTCTTGGATCGTGCAAAAACAGTTCCAACGCCCGACGCTGTTTTATTGCGTAATTTACCGCCTTTCCCAGCGGCGAAGTCGGTATTTCGGTGCTCTGGATTTGTTCCGCAAGCCGGAAAAATTCAGCCACTGTTTTGACACTGTCCTTACGAACTTTCCGGCGTTCAGCATACAAGGTTTTCTCGGATTCATTCCCCACGGCCCGGGAACGGGCATGGTATTCGCACGCATACATCTCCCGAATCAAGATGAGGAATGGTTTTGCCTCGGAATACCCGGCATGTTCGGCCTCAAAGAAACGACGGCGCACATGTGCCCAGCATCCGGCATGCTCTGCGGGCAAAACATCATAGCCTACGTACTGATCTCGAATAATTGTTCCGTAATAATCTTTATACAATTCTTTTGCGACCTCCTGACTTCGCGAATTTGCGAAGTGAAAAATCACAACCGGCGGTCCGACTGCAGTCATTTTGACCCAGATATACGCAGTTTTACATTTTCCCTGTCCCGGTTGCTGCAACCTGACCGGAGTTTCATCGCCGTGGACAATCGGACTTTCATCCACAAGTTTTTTCATTACCTCGTAGAGAGGATTCAGCATCTTTGCCGCCCGCGTGAACAAGTTCTGAAGCGTGCAACGATTAATCGGCAGTCCTTCGCGTGACATAATTTCCGACTGCCGATACAATGGAAGATGGTTTTCAATTTTGTCAACTACGATACCGGTAACGAAAGTGGAATCGAATTTGGTTCTGGCACCCTCCACTCCGAACGGTTCGTCCGGCATCGCCGCAGTTATTATGCCATCAAGAGGATTATTTGGATTTGCATATTTTGCGCGCTTAATCACTTTAACAAAAAAGCGTATTTCCCGGCGTGCAATTCTCTTGCTTTCTTCATAGCCGATGAGTGTCCAGCCATCAGCTTCAGCTTTGGGATCTGTAACAGTGGTTACTTCGCAAGGCAAATTTTCAGGAATTTCATTCCAACCGTTGGTTTCGCGTTTTTTGCGGTTATGCTCATGCACTGTTTCTGTAGGAACCGATTTCGCTGAGTTCTTTTCCGGTTCCAATCCAGGAAGGAATACTTCATTTGATGACAAATCAACCAGTTTTTCCGACTTATGTCCGAAAATCTGGCGATTAAACCAGTCAAGCTGACGATTCAAGTCGCCAATTTGACATTTCAACTTAGCATTTTCGTCTTGCAAATCGACGATAATTTTAAGTGCCTGTGGCAGTGTGTTAACTTCTTTATTCATAATGATATAATATAGCACACTTCCACAAAAAATTCAATTAAAATCAGCGTTTCTTTAAAGAAAATCTCCGATAATATCGCATCGTTTTAACCCCGTCCAAAATCGCATGCAGTTCGCGAATATCAAGTATGATTTTTCCGTCTTCGCCCTTGGGCAAATGGAATGCTCCCCGGACTAAACGCTTCGACCAAATCGCGTATCCGTCGCCGTTCCAATACAGGATTTTTATCATTTTGAAGGTCCGGTTGAAAAATATAAACAAATGCCCGCTCAAGGGATCCTCCTGCAGATATTGCTGAACAGCTCCGGGAAGACTGTCAAATGAGCGATGCAGATTGATTGGTGTCCGACAACAGTAAATTTTTATTCCGGCAGTCAAAGAAAACATCAGTTGACCTCCAGCAAAGATAAAACCTGTTTCAACGTTTTTGAATCGAAATCTTTTTCCAACTCAATGCGAATTTCCCCTAATTCCAGGATAACCCCACTGGATTGCTGCTGCCGTGACAGTTCCTTAACATTCAACTGAACGATGTCCAGCTTGTCAAGAGGGCGAAGATGGTCAATCCCCTCTTTTAGGAAGGTATTTTTCCAACGTCCGGCAGTTTTGGAGTTCAAGTTATGCTGTCGACAATATTCTGCCAGCGTTAAACCACTTGACCAAAACCCGGCCAAATACTCTTTCCATTTGTGATAGACTTCCTCGTGCATTACATTCTCCCATTTTTTGTTTTTGGTAAAATATACACCGAAAAAGCGCTTTTTGAAAGATGGGGATGACTAACCGCTTACTCCTCTCCGTTCAAGTTCGTGGTCAAGTTCATTCAGAATGATGTTGGCACAAAGTGGACTTAATGGCCCGCCCTGTGGTACTCCAACCGTCGTTTCCTCGTACCTTCCGCATTTTATAACTCCTGCTCAAAGGTACTTGGATATGAGTGAGGTAACTCGTCCATCCTTTACCGTCCTTGACAGAACCTCCAGCAGTTTACTCTGATTTACGGTGTCGAAGAACTTCTCCAAGTCCATGTCCACTGTCCAAACGTAACCTGCGTTAAGGTATTCCTGGCATTTGCGGATTGCATCGTGCGCTCCTCGTTTCGGTCGGAATCCATAGCTTGTTTCTACAAACTGTGGTTCGTACACCGGCGTAAGAATCTGCGCTATCGCCTGCTGAATCACTCGGTCTACCGCCGTGGGTATTCCAAGTTGGCGCGTTTTGCCGTTGTCTTTCGGGATTTCCACCCGTTTGACTGGGCTTGGCTCGTACCTGCCAATGAGAAGGTCTTGTACGATTTCTCCTCCATGGAGTTTGAGGTACGGTAAAAGTTCTTGCACCGTCA
>CALCCZ010000025.1 GCA_937900075.1 uncultured Lentisphaeria bacterium
TGAGACAGAAGAACAAAACTTTAACAGGTGATTTTTCCTCAGGGGAGGGCAATTCGACCGGGCAATTAGGCAATGCTTTATCTTTCAAAGATAAAACAGCCGCAAACAGAATCAATACAGCTCAATCTAATTTAAGGGGAGGAGTGCAACAGATTCAAGCGGATGCTCTCGCAAAGCCTTTTGGTCGCATAAAACTCGAAAATGGTCAATTTAAAAGTCCTATGCATGCAGGTAATATGATCCTTCCTGTTTTTAACGACATTGCAATTTTACCCGTCGCATTAGAACCCGTTTACGGTTACAGTCAAATAGACAAATACTGGATTTTATTCTTAACAAAATACATTCCAATTCTCGGTGATTCTCAGTCATTGGAGGAATGTTGGAGCAGGGTGAGTAAGGATTACCCTCAATACGCCGGATCTTTTCGTTATTGGCATGATGCCCTGGTTAAGTTGTCCAATGAAGCATGGCGTCAAAAAGGTATAAAATGGCTTAATACTCCTGTAGCTTATAAAATCCAACATGACTCGGATACCGATGAGGATACTAAAATTCCTGTAAAATATAATAAAGACAACTGTGAATCATGGCCTGTGGGCGGATCATCCACACATACCCATAAAGGTCCCGGAAAACTTCATTAACTCTTAGGAATCATTATTTTATGAGCATATCTCCTGTTTCTATCATAACTGTCGGTGCATTCGAAGTCAATTCAATTGTTCTTTATGACGCCAAGAATCATATCTGTTACATTATTGATCCCGGCGGAGATGCAGATAAGATTTTGCATTACCTTCCTCCTTTACAATCTTACGATAAAATCAGAATTCTCTTGACACATGCTCACTTTGACCACATTTCAGCTCTGAAGAATATTCTTGACATTACTCATTCTAATGAAATATATCTCCATCCCAATGATTCTGATTTGTTTCTAAGCCCTGATAATCAATTTCTTCCTTATTATCCCTACATTCCTGATCTGCCCGTTCCAAATTGGCCACTGCCTGAAAATGATTTTATTTCTCCTCTTCACACTCCTGGACATTCCCAAGGAAGTTGTTCGTTTGTCGTTCCATCTTTGAAAACTGTTTTCTCCGGAGATACTCTTTTTTATAATTCCATTGGTCGGACTGATCTGTATGGCGGAGATTTTGCTACACTTATTAAATCAATTAAAGAACAACTATTTTCCTTACCGGATGATTTTCGTGTTATTCCCGGACATGGTCCTGAAACTTCCATTGCATTTGAAAAACAGCATAATCCTTATTTGCATTCTTAATAGTGTCCTAATCTACCAATTTGCCCATGAGTTGTCAATTGCTCATCCAATAAATGCGAACGCACTTATAATGTCGCATAACATAGATTATGTAAAATCAAACAGGCGCAGGTAAGGGGATACCTATACCTGTTTGATGTTCGACTAACTATCAGGGATTACTTTGAATGAATATCTGCAAGTTTATTCTTTTGCAACCAGGCAAGACAGGCTGTCTGCCACGCTTCCCATTCTGGACTATGACCACATCCCAAACCATGCGCACCACTGGGTAGTTCTAAGTATTCAACAGGAATATTATGCTGTTTTAAAGCTTCAACATAATTCCTGCTGTTAATTACAGGAACAACTTGGTCTGTAACGGCATGACAAACAAATGCCATGCAATCGGTAGACGATACTTGCTTTTCATTGGAAAAACGGATTTTATCTTGTTCTGATGCATTCGTTCCAAGAAAGTTGTTGCGGGACCCAGCGTGAGTATTATCCAGCATGGTAATGACAGGATAAATCAGAATCTGAAAATCAGGACGGGATCCTGGAAAATCTTTATAATGAGTAGCTAAGGATGAAGCAAGGTGACCACCCGCGGAAAAGCCGATAACTCCGATGCGATCAGGAGCTATTCCATACTTCGCAGCATTTTTTCGAATTATGCACATGGCTTGTGCAGCATCATTTAAGGGACAGGTTTTTAACTCTGAACCGACACGATAACGGAGAACTATACAGGTAATTCCATAGCGAGTCAGCCACTTTGCAATATCAGTTCCTTCATAAGAATCACAAAGACAACCGTACCCTCCTCCGGGACAAATAAGCAATGCGGTTCCATTTTTATTTTCGGGCATAAAATACTGTATGGTAACTTTTTCAGCATTTACCCCACCTTCCCCGGCGTGCCAAACTTGTTCACGCTGCATTTCTCCTGCAATAGATGAAAAATCAGCTCCGGCAGCAACACTGATAGCAGTAATAGCACTGGTTATAATCTTATTCATCATATTATTCCTGATATTTTGCCAGTTCATTTTTAACACGTTCAGCAATAACTGCGGGGGCATCTGAAACAGGAATCATTTCCGTATCCCGTGAAGACCGCAAACGGAATTCAAACATACCATTTGCGAGGCTTTTGGGGGAAACAATAACTCTGAAGGGGATACCAAGTAAATCAGCATCGGAGAACATAGAACCAGCTTTTTCTCCACGGTCATCATAAAGAACCTCAACATGCAATTGATCCAAGGCATCCGCAAGCTGCTCAGCTGCGTCGCCAACTCCGTTTTTATCAGGATTCAAGGCACAAATTTCCACATGATAAGGGGCGATACTCATTGGCCAAATTGGTCCGTAATCATCATGAGAATCTTCCACAACAGAAGCCATTGTCCGCCCGATTCCGATTCCATAACACCCCATAATCATTGTTTGAGACTTACCATCCTTGTCCAAGTAGGTACAATTCATAGGTGCGGAATATTTTGTTCCTAACTGAAAAATGTTACCGACTTCAATTCCATGACGGAAAAGTAAGGGTTCACCGGTAACGGGACAGGGATCCCCCTCGCGAACACATGCTACATCAACAACTTGACCACCAAGTAAATCCCGTCCAAAATTGAAATTTTTATAATGGAATCCGGCTTCATTCGCACCGACAACCAGATTAGACGTTCCTGCAACGGACTTATCAATAATCAAAATCATGTTTTTTTGATTAAGATTTATAGGAGATGCATAGCCGGGCACAGCGCCAGCTGCAAGAATTTGTTCATCGGTTGCAAATTTTATTTCAGAGAGATTTAAAAGATTTTTCAGCTTGCATTCATTCACTTCGAAATCGCCACGTATAAGCACAAAGATAAGTGTTTTTCCCTCAATATCTGAATAAAACACTGCTTTCCCGGTTTGTGACGCGTCAATATTGAGATAATTGGCTACTTCTTCAATGGTTTTTGATTCTGGTGTTGCAACTTTTTCCAAGGGAAGTTCTTCTCCGGGAACTTTTTCAAATTTTAATCCGGAAACTGCAACTTCACGATTTGCTTTATAACTTTTTCCGTCTGGAGACAGGAAAATACTGTCCTCACCACAATCTGCAATAGACATGAATTCATGAGAAATGCTCCCGCCCATCATGCCGGAATTTGAGAGAATGGACACAACATGTTTAAGACCGACACGACGATAAAAACGTTCATAGGCCTCGTGTGCACAAGCATAATATGCATCGAGTGATTCCTGAGATGAATGAAAACTGTAGGCATCTTTCATAGTAAATTCACGAACACGAATCAAACCTGCACGGGGGCGGGCTTCATCCCGGTATTTTGTCTGAATCTGATAAACCATGAGAGGAAGTTGCTTATAACTGTTAATCTCAGTTCGGATCATTTGCACAACAGCTTCTTCATGAGTCATTCCCAGGAGCATAGCTTTGTCATTACGGTCTTTGAATCGCAATAATTCATCACCGACACTTTCATAACGTCCGGATTCTTGCCATAATTCCGCTGGTAAAACGACAGGCATTAAAACTTCCTGGCCGCCGATGCGGTTCATTTCTTCACGTACAATTTCTTCTATTTTCCGGATTATACGCTTAGCTATCGGAAGCAGAGTATAAATTCCAGCTGAAACTGGACGGATGTACCCTCCCCTGATAAGAAATTTGTGACTGATAGTTTTTGCGTCTTTAGGATCTTCACGCAAACGTTTACCAACCATTTGAGACATTTTCATTTTCATAATTCAGGCCTTGGTTATTTCAATAAGGTTTCAGTAAAATAAACACTTTCGAATCCATGTTC
>CALCCZ010000026.1 GCA_937900075.1 uncultured Lentisphaeria bacterium
CGCTTTGCGAAAAAAAACGGATATTTTTCCTTCCGGTTTTTTAGCTGTAAAATCATCTCATTCCATGGGGTACGCAATAGATTTGTCGTTGCTCCACAGCGATGGTGCACCCGTGGATATGGGCGGTTCTTTTGATATGTTTGATACTTCATCGTACAGGAACTATACGGATTTGACAGAGGAACAGCTTAAGAATCGGGAATTCCTCTTAGAAATCATGGAAAAACATGGTTTTCTGCCAATTGAATCCGAGTGGTGGCATTTTTATTACGGGAAAATGACACCAGAAAACATTCTCTATGATTTTGAGGTCCGGTAAGAACGGAACTCTATTGGGGAAGGGCATCGCTGACGATGAGTGAGCATGACGCTGCCTTCAGACCATCGGATGAAGCTGTGAGAGTCAAAGTTCCTGCATGTTGCATTGTTTTTACGATAGCAAGGCATCGACCGGCACAAGTGAATCTGGTGTTTGTTCCCTGAAAAGGTTCCAAAGAGGTTTGCAAACCGTTGTCAAGAGCCTGAATCGTTCCGCCGGCAACATGAAAAGTTATTGGAATCGTGGTATTTCTGCAAAGATGACCATTGGAATCCAAAATTTCACAAGCAATGAACTCCATATCTTTTCCATCTGCATGGAGTTTGGAGTTGAAATACGGTGTTAATCGTATGGTCGCCGGTTCCCCTGAAGTGAAAACAGAAGCGTTTACTGTTTTTCCCGAGTCAGAAATGCCGACAGCCTTTAATTCTCCGGGTTCATAGTTGACCAGGGCTCTTATGATACGGTTATTGCCATTCCAGGAAGCAACTGGTTTGTCATTAAGGAACAATTGCCCATGGGGACAATTTGTAATGATATGAACGTCAATTTTATCTTGAGATTTGAAATCCCAGGAAGTAGCGATGTGGACAAGCGGCTCTTCTTTTTTCCATACCGACTTGTAAAAATAGTAACCGTCCTTGGGAAATCCACAAAGGTCAACAACACCGAAAAACGAGCTGTGAGCAGGGAAATCGTATGGTGTTGGTTCTCCTAAGTAATCCATACCTGTCCAAATGAAGCTGCCGGAAACAAATTCGCGTTTATCTGCGGCTTTCCAGGCCGTAAGACCCTGTTGAAAATGTTCCAGCCAGCTGATGTAATTTTCCGCATCGGGCCAGTGATAGTCAAGTTTCGGCAACTGTTCTGAAGGATAATATTCGCCAAGCGGGCGGCGTGTTTGAGCAGAGAAACACTCCGTAATAACCATGGGTTGATCGGGATGTTGAGAATGAAACTGATCCATTTGTTCCGGTGATGGATAATTGTATCCTGCGACATCAAGAATATCAATATTTTCGTGGCATACTTTATCAACGACAACGGCACAGGTGACAGGACGTGTTGGATCCATGTTGTGAATTTGTTCCTGTAAACGTCCTGCGATTTCCTTCCCAGAAAACTTGTACATTTGTTTGACTTCGTTTCCAATACTCCAGAGGATAATAGACGGGTGATTTCTGTCTCTTGCAATAATTCGCCGGAGATCATTCTCCGCCCGTTTATCGAAGAGATGGTGGTAGTAACGGACGTACATACTTTGAAATTCACCATCGGAAATTGGCGCTACCCGTTGCGGTTCCTGCCATTCATCAAAAATTTCCGCAAGGACCAGTATTCCGAGTTTATCACAGAGATTCAGGAAATTCTCTCCGAACGGATTATGGGAAGTACGTACCGCGTTACACCCCATAGACTTCATAATTTCAAGCTGGCGTTGTATGCCTTTTTCTGTACAGGCGACGCCTAAAGCACCTAAATCGTTATGAAGACATACCCCGTTCAATTTTACAGAATGGCCGTTTAAAAAGAATCCTTTTTCCGCATCAAAACGGAAAGTACGGATACCGAAGGATATTTTTTGGAAATCAGTCTTTTCACCATTATATATAATCTCGGTTTCGAAAGAATAAAGTCCGGGTGTTTCAATGCTCCATAATTCAGGGGAATTGATTGTGTATTTGCGGTTCATAAAGACTTGCATTCCGGCGGGAAGCGTATGAGGCTGGATATCTTCAAAAAGCACGGTTCCGTCAGGAGCCTTTACCCTTTGTAACAGTTCAATGGATATTCTTTTTTTCAGCAAATTCTGAAGATGATATTCAACTGCAATCAAGGCATTATCGTTTTCGGCGGAAAGTGTTTGAATATATATACCATTCGTAGGGACTTTTACTTGTTGTGAATGAAATTCCAACTGTACGTCCCGGTAGATACCAGCGCCCTCATACCAACGGCAGACGGGGGTATGTGATTGGTCGACCATCACAACAATAACATTTGTGCCGTTATCGTTCCAATGAGACGACAAATCAAGTTCAAGAGGAACGAAAGCCCATTCTTCCCCTCCGATTTTTTCTCCGTTGATAAAAATTTCACTAATACCTGCAATACCGCCAAAATGCAGTACAGGGCTGATATTTCTATTGTTGCGGGAAAATGAAAAGTGTTTCCTGTAGCACCCGACGCCTTGTTCCAACCAGGCATTGCGTGCAAATCCGGATGCATCCGGAGAAAACTTGCCTTCTACACACCAGTCATGTGGGAGAGAGACTTTTTTCCAGTTTGAATCGTCAAAATCCGGTTCTTTAAATACGGGCTGAATATCTGGATAAAACAACCAGTCTTCGTTAAAATCTATGGTGTGTAAAGACATAAGGCAACCTTTATTATCATTTGTTTCCGACTGGAAAACAGTGAATTAATTATTGTTTGTGTCTGAATCCGTTTTTATACTGCTCTGTTTTTGTTTTTCCGCTCGCAAGCGGTTCCAATAGTTCAAACGTTTAATGATTTCACGTTCGAAACCGCGTTCAAAAGGTTTGTAGAATATTTTTCTTGACATTCCATCGGGGAAATAATTCTGACCTGAGAATCCATCTTTGACGTCGGGGTCATACTGATAACCGTCACCGTATCCTAATTCTTTCATCAATTTAAGTCTTTCTGTTTCACCATAATAATAGAAAATCATTTTCTTGGGTGTAGCATTGATGTCCGCCTGTTGAAAGAAGAAATCATTGAAGTATTGGTGGTCGGTT
>CALCCZ010000027.1 GCA_937900075.1 uncultured Lentisphaeria bacterium
GCACGAGAAAAAATAAAATGTCCGCTAAGATGTGCTTTTAGTTTGGCAATTGACCTTTTTGTCGTTTTTTTAAAAGAACCCGGGGTTGCATCCTTCATAGTTGACGCAACCCCGGTTTATGATCTTTCCGTCCTGGTCAGGTGTAATTCTGTTTTTCAGACGGAATGATTAAAGTCGATTGTGTTTATTTCTGTTTTTCCATTTCCGCTTTTTTTGCGGCACGTGCGCGCAGAGCGGCAATTCTCGGGGTATAGTAATTCTTGCCATATCCCGTGGACCAGGAACTTCTGTGCAGGTTCTTTTCGAGAACGTCTGCGGCTGCGCTGTACTCGCCGATGGCAGTAAGGGCACGCGCCCAGTTGTCGTAATAGACAAACGACTGGTTCGGAGAAATTTTGAATGCTTCCTCGAAAGCGGCAGCCGCATCGGCATACTGTCCTCTCACATAAGCCAGTTTTGCTTTATGGAAAGCAAGGAAGAACAAATCCGGTTTGGGCATTTTCGCAACAGCTTCCAGCTGCTGTTCCAGGACTTTGTATTCTTTTGCTTCGAAAGCCCAATTTGCCACATGATGACGGAGCGTTGTGACCGATGCTGCCGATACTTCAAAAGCTTTTGCCGCTTTCTGCATGTCTCTTGCAGCATTTTCCTTTTCTCTGTCGTTCTCTGTATTCTGGAGAGTCGCGATGGCTTTTTCCAGAGCACGGAGATTCGATTCTGCTTCCGCAAGATTTTTTGCATGGATAGCAAGAATTTTTTTGCAGATTACCTGGTCTTTTTCAACCTGGCAATAGCGGTGCGCTGCGATTTCGTAGAGATAGAGCAGGGCGCTGGCGGTGGCGTCTTTGTTTGTGGCATAGAAAGACATGAGATAATTTTCAGTATTTCTGAAATCATCGTAGGCATAGTTGGCATATACTTTCAAAAATTCGCCGAGATAAGTGCCTTTCACATACAACAGTCCGGAAACCGGAGCTTTCAATGTGATTACTTCCTTATCGACGAGGACGACTTTTTTCAAAAATTCAATAGCGAACTTTTTATCGGTGATTTTTGCGGGCGCATTCCAGCCGTTATTGAACACCGCGCGATACAGAGTTATCCGCAGTTTGATGTCGCTGCCGGCAAGTTCCAAAGCTTTCTGGATATTGGCTTTGAAGACTTCATCCGTATCGGTATTGTGGATTGCGCTGAGAGCGATGTTGAATTTTCTGGTCTGGGTGATTTCCGGAACTGTTTCAGCGGATTTTCTGATTTTTGCAATTTCTTCATCGGCAGCCAGGGCGTATTTTTCCAAGTGAGCTGCATAACCGCTCAACAGCATGCTTTTATTGTCGCCGGATGCGAGAGAAACAGCTTTTTCATACCATTTTGCCGCATATTTGCTGCCGTAGATTGAACGTGAGGCGTAAGCATTGATAAAAAACTGGCAGACAGCGAGTTTATCGTTCAGTTTATCGGCAGGGATGGCATTGAAAATCGTGTCTGCGACGGCATCTGCTTTCTGGATTTCCCAGTCACCGAGAAGGAGCTGGAAGACCTTGCGCTGGGTAATTCCCTCAACTTTGAATCTGTCGGCTTTCAATGCCGCGATATCTTTTTCCGGGACGGGTTTGACAAATGTTTTCAGAACGTTGATATAATCGTTCATGAAATCGGCTTTTCTGTCGCCGTTAGCCTTGGCAATCAGAAATTTGTAGTTGTCAAGAAGCATCGGCAGTACTTTCGGGCGGTCACCGGCGGGAATACGGTCCATATTGATTCCGTTTCCGTTGAAGCAGCGGAAATACCAGTTGGCATCCACATTGGTACAGCCTGGTTTTCCGAAGTAGGATTGTGCTTTTTTGGCAATTGCCGCCGCATCATCGTACTTTTTGGCATTGAATGCAGCGCTCCAGTCTTTGGCAAGTTTGTTCAGCTCGTCAAAGTTTTTTCTGGCTTCTTCGCGTGCTTTCTTTTCAGCTTCTTCTTTAGCCTTCTTTTCGGCTTCGGCCTTAGCTTTCTTTTCAGCTTCTTCTTTCGCTTTCTTTTCGGCTTCCGCTTTTTTTGCGGCAGTCTGTTGTGGCGTATCGGCTGCGAAGTTCGGTGTTGCAACAGCACATGCGCAGCAGACGGAGAATATGAGAACAAGATTCTGTTTCATCGTATGAATCCTTTCATTCCTGTTAGCGCTTCATAAGAAGGGCTTTGTGATATTTACCGCTGGCATCGTCGATATCGATTTGGAAATTGTAGAGGATGCGGGTAGCTTTTTTGTAGAAAGCGATTTGTTCATCCAGCGTCATTTTTTCGAAATCGGCGATACCCTTTCCTAATTCGTTCCGTTCCTGAATGGCATTCATGAGCCAGGCGTCGCGGAATCCCCAGTTTTCATTCACATTCATATAGGAATGCGGGAAGGCTTCCATGGTGCGGTTGCGGTATGCGTTGCCGCGGCCAAAGGTTTTGTTGGGGTTGACGTCCGTCTTGCTGCGGACATCGAGATAGCGTTTCCAGCATTCGATGAGAACGCTTTTCATCAGTTTGGTTTTCTGTTCATCCGTGAGGTTGAAGCGGAGATATCCGGGAGCAAGCTGCTGATGAACAACGCCGCCCCATGTTACGCCGGTATCCCAGCGCATCAAACCGAGACGCCAGAAGGAGTCCTTTTTTCCGTTGAGGAAGGGCAGACGGTCATAATAAGCGACCCACGGGATTGTCATTTTAAGAATGACGCCGGATTTGAGTCTTCTGGAATCGAGTTTCAAAACACCAATCAGGTCGCGATTGTCGCGGTCCCAGGTCATCCATGAGAGTTTGTAGTCATAGCCCGGTTTTGAAGTCGGTCCGAACGGTTGCCAGTTGAGGATTTCCGGATTATCGGCATCGCCCGGCAGGAAGAAACTTTCGCCGGAGAATTCGGGAACGGGATTACCGGACCGGAGACCACTTTCCACAGCACCTTCCTTCATGGCGGCAAAAATCAGAACGTTGAGTTCGCGTTCATCCATGGAAACATACAAGGCTGTCGGGAAGTTTTTGTCCACGGCATTTCCCTGCATGACGGAACGGATGGCATTGGGGTCGCTCCAAAGCATGGAGGCGCCTTCCTGTCCGTAAGGACGGAAATTGGAGTTCCATTTTTCGGATTCGGCAGCGGGCAGATTTTCGTAGTCGGGCGGTAAAGTCCGCCATTCAACGTTGAGAACGTTTTTCTGTGAATTTTCTTCCACGTCCATTCGGGAATCGGACGTGACGGGTGCGGTACTGCAGGCTGCGAGGAGTGAGGAGGCGCAGAGCGCCAGTAAAAAGTTTCTGGTAGTGTTTGTATTCATGATTATTTACCCTTTCCGATGCGAGACTGAACCAGTTCCTGGAGAACGAGGATTCTGTAAGCGCATTCTGAACGGAATGCATCCAAGTCGTAGTTATAGCCGTCCACACGTTCCAGCCATGCGAGCTGACGTTTTGCTTCGCGTGCGATGACCTGGTCTTTGACGTCGCGGTATTTAAGAGCCTGGATTTTCAAAGCGGTAGCATATCGGACATCATCGAAACCTTCGCGGTAACCGATAATGCTGACGCGGTTAATCAGACCATCCTTTTGGATATAGCACATGGCGAAGGTACGGTAATCGCCGTCACCGCCCGGATATTTGGAAAATTCGTTCAGGTGATGAGCAATGTAGCCGTGCATCATGTGTCCGTCATACTGGACAGCCTTATAGAGTTCCAGTCCCATTACTCTGCGCATAAGGCCGGGGTTTTCGGGACCCGGGAAGGGGGCTGCGTATGTGATTGTCTTGCCGCCGGTTGCATGCCAGATATCGGAGTATTCTTTCTTCTTTGCGACATTGGAATCCATATCATAGATGCCGGGCGAGAAAATCGGAATATCTCGGGTCATGCCGTGGGAGAAATATTTCACGTTGGTTGTTTCGTGCAATACATTGGCGGAGTGTTCCGGATTCACGGAAATCGCACCGTACCAGGCTGCTTCTGAAGAAGCGCAGCGGTAGAGTGTGAAATCGGTTGTACCGGTTGCATCGGCTATCATTTTTTCCAGACGTTTGGTTTTTGCGGTCAGAATTTTATCCTGCTGAGCCTGGAGTTCCGGAGTTTCCTTATCCGGAGGACATCCGATGGGCAGCAAATCGGTGTTGATATCTGCGAAGATGTCTTTCAGCGGATATCCCAGACGGATAGCCTGAGCGAGGAGTTTCGGATTATTGGCTACGTTAGCCAGGTTGCGCATATTGAACTTCAGTCCGTTGATCATGGAGATGTCGGAGCCGTCATGGTGATTTACATGACTTAAATAGGTGCTCGTGACATCTTGATAGCTCATCGGCTGCGGCAGTTCGAAAGGCAGAACACGGATTGTCACAAACATTCTTCCGGCAGTGCGTCCGTTTGCCCAGAATTCGAGCCAGCCAGTATAGAAACCGGGGTCGGTTCCCTTGGGAGTATGGAACGTGATCATGAACTGCTGGTTTTTACCGGCCTCGGGCAGATCCATAGGCTGAAGGACGGGTGCATCCTGGAACCAGGCAGTGCATTTATCGAGCCATTCGCGACCGTACTGGAAATCGCTGACATTTTCATAACGGGTGCCGCCGGGATAGTTCATACGGACTTCATTGGTCCGTCTCCATTCATCGACGCGTACCAGTTTGTCGTCGTTCAGGAGCATATCCGGAGTCAGAACACGCATACGCAGGTCAACGTGATAGGTAGCCCAGGCACCGCCAGTACGGAACCAGCGTTTGACCAGCTTGATATCCACATCGGAGCCTTTCAGGGTATTTCTTCCGTTGGTCAGGTTGTTCATGCGGACTGTGAAATTCTTCACAGGTGCGAACGGAACGACAAGGATGGAAGCTGTTTCGTATTCATCCTGTGCCATGAACAAATCGATTTTGTTGGACAGTTCACCGGAAACGGGCAACTTGTAGGGAAGATACAGATCCTGGGTGGTTGCCGGGACATTGTAAACAGTGACGATTTGGTCGGAGACGGTATCCTGCGGTTTGGCGAGCAGGGCGTCATTCAAGGTAACGAGTTTTTCGGTATCTTCTTTCAAGCGTTTGAAAGCGGCGATTGTCGTTTTGCCGATGGCGTATTTTCCCTCCGAAATGCGTTTGCCGATTTGTGCAGCCCACGCTTTGATATTCGGATTTGTCGCCTTCGCCGCTGCTGCGGTAACTTTTGCGGTCAGAGCATCGTAATCAGCTGCAGATGCACTGGCAATAGCCATTTCTTCGGATGGTAAAGCCACATCGTAGAATTTAATGTCCTTCACTGCTCCGCAGAAACCATCGCCGAATTTCAATTCGCCGAACTGCAGTGCAGGCAGAAGCAGTTTGTCGTTGTCCGCCTGATATTTCCCGTCAATGTACAAGGAGTAGCGGCGACTGTTCGCAGAATAGGAAAATTCCACATGATACCACTTTCCGGTTTCCACAGACAATTTTGTTGCGACTACCAATCTGTCGTCGAGAAGTTCTGTCGGGGGAGCAAACATGGCTAAACGGAAAGTTCCGTCTTTTGCGATGTAGCAGTCCACAAAACCGAGGCAGGCTTTTGCTGCATTGACTTTTTTGTCGAAACGGATCCAGAAACTTACGGATACTTCGCGCATGTTCACTTTGGATGCCCATTCCCGGAAGGCTGCCTGATCCACGGGAGTAAAGTTGTCACCGGCTTTCAGGTTTAATGCTCCATTTTTGACGGCATCGCCGACCTGAATGGAAATTCCGCTGTTAGCATTGTCTTTGACGATTCCGCCGGAACATTTGGCGAAATCGAAATCGAGCAGAGGTGCCGGTTCAGCTGCAACAAGAGTCATAGCGCACAAGGTGCCTATGAAACCGCCGAACAAACCGATTAACGTTCGTTTCATAGTTTTTTCCTTTATATTAAACATTCGTGGGGATTCATGGTTGAACTAATTATTAACGATAATTTAATCAGAATAAATGCCGTTGTCAAATCAAATACTCGCTGTTTTGAGAAAAAATATCCGGTTTTTCAACTTTTTCCGGAAAATCCGGTTGCCTTGACACGCTTTTCGTCAGGATTTCGTCTCAATATACGTTTCCCGATATTCCTTTTCCGCTTCCGACTGAATTTTCAGAAGTCCGAAATTGGAACAGAAATTCAACAGTATGGTCAGACAGGAAATGATCAGGAATACGATACCGAGAATCCGCTTCCATACCGGATAGGCGTGGTTACGAATTGCCAAAATACAGGGCAAAGTGATAAAAATGAGGACATAAAGCGGCCCGACGACATTGCTCATTACACTGATAAATGAGCCGGGACAAAATATGGCAATCAGAATGGAAGGACCAAACGCTAATAGGAGACACAGTGCCCGGTTGTCATATTTGATACCATGGAGCAGAATATCCCGTACGGTTCCCTTGATGCTGAGTCCAACCCCGAAATAGGAAGTAATCAATGCTAAAAGTGAAAAACAGATTCCCGTCAGCAATACACCCGGAAAATGGACAATATTACCCAACGGAAGGGTTACCGGTGAATTGCAATATTGTGTTGCCAGAAAGGAGCGGCAGGCGGAGGGCAGTATTTTGTCGGAGGTAAAAAGCACGGCTCCTTTCGTTGGTTCTTCGGAAATCGGTATGGCTGAGATTGTGGCGAATCCCCAGACAATGAGCAGGAACACTACAAGACTCAAGGCTATGACAATACTTGTCCGGAGTTGCCGGGTATCCCGGTCCAATGCCAGATACATGCAGGGAATCACGTTGTGGAACCCCATAGCCGCAACAATAATCGGCATGGTGTAAAAGGCGTACAGATTGTCGGAATAGAACAATCTCGTATAATCCGCATTGGGAAAACAGCAGGCGAGCAGATAAAAGAACGAGAGAAAAATCAGAATGGTAAACGGGGTATTACAGACTTCCACCCACGTTAAACGGCAACTGACGATAAAAGCCATAACAAGTCCGAAGATGAGTGAAATCCAAGCGGAACCGCCATCAATGTCCAGCAAATCGCAAATTACCTTGGCCCCGCCTACTACGTATGCTGAAAGGAGTGCTGTAAAAAACAGGAAGAGGAGCAAAGAACTCAATATCTGCCAGCTTCCGGGGAACAGTTTTTCCAGTATTTTCGGGGAATCGAAGAACTCTTCTTTTATGGAGGCCGATTCATCTACCAGTACAAACGCGGCAAACAGTGACATGACCATGGTTATGACGCAACGAATCACAGAAGGAAAAAAACCGGATAATCCCATTGTAATCGGCATGACCAGCATTGCCGCGCCAATAGCGTTTCCGAAAAGAAGACAGACACAACCCCAGAAACGCGATGTCAGCAAAAAAGAATTTGATTTCATTCCGTTTATCCTTATATTTTTTTCAGCAACCTTAAAGAAACATGAAATATCGCTGTACAATAGCGTAACATAACATTGTTTTTGATGTTTTCAATGTATTTTTTTTATCATGCCTGAAGAAAATGGCACGATTTGCGTAATCGGACAGGAAAATAGGGAATAGCGGATAGGTGAGAGAAGAGGAACGGGGCGGAATAGAATGCTGTACGATAAACGCCGGAGTTTCCCGGCACAGATAAAAATAGGTCTTATAGGTCCTATAGGTCCTATTTTCCCATCTCGCCCAGAGCAATCTCGAGCAACATCCGGCATTTTCCACCCAAAGTCCCAATGGGACGGCCCGAACCCATCGCAGGGGAAGCCGCCGGTGGCGACGCATCCCTGTGCAAAACGTTTGCATCAGGGCAAACAACACACTCGCAGGAGATATTCTTCTCCGTTGTTTCCTGCAGATTCCAGAAAGATATGGAATAAAAAAAAAGAAACAGCCCGATTCCTTATTTGCAAAATTTGTTTCTTCGATGTATACTAAACAGTGAGGAAAGACAATTTATGTTTGGTTCCGGAAATAAAAAAGAAAGTAAAGGTGGCGTATGTGGAAAGATTTGTTATTTTTCTCCCTTATTTTCGGGGATCTCTTCGGGAAACATGACAGTGACAGAGTCGAACCGGAGATTTCATCCGAGGATATCCTCGAACATGAGCAGGTCAAAGTTCTTATTGATATTGTCGAGACCGCCAACAAGATAGAAAAACAGAATCCGTCTCCTGAAATGCTGTCTATCCAGCTGAAACCATTGAAAATGATGTTTGACAGAATCAATTTGAAGGCAATCAAGTCTTCGGCTGGAATTACTGTTTACCATCAGGTGGAAGAGTATTTTAACGAACATTTACGCAGGTAAAAGGACACCCGATTATGAAATCCGATAATGAGGGGATGCAACTGATGTTATCCCCGGCAGTTTGCGGCTTCCCGTCGCCAGCCGAACAGTATCTGGAACCGCCGCTCGATCTCAACGAGAAGCTGATCAAGCGTCCGGCGGCGACGTTCTTCGTGCGGGTCGAGGGCGACTCGATGATCGGCGCGGGCATCCGCGACAAGGACCTCCTGGTGGTCGACCGGTCGCTTTCTCCGGCAGACGGCGACATCATCATCGCGTCCGTTGACGGAGAGTTCACGGTCAAGACGTATCGTACGGGACTCAAGACGGGCAAGGACGGCCGTCGCCACCGCTTCGTCGCCCTTGAAGCGGCGAATCCGAACTATCCGACGATCGTGCTCAAGCCGGGGCAGGAACTCGACTGCTTCGGCAAGGTCATCGCCTGCATTCACCGGTTCTGCGGACAATGAGCGCGGCGTGCCAGCGTTCGGGAAGACTTGTCGGGCTGGTCGACGGGAACAACTTCTACGTCTCGTGCGAGCGGGTCGTCAATCCCAGGCTCAAGGGCAAGCCGGTCGCCGTCCTTTCGAACAACGACGGGTGCTGCGTCGCCATGTCGCCGGAGTTCAAGGCGCTCGGCATTCCCCGGGGCACGCCGTACTATCAGCTGAAGGACCGCGAGTATCCGCGGGGCGACCTCATCTTCTGCTCGTCCAACTACGAGCTGTACGGAGACCTCTCGCGCCGCATCATCGCCATCTTGCGGGAAAGGG
>CALCCZ010000028.1 GCA_937900075.1 uncultured Lentisphaeria bacterium
TTGCCTGGGGGGAAATCGTCGCCCTTTTAAAAAGTTCTGCCTGATACAGTTCATCCGTTGTTGTAATGATGCTTTCGATTTCCGAACTGTCTTTTGCTTCTTGTAAACTCAATGCCCGAATTAAAACATACTGATTGGGGATCGTTCTGGAAAATCCGTTCAGCAACGCCAATTCCCGATTGGCATCATTTAGACGTTTCAAAACTTTTTTTTGTCTCAAGTTCCACCGATGGAGGAAGAAAAGCCAATGTTTTTTTTTCCATTTTCAGCACATTTCAATAGAAAATGATTGTTGTATTCAAACCCAATGCTCAATATAGCGCGTTTTTTGCGCAACGTCAACCTTGATTGCTCAAAAAATCGTTTTTTTTGGGCAACAACCAAGGGCATTGCTTAAAATCAGCGTTTTTTAGTTCAGAGAGCTGGGAATATGAAACTGTACCACGAATTTGCCGCACTGAAAGGAATGATTTTGTGGCGCGGTCGGCGATGCATCCGCGATCTGTACGCGTCCGCCTCCGCCAAGGCTACGGCGGGACAGCCTTCGAAGTCCTTGCTTGCGCAATGACTTTTTACGGCTTCCCTTACTCAAAACAACACGTTATGGCACATTCTCTTACATAATGCGACATGACCAAAACGGGGAACTTTTGGGGAAGTTTTTTCGATGCTAAATCAGCCATCAGCCCGTGAGCCGATCCTCATGACCGACTTATTACACCGCCTGATAAAGAAAAACATAACGGTAAAAATACGATTTTACAAGTGGCAGTTAAGACTTTTTCTCTTATTCGGTGTATGTGCGTGCATCAATAAAACGCCTTGTTGGATAAAATGAATTGACAAGACTTGATTTTTCACTTGAAAAGTTGTCGGTTGCAGACTATATTGAAGAAGAAGAGGGGGCGTGCCAATGGAAAATGTTGTGACCTTGGATGAAATGAAAGCGGAGTTTATGGCTTTCTGCATTGAGGCGTATAAAACGAAACTCGGAGTGTCCGGAGCCAAGGTCGCAGAGTATTTTGAGGACACCGGATTACTGGATTTTTTGCAGGAAAACTATGACATATTGCACACTCTTGGACGCAACCAGCTGATCGGCGAAATGGAGCGTTTTTTAGTCCGGAGAGAGAGAATATGAAGTTGTACCACGGCAGTTATGCAGAAGTGCGGAATCCGAAAATTCTGACGTCGTCAAGAGTTGGCGATTTCGGCAACGGATTCTATACGACTTCCAGTATGGAACAGGCGCGGCGCTGGGCGGTGATCCGAGCCCGGCAGACCAAAGCGCCCAATGGCGCGGTGACGGTTTTCGAGGTCCCTGATTCTTTATTCACAAATCCCGAACTCACGGTAAAAACCTTTTTGAAAGCAGATCGCAACTGGTTGGATTTTGTTATGGCAAACCGGCAGGACACGACGTTTGAGCATCATTTCGACCTGGTGCGTGGTCCGGTCGCCGATGACCGGGTTTATGTGTGTCTCAATGCCTTGGAAAACGGAACCGCCGACCGGGCTACGGTTTTGCGGCGACTGAAAACATTTGTGCTGGCGGATCAAATCTTGTTTCATACGGCAAAATCCATGTTGTTTTTGGAATATGTGCAGACGGAGGTGATTCCATGCTCGAAGCAATGAATTCACAAGCCCTTGGCGATTTTATTCCGGGCAAAGTGGCGAGGATCACGACTTTGCTTCGGGAAGATCGGCAAATGGCATTGAAACAGGCGCTGTTGACCTTTTACCGTTCCGACGCATATCGTCTTCTGGAACGGGAGGAAACGAAGCTTTGGTACGCAAGTCCGGCGCAGATCTATGCTGAATATCTGAAAAGTGTCCGGCGAAACCGCCGGAGTTATCAAAACGGTCCGCATCACAGCAAACTGGCGCCCTATGCCGATCAGATTCGGGCGTGGCATTGCAAAAAATGGACACTTCGGGAAATGGCGGACGAACTCGAAAAATACAACTGCCAAACCACCCCGCAGAATCTGTCGCTGTTCCTGCGGAAGATGCGAACGAAGTTGTAATTGCTCCCATAACATCTATCCGTTTGATAAAAAAGAAAAACCACTATGCTTGTAGGTCGGGCAAATGTCATCCGACGAACAGTCGATGTAACAACTTTCCCCTTTGGCTTCGGGAATAACGCACTCCGTCATTTCCGGCTTGACGCAGTCAAAGTTTTCCATTTACTTTTTCCCTACGCAAGTTTGCCGAGTTTGGCGATTTTGAGCGCGTTGTCATCTTTGCTGAACCTGCAATCGTCGCCCATCCGGTAGCCGGGTGCGGAAATCACAACGCATTGATACTGAAAAACGGTTATTCTTGGATGACGGCACTCCCCCGCACGCGCCCGGCGTCGTCGGTGAAAAAGACTTCAAATCCCGCCAATGCAACGCCGTCCCGACATAGTGCTGCGCCGCCGGGTCTTTGCTTCGTTCCGGCTTACAGCCGACCACTGATGGACAGGGAAGTCCCTTGTGATCTTTTTCCTCCCCCGGAAGCGTCACATAGCATCGATGCTTATGTCCGGACAGCATCAGATCCGGTTTCACGCTCTCGCGCAATATCCGGCACCACTCCCGATAAGTATCTTCTTCGATATCAAAAGGCGGCAGAGACTTTTCCGCAAAAGGGACGTGGCAAAGTACGATTTTGAGTTTCACACCCGATGCGGCAAACTCCTCGTCGCTTTTTCGGGCAAGTTCCTGTAAAAATCGCGTTTCCCGCTGACGGAAAGCGTGACAGCAGACGGTATGACCGTATTCGCGGTGATCATCCATCTTGTCTTCGCCGCAATCCAGAGAAACGCCCCATATCGGGCCGACCCGCCAGGTATAGTAGGTGCGCCCCTGCGACGACGGCGTAAGTTCCGCGTACTTTTCCGCGAGCACGCCCCGCAAATCGTGGTTGCCGCGAGCATAGATGACGGGAATTTCGCCTCGGGTAACCGCCCCGGAAACCTGATAAGGGGCGGCGATGTTTTCAAGCGTTCCGCAGTCATTCGGCATATCGCCATTCATCACTAAAAGATCCAGCGGCTTTCCCTGCTGTTGCCAGTAACGGGCGGCACGGATGGGTTCGGCAATGAGCGAATGGGTATCCGCCAGTTGATAAATGTAAAGTTCCGAGGCATCCGGTGCGACGGGACGGAAGGCGAAAGATGCACATCCCTCGTTTTCCGTCTGGGTGAAATACGGCTTGCGCTGAATGATTTTCCGCCAATGAATGGTGTAACGCTTCTCGCGGTCCAAAAGTTCCGCCGGCACGGTGATCCGGTGGACTTGAGTCGCGGAACGCATAATGCCGTTGGATTCGTCATAAAAGCACTCATCCCCGACTTTTGCCCACATCAACGTTTCGGCGCGAACGGGAATCATGATCTGATACTCGCGATCCACGGCACAGACCGTCGGCAATGCGGCAAAGACCTCAGGACAAGTCGGCATTTTCTCCGTTGCGTGAATACAAAAAACCGCGATCAGAGGCGCGAATATGAAAAAATTTTTCAAGTATCTACGACAATTGATAAAGATAGTTTAATTAATTATTATAATCAAATATTAAAAAAAATAACAATAATTTGAATTATATTAGTAATGATTATATTAATTACTTTATCGCGATATAGAGAGGCCACATCTTCATTTTTATAAATAACAGTGCAAGCTCCTATTGCAGATATCCATGCTTGTTTATTCTCGACATTCAATA
>CALCCZ010000029.1 GCA_937900075.1 uncultured Lentisphaeria bacterium
AAGACCTTCAGCTGGCAGCCGGAACTTATTATATCGGAGTTACTTCCACGAATGCAAAGAAAGGCGGTAATGCAGATTATTCCTTCCAATTGAACGATGCAACCGTGTTCTATCCGGAGGCGGGCGATAACTCCGATGACACGTGGAAACTGGTTCAGAATAAGGATGCAATCGCACTGGATAAAGCCGATATTAACGGCTGGGTCGGATTCAGCGACACCTCCGATTTCGTGAAACTGGAACTTGACAAGTCCGGCGCAATCTCTTTGGAACTGGATTCCGTTACCGCCACGGCTTACGACCGCAAAGAATTGAAAATTACTTGTGTGAACGAGAAAGGCAAAACGATTGCGCTCAATTACGATGCCGCGGCGGACGCCTTCACCAGCAAGCTGACTTTCGTCGAAGGTACGATTTGTTACGTCGGCGTAAGCACTACCAATCAGAAGAAGTACGACACGGAGTACCAGATCACCGCCGGAATCATTGTATAAAAGGGGGTTGCAGCGCACGCATTGGAACGTGCGCTCGCAAGGCGCACCAAAAAAAGCCAGCCCGGGAACGGGCTGGCTGCAAATTCATAATCGGCTGCATCAAAGGGGCTCTCAATCCCCTCTATTCACCGGAGAAGACACTCTTGCGATAACAGGGAACATTATGCTCCCGTTTCACCGGAAGGGCATTCTGGCTCAATTCAGTCTGAAAGACGTTCCTGCCAAACCGGTGTCATCTTCGGAGATTCAATCTTGAAATTGTAAAAACGGTTCTGCCCTTCGCAAGCAGTGAACCCGACATAATAGGTTTCCGGCCAATCGTCCGCGATGCGGCTGCCGAAAGAATGACCATCACACTCGACTAACAGGAAACGGCCTTTTTTTGTAAAATAGAGCGTTGCGGCGAGTTCATGTTTTTCACCGATTTTCAAATCTGCATCAATAAAACCGATAAGTTTCCAGGATGGCTTACCATCCTTGAAAAAGTGATGCCAGATATTCACGCCATGGTCGTAAAGCACGACTTCTATATGCTCGTGATGAATTGGCGTAAGTTCCTTGGAAAACACAATCAACGGCGCCATCCGGCTGTCAAAAACACATACTGTCGTCACTTTGACACTTTGAGTCATCGGTTTCTTCCAAAGCATGCTGATATACGTCTCACCTGTGCGGTCACGTCCCATCTGCATATCTTCAGGTTTAATGTCGTCCGGCATGAAATTGGCGATATGATCCTCTTTTTGAACCCAGTGGGACATTTCCTGCCAACGCGGGCTGCGGACCAATTGCCAATCATCCGGATTCCATGCATCCTTGGCGAAAGAACAGGTCACATCTGTTGCTGATAACAACGCGGCGGAGGAAAGCGAACATGCGGTCACAAAAGTTTTTACTGAATTGTTCATTCTGAGTACTCCTATATTGACGATTGTTAAAAGAGCTTACCGAACTGGTATGCTGCTTTCAAATATTCTTCTTCGTGTTCCAGGAAACGGGGCGCATGCAGAATTCCTTTTTCAGACCAGCCGATTTCACCGAAAATGCTGTGCCATGTCTGATCAAATAAGGTCCATGACTGTCCGTAGTCCGCACAAACACCTATCACACCTGCGCCCTGAAGTTTCGGATACCGGATCCCGTCAATCCAATAGGGATAAAGACGATTGATAATCGCCAGTACCTGTGCAGGAATTGTCGCATAATAAAGGGGCGAAACAAAAAGCACGGCATCCGCGTTATCAAACTCAGGGTATAACACCTGCATATCGTCCGGTTGAACACATTTACCGGTCCGGAGACATCCATAACAGGCACGGCAAGGATTAATATGCCGCAATTTGGAAAGAGTATGTTTCACACACACGTGACCACTCTCTGAGGCACCGAGAATAAAGGCATCTGCCAAACGTTCACTGCAGGAATTTGCGGGCACTGTTTCTACAAAACCGCCGGGACGCGGCAAAGAAATGTCTGTATTTTCCAAAGAAACAGCACGGGGCGACCCGCTGATAACAAGAATCCGCATTTTTTACATCACCATCAAATCACGCAAAAAAAATGGTGCACCCGGCGAGATTCGAACTCACGACCTATTGCTCCGGAGGCAATCGCTCTATCCAGCTGAGCTACGGGTGCACTGAAAATAACCTGATTACTATATCCCGTTTCAGAAAAAATGCAAATCAAAAAACAAAAAAACAATGCTTTTTTAAACTTTTTCCGGGATTACCTTGAAAAAATCAACGATTGAAGTATAGTGTGTTATCATTTTCGCAAATAAATTACAACGAATCAGATGAAATACAGGATTGCATTATGTGTCAGACTACCATAACTTTTACCGGTGACCTGCTTTGCGACTACGCTCAGCAGGAAGCATGCAAAACGAATTCAGGATACGATTTCAGCTCCCTGTTTCAAAGAATTATACCCCATTTGAACAAAGCAGATTACCTTGTCGGAAACCTGGAATCGCCTTTCGCAGGAGAAAAATTCGGATATACTCACGAACTATACTGTTTCAATTCACCGGAAGAACTCGCATACGAAATCAAAAATGCCGGATTTGACCTCGTTTCTACCGCCAATAACCACTGTCTTGACCGGGAATTACCGGGCTTGAAAGCGACGTTGGATTTTCTGGATTCCATCCGGCTTGATCATACCGGTACCGCACGGACAAAAGAAGAACGTGATACCCCCTGTATCCGGGAAATCAATGGCATTCGTTTCGCATTTCTCTCCTGGACTTATGGCACAAATGCGTTTGCCAATCACCATTTTCTGAAAGATGAAGAAGCATACGCAGTCAATCTGTTCATGCCGCAGGAAACGCTGCCGGGTTCCGTCCACCTGCTCGATACATTTGATACGATTTCCGCCAATATAACAAAAAATCATGTAGAAGCGGCCAGTGAACCATATCTGAGACAATTGGAAGCCGATATCAAGGCTGCAAGGGCACTAAAAGCCGATTTTGTCATCTTGCTGATGCACAGTGGCGGACAGTATAATTTGACCCCGGACCCGTATACGGAATTCCTTGTATCCAAAATCCAGAGTTTCAAACCCGATCTGATTATCGGAAATCATCCCCACGTTTTACAGAAAACGGAGCTTTCAGCGGATGTTCCCATTTTCTGGTCCTTAGGCAATTTAACCTGTACCCCGGGAAAAAAGATCAGCGAAACGGAAGCCGACGTCAAAGCACTCGGGGGACTGGTCACTATTACTTTTGAAAAAGATGAAACAGGTACAAAATTAACGGCAGCGGAGTTCATTCCCACAAAATCTATTGTCGGGGAAAACAAAATTTCCTCTGTATATCCGCTTTATAACTTGATACAGGCTGCAAATACAGAAGAAACCAGGAATCAACTGATGACCGATCTCCGTTTTGCCGTCAATACCATGCGGAATGTTTCTTTGGATACACCGGTAACTCCGGCGGAGAAGTATACCCTTTGAAATTCTTTTCCGGCACAATCGGTATGCCGGAACATTTCCCATTTCCCGAAAGCAATCACGGTTCGGACGCATAAACAAACAGCGTTCGGACCGCTTTTTTTACCCAAAGAAAAAAACGGAGCACCGGGGATGACCCGATACTCCGTTGAAGTAAAAATCTGCAGAAAAATATCAGACAGTTTTACCGGAAATAACGCCGTGACCTTTGAAGGTACGGGTGGGAGCGAACTCACCAAGTCTGTGTCCGACCATGTTTTCAGTGATGAAAACAGGAACGAAAATCTTTCCATTGTGAACATTGAAGGTATAGCCCACAAATTCAGGAAGGATCATCGAACGTCTGGACCAAGTCTGGATCGGCTTTTTCATTCCGCCGGCTTTTTCCTGTTTTTCAATTTTTTCCATCAAGTAGTAGTCCACAAAAGGACCTTTTTTAACTGATCTTGCCATAGCTTACTTACTCCTGCGTTCAACAATGAACTTCTTGCTGGTTTTCTTCGGATGACGTGTACGGAGACCCTTGGAAAGCTGTCCCCAAGGTGACTGCGGATGACCGCCGCCGGAAGAACGACCTTCACCACCGCCCATGGGGTGGTCAATCGGGTTCTGAACAACACCGCGGACGTGCGGGCGAATCCCGAGATAACGTTTCTTACCGGCTTTGCCGAGAGAAACATTCATGTGGTCAAGATTACCGACTTTACCGATTGTTGCATAGCAATCCAGATGGACCATGCGGACTTCAGTACTCGGAAGTTTAACCTGTGCGTATTCACCGTCTTTACTGCGGAGTATAGCAGACTGTCCGGCTGCACGTACCATTTTGCCGCCTCTGCCGGGTACAAATTCGATATTGTGAATTTCTGTACCGACCGGGATATTGCGGAGCGGAAGAGCATTTCCGGGCTTGATTTCAGCATTGGCGCCACTGCAGACAACTGCGCCGATTTTCAGGCCATTGGGAGCCAGAATATATGCTTTTTCGCCATCCGTGTACTGGATCAATGCGATAAAAGCTGAACGATTCGGGTCATATTCCAATGCGATAACTTCAGCATTCATATCTCTTTTTGCACGTTTGAAATCAACCATACGATAGAGACGTTTGTTGCCGCCTCCACGGAAACGGGAGGTCATGCGTCCGAGATTATTTCTGCCGCCAGTGCTGCGAAGGCCTTTGCAAAGAGATTTTTCGGGAGCCTTATCGGTCAATTCGGAATAATCCAGAACTGTGATAAAGCGACGGCTTTTTGTCGTGGGATTAAATGATTTGATTGCCATTTTCCTGACTCCTTATGCCATCTCAATGGTGCCTTCAGACAGTGTGACCACTGCCTTTTTCCAATTGGAACGACGACCAACCATCGGAGAACGGCCGGCACGTTTGGGCTTGCCATTATAGTTCATAGTATTGACGGATTTGACCTTGACGCCGTAGATGCTCTCAACTGCAGCTGCGATCTGGAACTTATTCGCTTTGGCTGCAACTTTGAACGCGTACTGGTTCTGCTCTTTCATAAGAGTACTTTTTTCAGTCATCATCAGATGAATGATTGTTTCGTATGCGGATTTTGCCATTTTTGAATTTCCTTTCATCCGATACGCTTGATGAATGCATCAAGACCGGCTTTTGTGAAGACCAGCTTGTTCGCCCAAACAATCTGGAAAGTATTCGCACAGGTTGCCTTAATCAGGAAAACTGTAGGAATGTTGTTTGTCGCAAGCATAGCATTTTCGGTATATTCGTCAACTAAGCAAAGAATTTTGCCATCGGCACTGAGCGCCTTGAATGCGGCAACAGCTTCTTTTGTCTTCGGAGTATCAAATGCAAATTTATCAACTACTATGACATTGCCTTCATTAACCAAATCAGAGAAGGAACGCTTCAATGCCAATTTCTTGACTTTCGCATTGACCTTGGTCGAATAATCACGCGGTTTCGGTCCAAAGGCAACACCACCATGAGTCCACACCGGGTTACGGGTAGAACCAGCACGGGCACCGCCAAGTCCTTTCTGACGTCTGGGCTTCTTACCGCCGCCGGATACTTCGGCGCGTGTCTTAGTAGAAGCGGTACCGGCACGACATTCGTTCAGGAAAGAAACGATAACATCATGTACAGCCTGAGTACCTTTTTCGAGTTCAAGAGCAGAATCAGCGATCTCGTAATCGCCAACTTTCTCACCTTTCAAATTGAGTATATCAATCGTTTTGGACATTTTTATCACCTGTCAGTTATCGGTTGATTATTTCTTTTTGGCCTTTTTCACAAGAACCAAGCCGCCGTTAGGACCGGGAATCGCACCGCTGACAAAAATAAGATTGTCCGCTGCATCGACTTTTACAATTTTAAGGTTCTGGACAGTTCTGACTTCGCTGCCAAGCTGTCCTGCCATCCGTTTGCCTTTCATAACGTTACCCGGACTCTCACGGCATCCGATTGAACCTGGTTTTCTGTGCCAGCCACCACCATGTCCATCACGACCACCGTTAAAATGGAAACGGACCATGACGCCGGAGAAACCACGACCTTTCGTCATACCGGTTACATCCAGAAATTCGCCCGCTGCGAAAATGTCAGCCTTCAATTCAGAACCGACTTCGTAGCTCTCGCCTTCAGACATACGAAATTCACGGATAACCGCAGGCAGATTCTCTGTAATTCCAGCCTTCGCAAGCTGTCCTTTTACCGCCTTTGATACATTTTTGGCCTTCTTTACGCCAAAACCAACCTGAACAGCCTGATAGCCGTCCTTTTCTACTGTCTTGACACTTACGACTTTGCAGGGACCTGCTTCCACTACCGTAACGGGAATCAGGACACCTTTCTCGTCGTAAATCTGTGTCATTCCGACTTTCTTTCCGATCAAACCTTTCATAATGCTCCTTTCAGGCACATATCCCTATCGGAAACGAGAGACCTTGGTGCCGAAACAAACCGGATGTTAATTCTTGCAGAAAGCCCCGGTTTACTTGACTTTCCTGTTCAATCAGCCAATCTTCAAGGAAATATCAACACCGGCAGGAAGAAACAGCTTCTTCAGCTCATCTACCGTTTTCGCTGTCGGATTGATAATGTCCATCAGGCGCTTGTGTGTGCGAATCTCAAACTGTTCCATGGACTTCTTGTCCACATGCGGGGAACGGTTCACTGTGAAACGCTCAATTCTTGTCGGCAGCGGAATGGGACCCGCTACTAAAGCGCCAGTACGTTTCGCCGTATTCAGAATTTCGGAAACTGCCTGATCCAGAATACGGTGTTCGAAAGCCTGCAACTTAATGCGGATTTTCTGCTTCTGCACAGGCTTTGTTGTGTTTTTTGTGGTCATTTTTTGGATTTCTCCTCGATTTTCTCTTGTATTGCTTTTGGTACAGGTTCAAAATGGCTCGGCTCCATCGTATAGGAAGCTCTGCCTTTCGTCAGAGAACGAATCGCTGTCGCATATCCAAATAACTCGGAAAGCGGCGTGTTCGCATGAACTCGTACTACATTGTCTGTAGTCTCGACATTCACAATCGTTCCACGACGACTCGTAACATCGCCTATGATATCTCCCATGTTCTCTTCAGGGGATGTAACTTCAACTTTCATAATCGGTTCCAGAAGAGCCACTCCGGCTTTCTTCGCAGCATCCTTGATACCCATCGATGCGGCAATCTTAAACGCCATTTCCGATGAGTCAACCGGGTGATAAGAACCATCCACGATTTCAACCTTGAAATCAACAAGAGGATAACCCGCAAGTACTCCGGTAGCTGCCGCTTCCCGGATTCCCTGTTCTATCGGCTTTATGTATTCCTTGGGAATCGCTCCACCTACAATCTTGTTCTCAATTACGATACCGGAACCGCGTTCACCAGGCGTAAGATTCAATACGCAATGTCCGTACTGTCCATGACCGCCAGTCTGACGAACAAACTTGGAATCACTTGTCGCAGGACCAAGTATCGCCTCACGATACGCTACTTCCGGCTTCCCGGATGTAGCCTGTACCCGGAACTCACGAACCAAACGGTCCATGATAATTTCAAGGTGCAACTCACCCATTCCGGAAATAATCGTCTGACCCGTTTCATCATTGCTGTGCATCGTAAACGTGGGATCTTCATCCGACAAAGAACCTAAAGCCGCATACAATTTGTCGCGTTCCGCAACCGTTTTCGGCTCAACCGCAATGGAAATAACAGGATCGGGGAAAGTCATAGCTTCCAAAACAATCGGCTGTTCTTCACTGCTCAGCGTATCTCCCGTAGTCGAATTTTTCAACCCTACGATACCGCAAATATCTCCGGAATAAACCTCGTCAAGCTCCTGACGGCTGTTGGCATGCATCTGAAGAAGACGTCCCAAACGCTCTTTCCGTTTCGTACGCGGATTGAAAACCGTTGCGCCCTTCATGGCTGTGCCCGAATAAATACGGGTAAACGCAAGACGCCCTACAAAGGGGTCGGTCATAACCTTGAATACCAGAGCGGAGAACGGCTGGAAATCGCCGCAATGACGGATTTCTTCTTTTTCGGAGACGGGATTCATGCCTTTGACATCCCAGATATCAAGCGGAGAAGGCAGGAAATCCACAATCGCATTCAAGAGAAGCTGAACACCTTTATTCTTGAAAGCGGTACCGCAGAAAACGGGAACGATCTTACCGGCAAGCACGGCTTTACGCATAGCTTTGCGGATCATAACAGCATCCGGTTCCTCACCGTTCAGATAGAGCTCGGCAATGTCGTCATCGACGTCCGCCAGAGTTTCAATCATGACTTCCCGCTGTTCCCGGGCTTTCTCCTGCATATCGGCGGGAATATCGAATTCTTCTACCAGGGAACCATCATCATTACCGCTCGTCGGATCGGGTAAATACCGATACGCCTTCATATCGATAAGCTGAATGTTCCCCTGAAAAGTATCTGCCGCCCCGATAGGAATGGCAACCGGTACGGAATTGGCACCCAGTTTCTTGCGCAAATCGCCAAGCACTTTGTAGTAGTCTGCTCCGGTCCGGTCCATCTTGTTGACAAACGCTATCACCGGTACTTTGTACTTCATAGCCTGACGCCAAACGGTTTCAGACTGGGGTTGAACACCGCCGACAGAACAATAAACTGCGACTGCCCCGTCCAAGATGCGGAGAGAACGTTCAACCTCGGCAGTAAAGTCCACATGCCCCGGGGTATCAATCAAATTGAGACGGTGTTTTTTCCAGAAACAGGTAGTAGCGGCTGACGTAATCGTGATTCCGCGTTCCTGTTCCTGCACCATCCAATCCATGGTAGCAGCGCCTTCATGGACTTCTCCGAGTTTGTGGCTTTTTCCGGTGTAGTAAAGAATACGTTCAGAGAGCGTGGTCTTACCGGCATCAATATGCGCCATGATTCCGATATTACGGTAATCCTGAAGCGGCGTAGTACGACCCGCGGCCTCTCTGTAGTCTTGATTTATAACATGCTCATTCATAAAATTTCAACTGACTGACGCTTTCGCGAACTTTCATCCGGAAAATCACCATTTGTAATGCGCAAAAGCTTTGTTCGCCTGCGCCATCTTGTGGGTATCTTCTTTCTTCTTCACGGAAGAACCGGTATTGTCAAATGCATCCATCAGTTCACTGGCGAGCGCATCCATCATGCTGCGTCCTTTTTTGCCCTGAGAGTAAGTTACGATCCAGCGAATAGCAAGAGCAACCTGACGGTCAGCAGGAACATCAATAGGAACCTGATAAGTGGCACCGCCGACGCGACGGGATTTGACTTCCAGTTTGGGTTTGACATTTTCAAGAGCCTGTGAAAAAACATCCAGCGGCTCCATATCTTTCTTTTTGCCTTTGATAATATCAAATGCACCGTAAACAATCTTCTGTGCAACAGATTTTTTACCTCTGCGCATCAGCATATTGATTAAACGGGCAACGAGTTCACTGTCATATTTGACATCGGGAATAAGATCCCGCTTCGTGGTTTTACGTCTTCTCATACTTTATACGTTCTCTCCGTAATAAAATTACTTCTTTTTGCCTTTTGCATCGCCGGCTTTCGCCTGTTTTGCACCATATTTGGAACGACCCTGCTTGCGTCCGTCAACGCCAAGACTGTCCAGCGCACCACGGACAACGTGATAACGCACGCCTGGCAGGTCACGAACACGACCGCCCTTAACCAGGACTACACTGTGTTCCTGAAGATTGTGGCCCTCACCGCCGATGTAGGCAGTCACTTCGATGCCGTTGGTCAAACGGACACGGGCAATTTTACGCATAGCCGAGTTCGGCTTTTTGGGGGTTCTGGTGGTTACCTGAAGGCATACACCACGACGTTGCGGACACTGCTGAAGCGCTTTGCTTTTGCTTTTGCTGACTTTCGGTCTGCGACCGCTTCTGACCAACTGATTAATTGTCGGCATATTTTTTCCTTTTCACCTGTCTTACTTTACATTGTGATTAAAACGAATTAGCCTTATAATATAGCACCAAATTCGTCTTAATCAAATGTATTTTGGTTTGTTTTTTATGTTTTTTCTATTTTTTTTCAAAATTCATCCATCTTATCGTCCGTGGCAAATGACTCATCATCGAAATCATCCGATAAAATGTCCGAAGACTCATCGTCTAATTCCAATCCGTCATCGTCCACCTCTAAAGAACCGGGAAATTCGCCTTCTTCATCGTCTTCAAAGTCGATACTTTCCTGACCAGGCTCCTGTACTTTCTGTTCCCCGTCTTCAGACGCAAATACATCCGGTTCCGGCAGAATCTCCTGTCCTTTCTTGACAATACGCAAGTGCTGGAACTTATCAACACCCGTACCGGCAGGAATCAGGTGACCTGTGATCACGTTTTCCTTGAATCCGCTCAAAACGTCTTCTTTTCCCAGTGTCGCTGCTTCCGTAAGAATACGCGTCGTATCCTGGAACGATGCTGCAGAAATGAAACTTTCTGAATCCAATGCCGCTTTCGTAATACCAAGCAGAACCGGTTCCGCTTCCGCCATCGTTCCGCCCATCCGACGGACTCGCTCGTTTTCAGCATTGAACTCATCACGGTCAATTTGTTCACTCGGCAGGAACCGGGTGGAGCCCTGCTCTGTAATACGGACCTTCTACATCATCTGACGAATGATAATCTCAATGTGCTTATCATTGATTTCAACGTTCTGGGAACGATACACCGCCTGGACCTCATTCACTAAGAAACGCTGCAGTTCCTGGGCACCGCAAACTTCAAGCAACTTCTGCGGAACAATAGAACCAATCGTCAACTTCTGACCTTTCTTTACCTGGTCACCGCTGCTGACAAGCAGGTGTTTGGTAGCCGGAATCAAAAGCTGTTTCTCCAGACCCGATGAGGAATCGCGAACAGTCAAAACACGACGGGCACGGCCCTGTCTGTTGTCAATGAACACTTCTCCGTCGATCGTAGCGATTTCAGCAACTTCCTTCGGAGTTCTTGCTTCGAACAATTCGGACACACGCGGCAGACCGCCTGTAATATCTTTATTTCTGGTTGCCTGACGCGGAATTGTTGCCAGGACTTTTCCAGCACGAACTCTGTCGCCCTTATGCACACGCACCTGAGTTCCAGGAGGCAGCGGATAGTTCGTTACATTGTTTTCATCATCGCTCTGACGAACGAGAATCTGGGGATATCCATCTCCACGGGCAACAACAGTGAGTTCTTCCTTACCACTGGGGTTCTTCTTGCGATTCAGCGTAACGCCTTCCAACAAGTCAACCCAGTCAACAATACCGTCAACTTCCGTGATAATCGGCATATTGTAAAGGCTCCAGGAAGCAATCCGTTCACCGGATTTTACCTTCTCGCCATCTTTTTTGAACAATTCTGCACCAATAACAGGCGTGAAACGTTCCAGTTCGGCTTCCTTCACGGCATCCGCCCAGTAATTGTAGTCCGGATTGGCGATAGATCCCATGGCACGGGCTTCATCTTCAGCGCTTTTGCGTTTTTCCGCTTCCAGCTTCTTCGCCTTTGCACTGTCGTAAATAACAATCGTACCATTGTTCACAACACGCATCACTCTCTTGCGCTTTGCAGAAGTCTTTTCAGCTGTGTTGTCATCTTCTTTTTCATCTTCCGGCATCGCTTCTACCGTACGCAAACCATCAAAAAGAATCGTTCCGGCTTCTTTTGCCTTGATCTCATTGACATTGAGTTCGGAGGATGCAGTACCGCCGATGTGGAACGTACGCATGGTCAACTGCGTACCGGGCTCACCAATCGACTGGGCAGCAATAATACCGAGCGCATCGCCGACTTCCGCCATACGGTCAGTAGCCAGGTTTTTACCATAGCATTTAACGCATACACCATGTTCAACATCGCAGGTAAGAACAGAACGGATCTGTACGCGGCCAATACCGCATTTTTCAATCCGGTCAGCAATTTCAGGAGTGAACTCCTGGCCCTGCTCCACAATCAAACGATCCTTATAAACCGGATCGCGAATGGTCTGGGCACTGAAACGACCAATCAAACGGTCTTTCAACGACAAGGTTTCTTTGTCGCCATCCCGGATTGCACTGACCCAAATACCTTTCATGGTACCGCAATCTTCACAACGGCAAATAATATCCTGAGCCACATCCACCAGTTTTCGTGTCATATAACCGGAGTCTGCCGTCTTCAATGCCGTATCTGCCAAACCTTTACGGGCACCGTGTGTGGAAATAAAGTATTCCAACACAGACAAACCTTCGCGGAAGTTGGACAAAATCGGTCGCTCAATCACTTCGCCGTTCGGTTTCGCCATCAATCCGCGCATACCAGCCAACTGACGAATCTGCTCTTTACTACCACGGGCACCGGAATCCAGCATGGAGTACACCGGGTTGATATTCTTGCGGTGCGCTTCTTCGGACTCTTTGAACAGCTCTTCCGCAACATTTTGCGAAACTGCCGTCCAAATATCAACGATTTTATTGTGAAGTTCGACTTCCGTAACGCTGCCGGCTCTTCTGCTTTCTTTCTGTTTTTCCACTTCCGCCAATGCAGCAGCAATCAATTCCGCTTTCTTCTTCGGAACGGACATATCGGAAATAGATATGGAGAATCCGGCAATTGTTGCATACTTGTAGCCAAGATTCTTCAGATTATCCAACAGAGTAATCGTTCTGGCATGACCGATGTATTCGTATGCTTCCGCTATCAGTTTACCAATGGTTTTCTTAACTGCGACACCGCCAGTACGGTTGCCTTTGGCATCATATTTCGGTTTTTCATTCCAGAAACCAAGACATTTGTCCCAAATGCTGTTGAAGATACAACGGCCGGGAGTTGTCGTAATGTAGCGGCTTTCTTTATCGCCACGCGGAGTATCAACGCCATAGTCCGGATTCGGGATCCGTACCGCATCATGAATTTTCAGATAACCGGAATCGTATGCGAACAAAACTTCTTTGATATCCACGAACGACTTGACTATTTTTTCATCTTTCGGCGGCAATGTCAGATAATACATGCCCAGCGTAATATCCTGCGTCGGAGTCGCAATCGGTTTTCCGTTGGCAGGTGAGAAAATATTCAAGGTGGAAAGCATCAGCAGTTTGCATTCCAGCTGTGCGGCTGCGGAAAGCGGCACGTGAACAGCCATCTGGTCACCATCGAAGTCGGCATTGTATCCAGTACAAACCAACGGATGCAGACGAATAGCAGAACCTTCAATCAAAATCGGATCAAATGCCTGAATGGAAAGTCTGTGCAGCGTAGGTGCACGGTTCAACATAACCGGATGCCCTTTCGTCACCTGTTCCAGAATATCCCAAACTTCCGGTTCTCCACGTTCAATCATTCTGGTTGCTGCACGAACAGACTGCGCTCTGCCGCGCTCTTTCAAGTGACGGATGATAAACGGTGAGAACAATGTCAATGCCATCTTCTTGGGCAATCCGCACTGGTGAAGCGACAACTCCGGACCGACAACGATTACGGAACGACCGGAATAGTCCACACGTTTACCAAGCAAGTTCTGACGGAAACGACCGGATTTACCTTTCAGCATGTCACTAAGTGACTTCAACGGACGGTTTCCTGCTCCATTCACTGATCTGCCATGTCTGCCGTTATCCAACAGAGCATCTACTGCTTCCTGCAGCATCCGTTTCTCGTTCCGGGTAATAATTTCCGGAGTATGCAACTGCAGAAGGTTCTTCAACCGGTTGTTACGGTTGATAACACGTCTGTACAGGTCGTTCAAGTCGGATGTGGCAATACGACCGCCATCCAAATGAACCAAAGGACGCAAATCCGGCGGAATCACGGGCAACACTTCAAGAATCATCCATTCCGGACGGGAATTACTGGCGATGAAACCTTCAACCAGACGCAATCTTCGGGTCAGTTTGCGACGTTCCGCTTTGTTTTTCGTACTATTGAGCTTGAGTTCCAACTCCGCACGCAAGGGTTCAAGTTCAATACTCTCCAAAAGTTTCCGGATAGCGGGAGCACCCATGTCGGCTTCGAAAGAATCGCCGTACTCTTCTTTGGTTTCTTCATACTTGTCCGCTTCGATGATCTGACCGAGTTCCAGCGGGGTATCGCCGGGATCGGTTACGACCCATGTCTCGTAATAGATAATCTCTTCCAAATGTTTGGCAGTCATATCGAGCATCAGTCCGATACGGCTGGGCATACACTTGAAGAACCAGATATGCGAGACCGGCACTGCCAGTTCGATATGTCCCATACGTTCACGACGGACTTTGGAAAGAGTAACTTCCACGCCGCAGCGGTCACAAACCACATCTTTATGCTTGATACGTTTGTATTTACCGCAACTGCATTCCCAGTCACGAGTCGGTCCAAATATCTTTTCACAGAAGAGGCCGCCTCTTTCAGGTTTCAATGTACGGTAATTCAATGTCTCCGGATTTTTGACCTCGCCATGGCTCCAGGAACGAATAGTTTCAGGAGAAGCGACCTTTATTACAATCGCTTCAAATGCACTCAACGGCTGATAGGGCTGCTGACCCGGGGTATCCTTCATATAACGATTTTCAATCACGGTATCTTCCTCCGGATGTATTAATTCTTGTTGGGAATTTCTGAACGTTTAGCTGTATGCACGTCAAGACAGAGACTCTGCATTTCTTTCAACAAAACATTGAAAGATTCCGGACGTCCGGGTTCCAGCAGATCTTTTCCATGAACAATGGAGTCGTAAATGCGGGTACGACCCGTCACATCGTCACTCTTTACCGTCAGCATTTCCTGCAATGTATGCGCAGCTCCGTACGCTTCAAGAGCCCACACTTCCATTTCACCGAAACGCTGTCCGCCATGCATGGAACGTCCGCCTAACGGCTGTTGCGTAACAAGCGAATACGGTCCAACGGAACGCGCGTGAATCTTATTGGCTACCAGGTGATCCAATTTCAACATGTACACCTGACCAACGGTAACACGCTGGTCAAATTTATTGCCGGTCCGTCCGTCATACAGATCTGTTTTACCGTCAAATACCCATTCACCATTTTCCAGCTGCTTGCAACCCCAGTGGAAATCTTCACCGAGTTCTTTTGCAACTTTTTCATTACCCTGACGCATCAATTCAATAATCTCTTCCTCGGTAACTCCGTCAAATACCGGCGTAGTTACTTTGATTCCGAGCATCGATGCTGCCCAGCCCAAATGGGTTTCCAAAATCTGACCGATATTCATACGGGACGGCACACCCAGAGGATTCAATACAATATCCACGGGACGGCCATCCTGGAGGAACGGCATATCTTCCACCGGAACGATTCGGGAAACAATACCCTTGTTTCCGTGACGGCCAGCCATCTTGTCGCCGACCTGAATCTTCCGTTTGGATGCAACGTAAACTGTAACTCTCCGGATCTGGCCCAGTTCTTCGCCATCACCGTTTTCAAGAATTTCTATCTGCTCATCACGTTCTTGTTCCACCTTTTCAAAACGGGGTTTGAACGAGTTCATGATGGTGTCAATATCATTCTTCAGCGGGCAGTCTTCAATCTGGTAAGTTTTATAAATGTTCGCCAGTTTGACTACTGTCGGATGCGTAACACGACGATTAGCGGAAATCAGAAGTTCCGGTTCCGCGCCGGATTCCGTTCCGGCCGTATCATAGACAGGAACGGTCAGTCTCTGTCCCTGAATCTTTTCAGCCAAAGCTTCTACCAGCTTATCCATCAAATCGGAAACCTTATCCCGGTAGTTTTCTTTGGCTTCCTTAATGCGACGCTTGATTTCCGCTTTCGTCATAGTCGTGGCATTGGGATCTTTGTCATGCTCAATACGAACATCCATCACAATACCGCCCTGCCCTTCCTTGACAGTCAGGCTGGAATCTTTTACATCGGAAGCCTTCGCGCCGAAAATCGCTTTCATCAAACGATCTTCCGGTGACAACTCGGTTTCTGACTTCGGTGTGATTTTACCGACAAGGACATCACCGGGTTTGACTTCGGAACCAAGTCTCACAACACCATTGGAGTCCAGATTGCGTAAAATATCTTCGCTCAAATTCGGAATATCGCAAGTGATTTCTTCCGGTCCCAGTTTGGTATCGCGTCTCTGAATTTCAAAAGACTCAATATGCACACTGGTATAAACATCTTCTTTTACCAACCGTTCGGAAAGAACAATCGCGTCTTCAAAGTTGTAACCGTTCCACGGCATATAGGCGACAAACACGTTCTTGCCAAGCGCAAGTTCACCCTGACTGGTTGCAGCACCATCGGCGAGAGCATCCCCGACCTTAACCTGCATTCCGGAACGGACAAGCGGGCGCTGGTTGATGGAGGTGCCGGCATTACTGCACAGAAACTTGACTAAGTCATATACACGGGGTTCCGGGTCCTTGGTCTCACCACGGGGCAATCCGTCGGTTGTTGTGACAACCTGATTACTGGAAACTTCCGCTACAATACCATCGGCTTTCGCAGCTACTACGGCACGGGAATCAAACGCGACTTTCTTTTCCAAGCCGGTACCGACATACGGAGATTCCGTAGTCAGCAGCGGGACAGCCTGACGCTGCATGTTGGATCCCATCAATGCACGGTTAGCATCGTCATGTTCCAGGAAGGGAATCAAACCGGCAGCCGCACTGACTAACTGTTTCGGAGAAACATCCATGTACTGAATTTCTTCACGTCTGCGTTCTTCCGACTCACCTTTGTAACGGCACATGACCGTCTGGTTCTTGAAGGATTTATCCGGATTCAACGGTGCATTCGCCTGGGCAATCACAAAGTTTTCTTCCACATCGGCGGTCAAATACTCGACCTCGTCGGAAACAACACAATTCTGAACTTTACGATAAGGCGTTTCCAGGAAACCGAATTTGTTCACCCGCGCAAAAAGAGACAAGGATGAAATCAAACCGACGTTCGGACCTTCCGGTGTCTCAATCGGGCAAATACGGCCATAGTGGCTGGGATGGATATCGCGAACATCAAAACCGGCTCTTTCTCTGGTCAAACCGCCGGGTCCCAATGCGGAAAGACGGCGTTTATTAGTGAGTTCAGAGAGCGGATTGGTCTGATCCATGAACTGCGAGAGCTGGTTTCTGGAGAAGAATTCATGCAGTTGCGAAGTAAAGGCCTTCGGATTGATGAGTTTTCCAGGAGTTAACTGCTCCTCGGAGTTCTGCTGTTGAGCCATGTGTTCCTGAACCATCCGTTTCATACGCACAAGCCCGATACGGCAATAATTCTGAAGCAATTCACCGACAGAACGGATACGGCGGGATCCCAAATGGTCGATATCATCCGTATCACCACTCTTAGCCGACATTTTCATGAGCAATTTTGTTGCTTCCATCAGGTCTTCGCGGTACAAAACACGTTCCGTCTCAGGAATACGCTTGTCTTCCGGAACATGAGCATGCAGACGTTTATTCAGTTTGTAACGACCGACAAGACCCAAATCATAATGCTCGTTATCAAAAAACAGATTCTGGACTAAAGTCTTTGCAGCACTCTGAACGTACTGGTCGCCGGTACGCATTTTGAGATAAATGTCGCGCAAAGCCGCATCGGCAGAATGTGTGGGATCTTTTTCAAGACACTTAATGAGATAATCATCGCCGTCGGGGCAGCAGACATATTCAATATCTTTGATTTTTGCCTTAACCAGCTCTTTTACCAAATTGGAATTGAGTTGTGTATAAGCATGATCGATTAAAATTACGCCATCGGAATCCACTACAGGATTCAGACACCAGTAAGTGGCACGATTATCGTCCAAGGACTTTTCAAGGTCATTCAATTCCTTGTACAATTTAGTGGGAGACTTCTTCTGAACACCGTATGCGGCATCCAAAATATCATAGTCTGTTTCGTAACCGATAGTACGCAGGAAAGTGGTTATCAGGAATTTTCTTCTTCTGCGACGTCTGTCAAGATAAATATAGATATAACCGTTACTGTCAAACTGGACTTCCATCCAGTTGCCACGGTCAGGAATAATTCGGAATGAATACAAAGAGGTACCGGATACATGTCGAGTTTTTTCAAAACATATACCGGGAGAACGATGCAACTGACTGATAATGACTCGTTCAGCACCTTTAATTACAAAAGAGCCGCTCTCCGTCATCTGGGGAATCGCACCGAGAAGGACTTCTTCCTCGCTAACAATTCCTTTATGAGTCAAACGAAAAAGAGCATGCAGAGAACCTTCATAATTTTCACCGTCTTTAACACAATCGACTGGTGATTTTTTAGGTTTTCCGACTCTGTAGGAAAGAAAGTCAAGACGAATTTGTTTATCAGGAATCTCAATGGGAAATACCTCATTGAAAATTTCCTGCAAACCTTGATTTTTTCTGTCTTCGGGCTTAATATCGTTCTGAAGGAAAGAAATAAAAGACTCCGTCTGAACAGAAATCAAATCAGGGACGCTTTGGACATCATGAAATTTACCGTAATTAACGCGTTCAGGCATTATATGCACCCAGTCATTTTTGGCGAGGTTATTGGTAGCACAAACAGTATCGCCTACACAACGATACCGAAAACCGCGGACGCTCAACCGCAAGTTTTATAGAGACACGGAAACGACGGGGGATTCATTTGGGGATCCCCCGTCGTAAAAAAGTGTCAAAAAGTGAAAGACAAATTACTTGACTTCGACTTTTGCACCAGCAGCTTCAACGGAAGCTTTAATCTTGGCAGCTTCTTCTTTGGAAACAGCTTCTTTGATGGCCTTAGGAGCGGACTCAACGAGATCTTTGCATTCCTTAAGACCAAGACCGGTGATTTCGCGAACGGCTTTGATCACAGCCACTTTATTCGCGCCTACATCGGCGAGGATAACATTGAATTCGGTCTGTTCTTCAACCGGAGCAGCAGCTTCGGCACCGCCAGCGGCAACTGCGGCAACAGCTACAGGAGCAGCAGCGCTGACTCCGAGTCTGTCTTCAAGTGCTTTGACGAGCTTGGAAAGTTCGAGAACCGAAAGTTTTTCAACGTAGGAGATGAAGTTTTCCATTTCCTGCGAAACTTCTACATTTGCCTGTTCAGTCATGATTGACCTCCGTATATTGGTTTAATTTTGTTCTTCAAGTTTGTTTTTGTAAGCGTTAATAACGTTTACGATACTGGAAACTTTCGCGTTCAAGACACGGACAAGACCGGTCGGAACAGCGGCGAGCAGACCAAGCAACTGTGCACGAAGAGCATCTTTGCCGGGCAGACCCGCGATTGCGGCGACTTCCTTATCAGAAAGGAGTGCACCTTCAATGTAACCGCATTTAGCGGACAGGACACCTTTCGTATCCTTTGAAAAAGTGTCAATCACTTTGGCAACAGCACCTGCATCGCCCTTACCGAGGACAACGGCAGTATCGCCAGTGATTTTCGACTCAGCCAAAGCTGTCATTCCATTCAGTTCTGCAACCTTGCGTACAACACGGTTTTTGTACACGTGACACTGAGCGCCGAGCGGGGCCAGTTTATCGCGCAAAGTTGTAAAATCCGCGACTTTCAATCCTTTGTAGGACACAAAGTAGATATAATCCGATGTCGTCAGGAGAGCAGCAATGTCATTCGCTATCTGGATTCTTTCAGATCTCATGATAATTACTCCTTACTTCCTTCACGGGGATCAACTTTGATACCAGGGGTCATCGTTGCGGACAAGGTGAAAGACTGAATGTAAACACCCTTCGCAGAAGCCGGTTTCGCTTTGTAAAGCGCACGGACTACAGCCAAGATGTTTTCAATAAGCGCATCCGGCTCAAATGAGAGTTTACCGACGGGAACCTGTACACAGGCGCCTTTGTCAGCACGGAACTCTGCACGTCCGGCTTTGGCTTCTTTGACCGCATTGCCTACATTGTCTGTCACAGTACCAGTCTTCGGGTTCGGCATTAATCCTTTCGGACCAAGCTGACGTCCCAAGGGACGTACCTTAGACATACTGGACGGCGTCGCAATAAGAATGTCGAAATCTGTCCAGCCACCTTTGATACGAGCAATCAACTCGTCAAAACCAACTTCATCTGCACCAGCTTCCTGGGCTTCCTGACGCGGTTTTTCATCATCGGCAATCACGACAACTTTCACATTCTTGCCTGTACCTCTCGGCAGGGGAACCGCGCCACGAACCGTCTGGTCCGTCTGTTTCGGATCCACTCCGAGTTTGAACGAAACTTCTACTGTCTGGTCAAATTTAACCGCAGGAAGTTCCTTCAGCAGTTTGACAGCCTCGACAAGCGAGTAGACGTTCAGCTTTTCAAATTTCGAAAGCTGTGCCTTGTAAAGTTTGCTTCTCTTAGCCATCGATCACCTCTACTCCCATGCTGCGCGCGGTACCTTCGATGATTTTCATCGCGGCTTCCTCGCTACGGGAATTGATGTCGTTCTTCTTCATCTCCACAATCTGCTTGATTTGCGAACGGGTAATCTTACCGGCAGATTCACGGCCGGGTGTGTGAGAACCGGAAGGCAAATTGGCAATCTTCTTGATAAGAACAGCTGCCGGGGGCGATTTAGTGATGAATGTGAACGAACGATCCTGGTAAACGGTGATCACGACAGGTACAACCATACCTGCCTGCGACTGCGTTGCAGCATTGAATTTCTTGCAGAAATCCATGATGTTCACACCAGCCTGACCAAGCGCGGGACCTACAGGAGGTGCCGGATTGGCTGCGCCAGCGGGAATCTGCAAGCGAATCTGAGCTGTTACCTTCTTCGCCATTTCATTCTCCGTTACCGTTCAGTGGTAAGAACTGACAGGGATTCTCCCGCAAAACGGCTCTATTACTATACTTAGAGTTCCGGACCGCGAGGTTTATTCCTCATCCGGTCCAACCTGCCAAAACTCCAATTCAACTGGTGTAGAACGACCGAAAATCGAAACAAGCAATTTCAGTTTCGCATGTTCGGTATCAATCTCTTCAACCGTACCTTCAAAATTGGTAAATGCGCCATCGATAATCCGGACAGTTCCGCCAATCGTGACATATTCGGGAACCTTCGCCTGAACCGGAGCATTGTCTTCCACCACTTCGGTCATACGGATTAAATCCTCGACTTCATTTTTGCGCAATGCAACAGGATGTTCATTTCCGCCCAGGAAACCAATTACTCCCTGGGTACGGCGTATAAAGACATAGACGTCATCATTGATGATTCTGCGTCCATTCTCATCCCGCCCTTCAAGATATAAATCAGCCCGGATGTAAACATATCCGGGGAAAATTTTTCTGCTGAATGTTTTCTTCCTCTTTGGATCCAGAACTTTTTCAGTTGGAACAAGTACTTCGTACACAGGCAAAACGTTGTCTGCACTGGTAAGGCGTACCTGAAAACGTTCCATAACCTTATTTTCCTGGCCAGTCAAGACCTGGAGTATATACCACTTTCCCAATGTTCTGTCGATTATTTTCTCGTTATCCATATTGAAACGCTCCAAACTTAGAAACTTAATGGGAACCGGTTAAAAATTTGATAATTTCCACAAGTACGAAATCAACGCCGCAAACGAAGAGAGCGAGAATGATAAGGGACACAATGACTAAGAGAGTCGATTCCACCAGCTGATCGCGAGTGGGCCAAGTGCATTTTCTCAATTCTTCAACAGTATTTCCCAGGAAGGTGCTGATCTTTGTAAAAAAACTCATTTTCAACCACCAGTTCTTTTGACTGTATTCCGTTTCTTATTACTATACGAAAAATGGCAGGAGCGGAGAGTCTCGAACTCACGACCTGCGGTTTTGGAGACCGCTGCTCTACCAAACTGAGCTACACTCCTGCGACCCGACTGACTTTTAACAGGAAACCCGTCGGGAAGATTTCCGGAAACCAAGTAAATTACTTTGTTTCCTTATGCACAGTATGCTTGTGCTGGAATTTGCAATACTTCTTAATTTCAAAACGACCCGGAGTGTTCTTTTTCTCCTTTGTCGTAGTGTAATTGCGACGTTTGCATTCGGTGCATTCAAGAATTATTATTTCGCGCATATTTTCGCCCGATCTATTGATTCATTTTTCTCAGGTCAGAGGAGGACGGGGACCGCCCTCCCCCGAAGTGACATTATTCAACGATCTCATCAACCGTTCCGGAAGCAACCGTACGGCCGCCTTCACGGATAGCGAAACGCTGTTTCTGTTCCATAGCGATAGGAGCGATAAGCTCAACCGTGATGGTAACGTTATCACCAGGCATGACCATTTCCGTTCCTTCAGGAAGCTGAATCACACCGGTAACGTCGGTGGTACGGAAATAGAACTGGGGACGATAGTTCGTGAAGAACGGGCTATGACGACCGCCTTCTTCCTTGGAGAGGACGTAGATGGTAGCCGTAAATTTGGTATGAGGAAGAACGGAACCGGGTTTTGCGAGAACCTGACCGCGTTCAACTTCTTCTTTCTTGGTACCGCGGAGCAAGCAGCCGATATTATCGCCAGCCTGGCCCTGATCCAAGCTCTTACGGAACATTTCAACGCCGGTAACAACTGTCTTGGCAGTGTCTTTGAGACCGATGATTTCAACGTTGTCGTTGACTTTGACAACACCGCGTTCCACACGACCGGTAACAACAGTACCACGACCTTCGATGGAGAAGACGTCTTCGATCGGCATCAGGAAGGGTTTATCAACATCGCGCTGGGGTTCAGGAATCCAGCTGTCGAGAGCTTCCATGAGGTCCTGAATGCATTTGCAAGCGGGATCGTCAACGGAGGTTGCCTGCAGGGCGGGGAAAGCTGCGCCACGGATAATCGGGGTGGTGTCGCCATCAAAACCGTATTTGTCGAGGAGTTCGCGGACTTCCATTTCGATCAGTTCGACCAATTCGGGGTCAGCGAGGTCCATTTTGTTCAGGAAAACAACGATCTTGGGTACGCCGACCTGTTTTGCGAGGAGGACGTGTTCCTTGGTCTGGGGCATAACGCCGTCAGCACCGTCGATAACGAGGATTGCGCCGTCCATCTGGGCAGCACCGGTGATCATGTTTTTGACGTAGTCAGCGTGACCCGGGCAGTCAACGTGTGCATAGTGACGGGCATCGCTCTGATATTCGACGTGAGAAGTAGCGATCGTCAAAATTTTGGTGGAGTCACGACGACCCTGAGATTCAGAAGCCTTTGCGACCTGGTCATAAGGGATGTAATCTGCGAGACCTTTGAGGTTCTGAACGTGCGTAATAGCAGCGGTCAGAGTGGTTTTACCATGGTCAACGTGTCCGATGGTACCAACGTTGACGTGCGGTTTGGTTCTTACGAACGTTTCCTTTGCCATTTTGTACTCCTTGCTGATTTTTCAGCAGTTGGGGTGTTAAACCCGGTTATTGTTCAAGTTATTGTTAAGTTTCAAACATGGAGCCTACGACCAGAATCGAACTGGTGACCTCATCCTTACCAAGGATGCGCTCTACCGGCTGAGCTACGTAGGCACATTTTCAAGACCGAACTGCACACAGAGACTGCACACAATCAGCTGTGTGAGCGAATAATATAGCAGTCAAAGCTGCAAATGTCAAACCTTTTTTTCGAAAAAAAACAAATTTTTTTCATTTTTTTTCGCATACGGCAATCAAAAACAGGTACTATCAAAGTTATTTCTGCCTTGCCGATCCGGCTTTCCACTTCCTAATTTAACCCGTTATTTCCAAAATTCAAGTTCAAAATTCATCTTTTCACGGATTTTCTTCTCCTGCCCCGCAATTTATGAGTGAACAGTGGTTAGTGTATCTGCCTTGAAAGGGGGAAAATGCCGGATATTTTGAGTGTTTCCACGGAACACGACTGATGGATAGTGAAATAAGTCACTGACCGATTATGTTTTATCGAATTTTCTTTCCAGTTGAAGCACAATTCTAATTCTACCTCATCTATTTTCTGTTCCTGTTTCCCGGAGTATATCACCACTCCGCTTGCGTTTTTTCATTCAATAAACGGAATTTCTTTATGTGGTATCATATTGTTTTCACCGTATGGACTCCGTATGATTTCAAGAAAAACATAGTATATTTTACGAAAATCTCATGTAGAAATTTCGATTTTCATAATATTTTCTATTGTTGTCACGTAATCGGTCAGCGGATAGTCATTCGTGGATATGGATAAAAAAAACATGATGAACTGGAACGCAAATGTTATGCACATTCATTTCAGTCCGGAAAAAAGGGGACACGCAATCGACTTGAACTGCGTGTCCCCTGACATGTCTAACGACTATGCGAAATACTGCTTATTACTTCTTACCGGAGTCACTGCCTCCGTTTTCATAAACAGCTTTCAGGTATTCGCCGAAGGCATAGCAGATAACGTTTGCGCCCAGTTTGAAGGCTTGATCCTGCTGTTGCTGTGACAGTCCGGATCCGCCGGCTTTCCAGGCATCGTTGATATCGCCCTGATGATAGAACACGATCCAGCGTCCGTTGTTCTTGATTCCCAAAGCGCGGTCACCGGAATGGTGGAACAGACGCGGTGCGCCATTGGGGAAATAGAACGGCTGCTGATAAATCACATCATCGTTTGCAATATCGACAAGGTCATGGTTCGGGAGAATACGTTTTATCATATTCCGGAACGCACGGTCGAAACTGCCGCCGCCGTTATCAGCGAAGAGCATACCGCCATCTCTCAACAGGTAATCACGGAGCTGTTTGACTTCTTTCGTAGTCAAATTGATGCCGCGCATACCGGTGATGTAAATGAATGGCGGTTTTTTACCTTTCTTGCGGAACCGGTTTTCGATTTCATCGGCAGTAACGAACTCCGTTTCGGAAGCGATGGCAAAGCCAGCCCATTCCTTGATTTTGAGCAGCATGTTATAGTCAGCGCCCTTACCCATATCCTGATCCCAGTCGCCGCCGGAATATTTCAGACGGATAAAGCGGACCTTGCCGTTTTCCATACCGTTAGGCCAACCGGGTTTTCCGCCTTTCTTTCCGGGTCCGAAAGAACCGCCGGTCGTAACGTATGAACTTTCTGTCTGTTCATCGATTTCCTGCAGGATTTCTTCATCGGGGATATCAGGCACAGTATAAATGATAGCACTGTTGGGATTCAAAACGAAACGTTTCGGTTTTTTCTTCTTTTTCTGTTTCTTCTGCTGCATAATGACCGGAGCAACCTGTCCGCCGCCATCGCCTTTCGGGATATTGTACTCATCTTCATCGTAGAAATTGCAGCATTCGAGAATGACCGGCAACAACAACAGGAAGAAGAAATAGTAGAAGAAAACCCAGTAGAAAGATTTGTAGATTCTGGGATTTTTTCCTTTGCAAAGCAGATTGGTGGTCAGTTTTTCCGTAGCATCCGCTTTATCCACGGGAACGTGGAAATATTTTTTAGCGGAAGCAATCAGCAACGGGAACCACAGGAAGAAAGAGAAGACGAAAGTGGGCAGCCAGTACCAGAGATAAGAAATCCAGATGGCGCCTCGCTGTTCCGCATCGATTGTCGTTTTTTTGGACTCTGTGACAACATTCATGAGCTGGGAGGGCAAATCGCATGCGATGGTCAGAAGACAGAACCAATATGCAGCGAAAAGAGCGCCGGAAGCCAGCAGAAGGTAATAAACAGGGCGTCCTAAAGTCGGGAAAATGAATACTACGAAACAAGCGACCGCAGCAATGATACACAGGATCCGCAGCCAGCAGGCAGGTGAACCCGTATAGGCATCCAATTTGTCAGTCATATTGTTGTCGTAGATGATTTCCAAAAGGGAAATATCATATCGGAGGTTATCGACATTGAACTTAGCGTCTTTGAAACGGTTCATGTACCATTCGGAGACCTGGGCTTCTTTATCGAAAAAGTCTTTTCGTGTCAAAAGCTTGGGCTGACGTTTCTTGGCTTTTGCCATTTCATTGTCAATGAACTGTTTTTTGATTTCGTCCGTAGCTTTCTTGTTGAACGCAGCTTCCCATTTGGCGATTTCACGTTCGGCCGCCTGCATGAGTTCACGTTCTTCTTTCCGATCCTCGGCGGCAGCCTGCTCTATCAGGAGACGGTTGAGTTTATCGATTTCCGATTGAACAACTTTTCTGATATTGGAGTCAATGAAAGCCTTATACTGACCATCGACAGACGGATAAAGCGTATTATCCTCATCAAACTTCAGTTCGATGTCGTTCATTGTTTCTTCCGGAAGCGGATCCATTTTCATAACGGAAATCTGGTCCACACCGCGGGTATACTCAATCTTGATAGAATTGACGTTCTGTACTTTCAGATCTTTGGAGTCGCGGTCGTGGAAACTCCAGTTATCCTGCTGGAAGAACTCATTGAACTGTTCTGCGAGAGACTGATCAAATTTTTCCTCTTTTGTCAGGAGGATACGCAATTCTTTCTGACGTTCCGTAGGATGCAGCACCGTGATTTTCAACTGTTCGGGCGGCATAGGAGGACGCATGATTTCAAGATGAACCGTGTATTGCTCGGGAATACGTTTGACAGAGAGGAACTCAGCGGAATTGATGTAGCTGGCATCCACATTGGTTAATTCCTGAACAAGAGTCAGACGTTCAGCACCGCTGGGGTCGGAGTTATCCTTCGCGGGCATGGACTGAGCGGCTTCTTTATCGATTTCATCGGCGAAACCGAACTCTTCGATTTGTTCCTGACGCAATTTTTCCAGTTTTTTCAACTCACCGGACTGATAGTTTTCGAGGATTCCGAAAATCTCATTCTGGCGTTCGGTCAACTGGTAATATTGAGCCGTCAGAGTTGCTCCTTCCTGTGTGGAGGAAATGGAAATTTTGTTTTCGTTTCTGTCAGCATACGACTCCAGAGAATTTTTGCCATTGAGCAAATAATAAGAGGATTGGCGTTCGTTGACAGTTGCGAGGATGGAGGCTGCGATAAGGAACAGGACAAAGAATCTGAGACTCCAGGGGAACGGGGCACAGATTTTGCCGACGAGGCGGCAGCACCACATAAAGAGTTTGTTTAAGTTATTGTGAAGCCAAGTGAGTGCGTTCACGACTTTATCACAAATGATGGCGGGAAGGCGGACCCAGTTTTTACGGTCGGAAGAGAACTCTTTCCAGTCGTGTTTGCACTTACCGGGCAGCCCTTTCAGCATGGCAGAGAAATCGGTAACTTTCTGTTTGAAAGTGTACCATTTCAGCTGGGCATGCATTTTATACAGCGTGATTTGTGTGGGCAATTCACCGGTCCGCTGCTTCACCTTTCCGGGAAGCTCGGCACAGAATGAAATTGCCTCACGGATGCGTCCGATGTGTGTACGCACATCGTCACTGCATCCGGAACAAACCGTGCTGATGAAATTTTTGAATTTAGAGTTGCTCATTTGAGATTAACACCTTCAATCAGCGGTTAATCTGCAAAATCGATAGCACTGTCACTGGATTTTGCGGCACCCGCCGGCAAAACCTGGTCAGGATAAGCGTCATTGGCGGAACCCTGTTTCTGAGGAGCAGCGGGTTCTTCACCGGCAGCTTTTCTTTCGGCTTCCTGTTTGGCTTTCTGACGTTTAGCCTCTTCTTCCTTCTTCATGGCGTCCTGAGTTGCGATTGTCTGGGCGGCATCTTTACGGATCTTTTCATTTTCTTCTTTCAGTTTCTTGGCTTCTTCTTCGCCCTTCTTGATTTCTTCTTCCTGTTTCTTTCTCTTTTCCTCTTCAGCTTTTTCCTTTTCAAGCTTCTTTATGACTTCCTTTGGATGAGTGGATTTATACTTAATGCACTCACCGATAAAGCTGATGGACAGAAGTCCGAGAAGAACGATGTGAATGATGAAAGAGAGAACCGTACTGAAAGTCAGGCGGGGTTTGGCGATTTCGCTCACCAACGTATTTGGATTTACAGATTCGCGATTTTCCATTTTGAAAAAACTCCTTACTCGGGGAAGTATTTAATGTAACATTATTGTTTGTAGTTCGCAGCAGATTCACCGACGAAAGAAACCTTTACACCGGCTTCCGCCATTTTTTTGATAACAGGACCATACTGGTTGGCGATTAAAGTTTTATGAACCTTGAACATGACCACAAAATTCTTGGGGTCTTTCTGCTGGATACGCAGTTTGTCCAATTCTTCTTTCAACGTCTGTGCCTGAGCTTTGGTATTGGCTCCAATCAATTCCTGTCCCTGAAGCCAAATCGTTCCCTGCTCATCCACCATTACGGAAACGGGCATATCTTCAATAGTCACAACATCCGGAGAGCCGGGAATTTCACACTGAATGTGCGATTCCTGCATAAATTTGGATGTCAGCATGAAGAAAATAATCAGCAAGAACGCAATATCGCCCATGGAGGACGTGGGAACCGCTAAAACGCTGCCTTTGGACTTTTTAATGTTCATTCCCATAGTTACTTGCCTTTCTCAGCGGATTGATTTCCGCCATTCTGCGCGTTTCCGCCACTCTTGGAATCGCCTGCCTCATCATCCTCTAAAATACAGAGAATGGCATTGCTTTGCTGAATAATCATTACAACCTGAAAATAGATTTCATAAGGAACCGTATTGGTAGCCTGAAGAATAACGAATTTCTCATCGTCTTTCTTTTTCAGATCATAGCGTTTGGAATACAGCAAAGCCTTGAGACCTTCCATAGAGTAAGCAGTAGGCGGTGTTTTTTCATCTTCACCGACCTTGATGAAACGTCCTTCCAAATGAATTGTCAGCTGTTGCTTTTCCTCTTTCTTTTCTTCCTTTTCCGGTGTGGAACCGGAAGGAATCGTCACAACATTGCCTTTGAATGCGGCAATCTGAGTCGTAAGAATAAAGAAGATAATCAACAAAAAGGAGACATCCGAGAAAGGCCCGACATCAATATCGGTCAAAGCTGGTCTGGATTTACCCTTAATCATAGTCTATCTGCCTGTTTTCCGGAAATTAAGCCTTGTAATCCAATGCGATGAAATCGACCAATGCGGTGCAGGCAATGTCCATCTGCTGGACACTGGCATCGACCTGACGGGAGAAAATATTATATGCAATTACGGACGGCATAGCGACGAGCAGACCGGCAGCCGTAGTAATCAGAGCTTCAGAAATACCGCCGGATACCGCCGTAGCTTCCAAGGTAGTGGAGTTTGCCATGGAGTCGAAGGAGGAAATCATACCGGTAACCGTACCGGTCATTCCCAGCAGCGGGGACAAACTGGCGACAATCGGGAGAACGCCGAGGTGGCTGTCCAATGTGCCGATAACCTGCGGTGCATAGTCTTCCATGGAAGTCTTCACAATAGCACTGACTTCTGCGACAGGTCGATCCGTTTTTCTGAGTTTATCAAATTTCTGGATACCGAGGAGCAAAACGGCTGCGACAGGACCGCCGACCGCAATGCACTTGTCCATAGCGCCATTGAAATCGTTTTCAGAGAGCAGTTTGATAACGTCTTTTGTCAAAGATTCATTGTCTCTTCCGGCAACGCGGAATGCACAGAATCTGTCGATAATTACCGCGAAACCTACGATGGAAAGGAGAGTAATGGGGTACATCATAGCCCCGCCGTCGAAAATAAATTGAAGCATTTCAGTTTATCCTTTTGTTAAAGTTCAAATATGACTTGTTTTCGTTTGTAATCGTTATTCTTCATCACCGGAAGCAGCGGATTTCTTACGCTGGATCAAGCTGCGCAGACCTTGCGCTTTTGCTGAAAGTTTGGACTGCGGATATTCACTGATGAGCTGGTCGCATTTTTCAGCAGCTTCATCAAACTTGTCCATCGAGAAAGCGGCTTCCGCCCAAGTATAGAGCATGCTGTCGAGGAAGTCAGCATCCGGATAATCGCGGAAAATCTGGTCCATCATCTCTATGACACGATTGAAGTCTTTCTGGTCCATATAGAATTTTGCAATTTTTTCCAGAGCCTGACCGGCGAAGGGGGAATCCGGATAGTTATCTGCGCATTTCTTGTATTCCAGCATAACAGGTCCAAAGTTAGGACGGAAGGTCGGATCCTGTTCCTTCTTCTCTTTCGCGTTTTTCTCGGTAATGACTTCCATGACCTTGGCGATATTGAACTGTGCTTCCGCCTTAAGATCAGACTTGGGAAGCTGCAGGATACCACGGTAGATATTCAGTCCTTCTGCGACGGAACGTTCCGATCCTTCGGTAATCTTGATCTGTGCGATTTTGATAAGGGCACGGTCAACCAAAGCGGAATCTGGGAACGTCTTGATAAGCATCGTGCAGACGGCGATAGCTTCTTTAATCTTATCCTGAACTATGAGCAATTCCCACTTGGTGTTGAAAGTATCTTCGAGGAGGGAGTGTTCCAATGCAGCTTCCGCATTGATTTTCAGGACTTCATCAATTTTATCAATACCCTCGGTAGAACGTTTCTTGGCGTATTCTTCAAGACCCATTTCCTTGAAAATCTGAGACAGATGCAACAGAAGTTTCGCTTCAATCAGGTTTTTCTTTGCCTTGATTTCCAAGTCTTCAATATGAGGAGTAAGAATTTTCACGCCCGGAGTTTTTCCGACAAGCAGCGGAACCTTGAACGTGCGGAGAACGGGATCATTCCCGAGAATATGCACTTCATCATTGTATTCGATCTGGATCAGGTCGTCGCGTTCAACACGCAACGGGCCGTCCGGATTTTCGTTTTTAACAGTTGATTCAACCTGGGTTTCAGGGTCGAAGAATTCGGGCTTGGTGGTACCGATGAAGATACCGCTGCGTTTTTCACTTTCAACTAAAGTGTACTCACGGGTATCACGAACCTGATATTCCGGCTGTTCGTTGTCGAAATCAATGCCTTCAGCGAGTTCGTCTTTATTCTTTTCAACCTTGTAGATAGATTTGACGGTGACTTTAAGTTTATCCTTCTCAGGCGTAACATCCAAATCCAGGTCACGGACACGCATAAAAACGTCCTGTTCAGCAAGAATACCATTACTGTATTCTTCGAAACTTCCGTTTGTGAAACCAACACTGGCGGTGGAAACAAGTTTCACTTTGGCGATAATCTTCTGGTCAGTCTTACCGCTGCCGGTATGGGTATCCGTGTAAGTAACGGTAACGATGTCGCCGCCCTTGATCTGCAGGATGCCGTCATTGTGTTTGGGTTCACCGGGAACGGTGGGAATAGAGCCGATGAAAGTTACACTTTCTCTGCCGAGTTTGTCCATTTCAATGGTTTCTTTGTCGCCATTGGTATTCGTCAGATCGACGGTCAGTTTCTTACTTTCCTCATCAATGGTCATGACAATCAGGTCTTCGTCATAGATTTTGACGAAAAGGCGCTGACCGGCTTCAGCCAGGACTTCTTTCTCTACGGCATTGGCGAGTTCATCCTGAGGAATACTGGTACCGACCCGTTCCAGAGAATCTACCGCCTGATTCCAACGCTGCTGTTTGAAGTGACAAAGTCCGATATAGTAATAAGATTCGTTGGCATAGACACTGCCCGGGAAGTTATTGACAACTTTACGCAAGCTGGAAAATGCCTGGTTCCACTGGTTCTGATTGTAATGGCAAATACCGATTTTATACAGAGTTTCACACTGGATTTCCGGATCTTCCACGTTCTGCACCTTCAACAGATGCTTGAGTGCCTGATCAAATTGTTTCTTCTCAATAAAATAGTTACCAAGCACAACTTCCGCCTTGATGGCGGCTTTTGTATCGGGATACTGCTGACCAATCTGGGTAATCGCTTTGATACCGCGTTCCTCCTGCTTCGCTTCCAAAAGCTCCATACCCTTGTTCAGCATGTTGTTCGCTTCATACTCGGTTTTGTCAACTCCCGCTTTCGCCGCCCGTTTGCTGCGTGCCGACTGTTTGGCTGGCTTATCCGCCCCTTTCTCCTGAGCGAGGAGAGATGAAGCAGTGAAAGCACCAAAGATGCAAGAACAGAGAGCCATGGCAGCCAACTGTTTTCGCCATACATTTCCGCGCTGAATCATGTGTTTCATATTGCGTTTCCTATTATGTTATATTGTTGTTCTTCCTGAATTAAAAATCATCATCGACGCCCGCACCGAGTCCTGTTTCATCAACGCCCAGACGTTCCAGATGCTGGTGAGCCCAGGAAGCCTGCTGATGTTTGGGATAGACTTTCAGAATACGGCGTGCTTCGGCAATTGACCTTTTCTGCTCACCGATCTGATTGCAATACTCGCAACGAGCCCAAGCGGCTTGAGGAGCAGCGTTGGTAAAACTGTTCTCAATTTCAATATACTTCTGAATGACCATTTTGTGGTCTTTCTTCAGCTTATAGCAATGAGCAAGTTCCCACAAGGTTGCAGGCGGCTGACTGATTTCCTGATAAACCTTGATAGCATCATCAACTTTATTCACCTTGTCACGCAAAATTCTTGCTTTGGCCCACATGCAACGGGACACGAAATCGCTTTCCGCTTTGAATTTTGCCATCATCTGTTCCAGTTTATCAAGACAATCCTGCCACTGCCCTTTTGCCTCGCTTACACGATAGTCATTCCAGGAACGGACCTTGTCATCCTTGATATTGGCATTGACATAGCCGGCATGATCGGGACGTCCGTTACGGAAGAGCAATTCAACGATTTCAGAGAAACGCTGCTGCTGACGGCCTTTATGTCTCTCATCATCGGGTGTTTTCTTAATCAGAGCAATCATATCGTTGATTGTCTTGTCGAACTGCGTAGCGGATGCGACTTTTTTCTGCGTCATCAAATTGATGGAACGGAAATAGAAATCCCACATTTTATCGGATTTTTCGTAATTCTTCTGATTATCCTGCAGGAGTTTCCAAAGTTCAATCATCGGGTCGGGACCTTTTTTCCCGGCACGGTATTTCAGCATCAGATCATTGTTCTGGAAATACTGCCACCACATTCCGCAGATCAAATCGTACATTTCGTTAACCATTCTTGTACGCAGTTCCCAGGATTTGATATGTTTGTCCTCGGCTTCCTCTTCATAAACTTTCATATACCAGGAAGAATATTCCTGCATATTTCCGGTGGAAGCACAGGCTGCCATGTAGTAACGTTTGGCATTGGTAGCCGCATCAGGAGACGTTTTTCTGTGCTGATTGAAAATTTTCTTCAGATAAATATTCGCCTTATCCGGCTCTTTTGATTTCCAATAGTTCCAGACCAGATCCAGAGACGCAGAGGCAGCGACGGGTTGTCTTTTGTAATCCTCATCGTCAAGCAGTTCCTTCATAGTGGTCATACCTTTGGTATAATCACCATTATCAAACTGAGCGCGTCCTTTGTAATACATAGCCGGAGCAGCCGCTTCGATTTCACCGCCGAAGAAGTCAATCACTTCGTTATACACGCTGATTGCCTTATTGCGGTCTTTCGCTTGATGCAGGGAAAAAGCCTGCAGGAAGACGATATACGGAAGCACTTCGGAATCCTTATACTGAATTCTGAAACGTTCGAACTCATTGGCAGCAGCACGATACTGACCTTTCGTCAGCAATTCAAATGCCTTGTTGTACTGAACGCGCTCAAACTGGCTCATCCGTTTGTACCGGTCGGAAGTAATCACCTTGCGCCAGTAATCCTGTGCGCTGGCGGCAGCGGACCATGCCACCGCCAGCAGCCCGGTTACAAGGAGCAGAACTAATTTTCTGAACGTCATCGTAACCTCCTTGCAATTAACGGGTGTTCTTGATCGGGTTAGCAGCCATGCGGCCACGTGCGACCTTTGCCCACTTGGATTCCGGATAATCCCAAATCAGGCGCTGGAAGAACTGATAAGCCTTGACCTGTCCTTCGTGCGTATTGGTCTTGTAGAGAGATTCACCGGCATGGTACATGGCTTCCGCACGTTCCGTCTTGTTATCCTTGTGATGTTCATCAATAATAGTGAACACACGGATTGCCGCAGTGTAATCCGGTTTGTAAACCTGTTTGACTTTGGCAGCTTGCGCTACTTTCAGTTCCTCATTACGGATGCAGGCATAACCGGCGAGCAGCAGAGCTTTAGCTGCGAACGGATTTTCCGGATGAGCGATACCGAATTTTTCCAGCACGGAGGATGCCAGACGGTAATGCTGCATACGATAGTAGTAGTTACCAAGTCTGAGTTTAGCATCTGTGGAAAGTGTGCTTGTAGGATAGAGATAGGTCAGTCTGACATATTCTTCACAAGCGAGTTCGCCCATTTGTTTTTTGCGCTGCGGTTCTTTTTCCATAGCAGCCAGTTTTTCATAACAGACTGCCTTCTGGTAATAACTCTTCGGCGCATATTCGCTTTCCGGATATTTACTGATAACCGTGGAGAACTGGGAGATAGCAAGTTTGTAATCATCCAGTTGCTGTGACAGGTTGGCAAGCAGGAACTCACCTTGAGCCTTCAAAGTTGTATTCGGATAGTCGCGGAGTGCTTCTTCCAGAACACGTTTACCCTTCGCAATTTCAGATTTTGCCTGTTTCTTCTTGTTCTCATCGGGTTTTCCGTCCGGGCCCTTGATAGCCTTGTGACTCTTTGCCAATTCAAAGAGAGCTTCCGCCATAAGGAAGTTCGTCTTGACGGCCATATCGGGATCTTTGAATTTCTTGGTAAATGCAGCGAGTTCACCATCGGAACCGATAAGAACATTACCGACTTTCGTAATAGTTACCGGCTTGTTGGAATGGAGCGGAACTTCATCCACATACTTGAAGGTGACATTATCGCCGAAGTTGGACCAGATGGTATTCTGATTTGACTTAGTGATATTCTGTCCGTCCTCGCCCTTTCTCAGCAAGTCAGCTTTGAGGGAGCAGGTAAAGACACCGGAGTGCGGCAGAGTTTCAGAAAGAACCAAAGTAACTTTGTCCTTTGTCTTTTCGCTGACAACTTCCACGTTGACAGAGTCACGTTCATTGGAAATATCGCGGTCCGGATCATGGACGCTGGCATAGAAGTTCTGTCCCAGATGTACTTCATGCTGCGGTGAGGTATAAGTCTTATCGAGGAGTTCCAGTTCACCATCGGAACGGAGCTGAACAGTCTTTCTGACCAGTTCTTTGCCGGTATCATCTTTCAAGAAGATAAATACTTTTTCAGAACCGGAAACGATAATGGTCGGGACCTTGAAAGCATCGCTGTCAAGTCTTGCATTATCTTCACTCAGCAGATTGAACGTTTCATTACTGGAAACAAGATCATTGATTTCATCATTGGCAGAACCCAGCTGCAGACGAACCACTGCTGCGAAAACACCATTTTCAAGAGAGTTTCCAGTGCGGTTTTCATTCTTTTCCACCGTAACGGGATATCCCTTGGACGATGCAAGTGACCCAAGTCCGGTCAACGGCATGCTGACGATAAGCGGCATCTGCTCGCGACGTTCGGAGGCGGCTGCATTGATTTCGGTTTCCGTCAGGACCTCGACTTTGACTTTACTCTGGTCATGCGATGCTTTCTGCGGATACACAAGTTCAAACAGAAGCGGAGCCTTGCTGTTGACAATCAGAGGTACATCTTCCTCTGCTTCGCCTTCAGCAGCTTTCATTTTCTTTTCAACAACCGGTTCAGCAATCGGAGTTGCCTTGATGATATCTTTCATAATCTTGAAGTCGCCAGCTCTCTTGCCCGCCTTGTTCTTCATCATCTGAATCTTGGCAAGCGCAGCCGGGCTGCGGTCTTCAATCTTTTCAATAACGGTATCGTAAACAATGATTGCCGGTTTGGAACCTTCATCGTTTTCGATCGTAGCGGTACGGACAAACGGGATGCCGGGGTGGTTGTTTTCCTTATCCAGGAAACTGGCGGTAATTTTATCGCCGGGGACCACCTTAATCATGCGTTTGGCTGCATCGGTCTTGTCACCAAGACGGATGGATTCCTGGAAGATTCCGCGTCCGCCGGTCTTGACGTCCTTTTCGACCAATTCCAACTTGATGGATTCGCCACTGGAAGTGGTGACATCGACTTTGATTACTTCACGGTTTTCAGAGATATCTTCATCCGGGTCATTCACCTGAATGATAATATCCTCGCCTTTGGTTGCACGGGCAGCCTTGGCATAAGTCGTGGAGCTTCTGCCTTCTTCGTTCATGGTAACCAATTCATACATGAAACCGATGGAGGCATCGCAGAAGGAACTGGAAAGATGTTCCGTCAAAACGGCTTTGTTGTCGTCAATACGTTTCTTGTCTTCATACTTGACAGTAATCGAATCGGACGCGGCGATTTCAAGAATGTTGTTGCCCTTACCGGAGGAGAGGTCCTGTTCACAGGGAATAATTGTCTTCTCCTGTTTCGTTTTGTCATCAATGGCAACAATGGTGGCACCGGTGACTTCAACCTGATTTCCGCTGAAGTCTTCGAATATCCATCTTACTTTTCTGTAGCGCAGCGGCTCATTCAATTTCAGTTTGAAGCCGTCTTTGGTCTGAGTGATTTTTCCCTTCGGACGGAGATATTTTGCCAATTCTTCATTCTTTTCAGCATTGAACCATTCGGACGGCATGGCATCGTAAGAACCATCGGTCTGGAGCATTCCAAGCTGAATAGCGGAAGTCTTGGAATAATTCTGGAAATAGATCTTGAGGACATGTACGCCCTTGGTCAGAGCAACATTGCGCTTAATGGCAACGCCCGTGGAGTTCATCTTTCCGGAAATAAGGAGTTTGTCGTCAATGAGAAGGTGTGCCGTCTGACGGTCATCCGGTTTCTGCATGAATTTAAACTCGATTTCTCTGTTTTCGGGCAGATAGAATGCTCCGCTGATCATTCCGTATGCCCAAGAGTCACGCTGACCGAGTTTGGAATCATCTTCACGGGAGTATTTCGCTCTCGGGGCAAGAACACCTTCTTCTGTCGCGCCCTGGAAGAGACGCTGCAGATTCTGAAGCGAAGGATTGGTGTTCTGACTGCGGACAATTGCACGAAGACCGCCTTTTTCCTTGCTGCGGTTGCCTAAAGGATATGTGGCAAGGACATCACTGCTCTTGTCGATAATACCGAGAACACGCAGACTCTTGATGGAAGACGGGCTCGGCATGGAAATCGATGCCGTGGTAAAATTGCAGGAAGTCATGGTATCGACTTCGAGCCATTTCGGACGTTTTCCATCAGGCAAACTCTTCCAGGAACCTTTCTTAGTGGAGTTAATGACGGCATTGACATCAATACCTTCAATCACATCGGAAACAATTGTGTTCGGGAAAGGAATACCAGTGGTAACTTTACCTTCGAAAACGCCGGTGGCGGGACCGGTTTCCTTGAGTTCAAAGTGTTTGAGTTCATCACCGGAACTGCAGGAGATATCAACAAAGAGGGAGTTGGGCTGATCCGGACTCAAGCTCATGTCATGATCAACAACACGGATATAAATCGGACTGCCGGGACGGACAACCGTACTCTGGCTACGGTGACCCGCCTGACCTGTGGTCAATTCCAACGAAGCAAGAAGTTTGAGTTCTTCCTGTTCCTCATCGGAAAGAATGGTCTGGGATGACGCATAAAGTTTTGCGGGATAACGGACACTCAGACGGTTGGGCGGGATATTGGTGCCACCGTTGGTTTCCTGGAACTTCGGGTCAATCTGATAAACGATTTCATCTTCACCGCAAAGTTCAATAATCAGGTCATTGGGTTTCGCCTTGCCTAAACAGGTCGGGACTTCAGCCTGGAACTTATTCGGATCCTGCGGATTCGGCATCAGTTCGACGATTTCGGAGTCATTGCCCTTGGTCGTGGTAACGAGAACCGGCAGAGTCTTTCCGCCGCGGATAACGGACAGGTTGGTGTCCTGAATAACAAGTTTAATGGGTTTGCCCGGAATTGCAATCGTAGCCAGTTTCTTCTGACCGATTTCCAGTTCGAAGAAAAGTAACCGGTTCGTGCGCAGCATAATCTGCCCCTGAAGCAGACGTGCTTCCGGATGAGACGAGTTGCGCTGGAAAACTTCACCCAGGTTCTGCATTGCAGATTCATCATCCTGGAGTTCGTAATCAATACGCGCCTGCAAATAATAGGCTTCCGCCTGGTCTTCCTGGAGACGTGCAGTCTGGAGACGTTCCAGCATCGTACGGGCAGTCTGGAAATCTTCCGTAAGGATGAGCAATTCAATCAAACGGAATTTAGCCATTCTTCCGCCCTGAGTCTTGGAATAGCGGTCGTTATTTGTCAAACTTTCATATTCGATTTTTGCTGCGGGATACGCTTTCTGGTCACGATAGACATCGCCTTTGCTCAAACCGAGTCGGGCTGCATCACCAGGCGTCAATTTGGCTTCATCCATCCACATGGTCTGACCAAGTTCGATGGCTTCTTTATACATCGTGCTCTTACGGGCCTGTTCGACAACCCACAAAGCGAAATCGAAATCAAATTCTTTCCAACGCTGAATGAAAAGCGGCATTTTTTCGCGGATGAGACTCCACGCCTGCAGAGCATTACCTTCACGTTTCATCTGCTGCGCAAGGAACAGATTGAAAGCGGGGTCATTTTTATCTACAGGAACAAGTCCGGGGATATCCTTGGCAAGCGAGGACATCACCAACGCATACTGTTTCTTCATTTCTCCGGCGAAATTGCTGCTGCCGGAGGTAACACAGTTCAGGAATACATACTTGATTTGAGGAGTGACAGTCTTTCTGTCATTCATAATCTTGAGAGCTTTATCCGTGGTATTTTTACCGCGGTTAAAGTAATCATCACGTGCAATAGCGGAACCGAGCACGATAGCGGCACGGTTGATTGCCGCGGGCTGGGCATCACTGATGAAACCTTCAAGGTAATTTACGATAACTTCTGCAGAATTGCAGGCGTTGTAGGGAGAAAGGGAAACACTGCCCTTCAGAATCGAGTTGCAGATATCGGAAAGGATGGCCTTACCAGCGGCTTTCTGCTCCGGAGTGATTTTCTGATCGTTTGAGTTTGCAAGCCAGTTGCCAAAGCTGAGCACGTTCCAGCCGATCTCAACCTGACGCATCGCCGGATTATTGGATTTGATCAGAGGAAGAACGTAGGTTTTGCAGAAAGCGATACTGTCATCGGTAGTACCAACACCGACTTCCAGTACACTGCAAGCTGCAGAGAACTGACGGGTAAGAGAACGGGATTTGCACCATTCCATGTACTTCGTGGCGACAGCCTTTCTGGCTTCAACTTTTATCGCGCGGAGGAACTGCATTTCCAATCCGAGGTCAATTTTTCTGGCGGCATTGGCTTCTTCAACAGTACGTTTCAGCATCGCTTCCCAGACAGAAGCGGGAACTTCCTGCACATATTTGAAATTTCTGTCCTGAAGGTAGTTCCAAATCGTAACGCGCATCACATTATTCGTATACAGAACGGTATCTTTGGATTTCAGCAGAGCTTCCAACTGACTGAAAAGATACGGTCCGGAAAATACATTCTGATTGCGGAAGATATAGCCGGCCATGACATCTTCCCAGCCTTTGTGATCGTAGGAAGAGAACAGGCACTTGCCATCGGCGGGTTCTACCAGCTGATTGCGGATCACTCCACCATCCCAGAAACCGGCATGATTATTTTTCGCGCTGATATCAAGGGCAATTTTTGCCATTTCATAGTAGAGACCGCCCTTGTGATTCTTGTTATCACTGTCCATACCCCAGGCTTTCTGAAGAAGCTCATTGAGGAACCGTCCGGGTTTCATCTTCGGCAGCCAGGTACGGATCAACTTTTCGCAGCGTGCCTTGTCATTCCAGACCGTACCGCGGTACATCTGGTAGAACACATTGGCAGCGTACTCGCGAAGAGAAGTGCACTGATAATATTCGGAAGGAATTGATCCTTTCATGGACGCAATAAATGCAGCAGCGGCAGCATCGTGAACAGCCGCGGCGTTCGGTTCAGAATTAAACATCTGAGCCACTGCGGTCATTCCCGCATCGCTGCCGGCGGACGGATTGCCCTTGCAAGCGGCGATTTTGGCATTTTCACTGATAGTCTTGGGCAATGCTTCAATAATGGCATTGACGGTTTTATTCTTACCTTGAATTTTAATAACGGATTCAAGAGTTTCCGCAAGAGCTTTCGTGCTGACGCCGGACTTCCGAATCCGATCGGCAATCATGCCGGGATTGACACGTTTCACGAGAAGATGCATTTTCAATCCGGTCAGGAAATATTTCTCGCACTGGGATTCAGCGAGGGCAGTGAGCAGGTCATCGTCCAAAAGACGCAAATCGTTGCCTTCTTTAACAGCATCGAAATAAGTGGCAGCGGTACCGCCCTTGGCACCGTTTTTCGTTCCTTCTTTGTCATTATTGAACAACCAGGCAGCCTGCTGGGGAGTTGCATCAGGCAGGAGAGCGGTGGCAAATTCTATGGCAGCCTTCTTGTTGAAATCCTTCGTATTGAACTTGTAGAATTTTTCAAGAATGCGATAGAACATTCCGCGAGTATAATCACTGTTGCTCATACCTTTATTGTACTGAGCCAACAGAGCAGCCATATCTTTGGGGGCAATAAGAGAACTGAAGACATCAGCATTTTCAATAAACAAATTGATATAGCTACCGAAAGCATTGTCTTTAACATCCGCCTTTAAATAATAAGGTAAAAGGCCCAGAATTTCCTTGCCGATTGCGGCTTTGGAATCAGCATCGGAGCGCGATTTCAAATACTGGAAACAGGGATTGATGAACATTTCATCGTTGGAGGGAATTTTACCATTGGTCTCAATAAAACGGCGTCCGTTGCGGAATCTGTCACGTGCATCAAATTCGGCATTACCGGAGAAACGGACGATTGTGTTGTAAAGTCCCCACCAATCGGGATAATCCTTCGGATAAACGCAGCTGGTCAGAACTTCAACAAGCTGCTGGGAGTTGCTCTTATTGAAACGGCCGATGGAATTATTGGTCGTATTGATCAAATCGACGAGAACACTGGGTACATTGTGAAAAGAATTTGCTTTCGCTTCCGGAGTTGTACCCGGATTGAATGCAAAGCGAATCAAAGCGATAAAAGACGGAATATCTCCGCGGTTCAGGAAAGAGTTGGCATAGTTACTCAACTGCCACCAGGCGGAATCCGGTCCGTTTTTCTCTACGAGTGCCTCGAAAGCCTCTTCATACTGACCGTTCTGCATAACATAACCGACGGCTTTAGAGATTCGTGCTTCAGCGCCTTTGTCATTGCGTTTCTTCTTGATATAGGAAAGATAACGGGAAAGCGCGATTTTGTCGTCACCGGAAAGTTCAGCAACCTGAGCGGCTTCGAACAAAGCATCGGCATCGTTGGTTCCTGCCTGTTTCAACAGATTGGATGCCAGAATGGAAGCTGACATCGGATTTCCAATGCGCAGATTAGCATTCATTGCAAGACGGATAACAGTAAGGGATGCATCCGGTTTTTTAATTTCCTTTTCGAGAAGTTCAATACATTCCTTGTACTTTTTCTGCTCAAAAAGGGCCTGAGCTTCATTTTCGATGTTCCCCTGTCCATAAAGGGGCGCAGCAATTGTTGCCCCGATTAACAGGAAGGCAGCCAAACACTGGATTTGTTTCTTTCTCATGGAAATCTCCATTCTGTTGTATGATTCATAACTTTACTATTTTTCAAACACCATTAAACAGGCACAAAAAAAGCCCTGCACAATTGTCTTGCCAAAGAATATAATGGCACAAAAACCAATTTTCAAGAAAAAAATATTACATTAGAGACAAAAATCATATTTTTTTCAAAAAAAAACACATCTCTCCATTTATAAACTACACCGTAACTCACGAAATCTTACAGTTGATTTGCATGCATCCGGTAAAAAAATGAAAATATTCCCTCCCCTCCTGATTTCTGCCTGCAGCCTTATCAGCTGTTTGCCATTCGTTTCGCTTCCACGTCCGCCATAGTCTGTTTCACACGCGAATCCTGAAGGAACGGCTGAATATAACGGGCTATAATCTGCATTTTTTCACCCGGGAAAGTCTCCACGTATGTACCGCCTTTGTAGAAACAGGCAGCACCTCCAGAAGCCGCTCCCCATGCTGCTGCTTCATCAAATTTCAATTCGCCGCAGCTGGTTTGAGTAAGAAGCTGGTTCAACAGAGATGCCACAATACCGCCGGCAAAATTGTCTCCGCAACCCGTTGTATCCCCTATCCGTTCCGGATGTTCCGCCATATCCTGGTCTGCAAGGGCGGAAACGGGAAATGCAATCGTATCCTGCGTTGACTGGAAACATCTGCCGTCTGACCAGACATAAAACTCATGGGCACCATGGGTAATGAAGAACGCGGAAACTCCGGAATGAATGAACACATCTGCCGCATCCGCCAGATTCCGTTGTCCGCTCAGCCGCATTGCTTCATCATAGTCCATAATCAGCAAATCGATATACTTGTAGGAATCGGAGGATTCCCCTAACGGCCAGCAACCGACGGGATCTTTTTTCTCGTTCCGGAAATCGAAAACCGTGCTGACGATTGTAAAACTGCCGCGTTCTTTTGCCTTTTTCAGAAGAGAGGTCAGATTGTCATGAATCGCCGGAGTCAATGCCGTAGCAGAAAACCAAATCACATCGGATTGCCAGAAAGAGTCATCGAGCATATCCGGATTGACAGCGGAGGCTGTACCAATACGGTTGATAAACAGACGTTCCCCTTTTCCGTGGTAAAAATCCGGATCGGAAAGAACATCGGTTACCGGGGTACTGCCGGGTACCATACGAAAATTTGTCATATTCAAAGGAGTCCGTCCGGCTGTAGCAAGGAGCATTTTGCCATTTTCGTCACTACTGCAAGCTCCATAAAGAGAGACTTGAATATCCTCTTTTTGAAGAAGTTGAGCCACATGAATGGCGCCGACGAGTGCGGGTCCGCCGAGGTTCAGAGCATCCGGTTTTTTGCCTTTTGTGATTTCAGAGATGATTTCATCGTAAGGTTTGTCTGCGAATTTTTCGAGATCTTCCGCGAACACCAGTTTACCGGGAGCGATACCGCCATCGCCGCCATCGTTTTTGGAAAGATAGGGGGCGATTTCCGGTGAACGGAAAGAGATATTCGTAAAAAGGTGGTCTATTAGGGAACAACCGCAAACGCTGATTTTAATGCTCATGAGAATACTCCGGGGTAATATACGTGTAAAAATCTGTATTTTCCCCTAATTTATACCCCGAAACGCGGGATTTCAACAAAAAGAAGAGAAAAAAAATATAACTTTTCCCGGGAAAACTTGGAATTTTCTTTTTTTTGTGCTATTTGTAGTGTAGTGTTTCAGAATCTGATAAAAAAAACAAAAAACCCTGAAGGAGTGACAACAATGATCATCAAGTGCCAGAACTGCGGAAATGAAAATCAGCTGGGTGTAATCTACTGCCGGAAATGCGGTACCAAATTAGACACAAGTTCTCTCGACCCGAGCACCGCCGGAAATGCTGCTGCTCAGGAACGCAAGCACAAAGCTTTGAAGGCCGCGATTCTGAAAACCATCCGTACTGTCATTACACTGGCAATTCTCGGCGCCATCGGATATGCGGTCTATGCTCTACTTGCGAAACCGTCCCTGCCCGACTATCAGGTCAATCCACCGGAAAGCTACAAACTTGTCACGGAAAGCATAAAGGCGAAATACACTTGTTCCATTTCTCCGGAAACGCTCAGCGACATTGTGAACAATGAAATTCTTGATATGGAAGAAAACGATAAATCCGGCACCATTCAGAAAGTTCAGTTTACCGGAGAAGGCGATGTTCTCAATGCCTATCTTTTCACAAAATTTGCGGGTCAGGACCTGATTATCCATGCAGCCTGCAATGTCAAAAAAGTTGAAGAAGGCGACCATGTCGGCATCAACGTTCTCTCTCTTCAGGTAGGCAAACTGAATACATCTTTTGCGAAAAATGCCTTGCTGAAACATTTTGACAATGTATTTCACTGCACGCAGATCACGGAATTGTTTGATGAAGCCCAGGACATCCAGTTCTCTGAAGGCAAGTTGAACATTATATTCGAGAAAAAATCCAAAAAGAAACGCTGAACCGGTTTGGCGAATTTCCTATGGATAATATCCGGAAAGAAAAAAAGGGAGAAGATAGGCTTTCCAGGGAGTTGTTTCCCTTCACAAGCCGTTATTTTAAAACAGGTGAATGGTATCTGCATTACATCGACGAGGGCAGTGGCCCGGTTGTTCTGATGATGCATTCCTGCCCCTGGTGGTCCTTTGAGTTCCGGCATCTGATTCGGGAACTGCGTACAGACCATCGCGTCATTGCCATTGACCAGATGGGATTCGGACTGTCCGACAAACCTCAGAATTACAATTATCATCTGGAAATCCATGCGGACCATGTAGAATCTTTAGTCTCTTCCCTGGGGTTGACGGATATCACTCTTGTCATGCACGGACGCGGTACAACCATCGGCATGGCTTACGCTGTTCGGGATCCGGATAACATCAAGGCGATTGTCACTTTCAACACCCAGTCCTTTTCCGATTTCCATTTGCCGCTGTGTCTGCAATTCTGCCGTATCCGTACCATCGGAGCTTACCTGATTGTTCACAGCAGCATTTTTAAACGTGACCTCTGGAATCTGCCGTCACCAGTCCGCGAAGCATATAAATTGCCATTTCCCAATGAAAAAAGCCGTGTCGCGTTTTTCCGTTTTGTCGAGGAACTGCCATGTGTCCCTGAGGACCCATCCGCTCAGACCATGATAGAAATCGAAGCGGCGTTGTGGCTCCTGCGACAAAAACCCGTTTGTATTCTCTGGGCAGAAAAAGACTGGATGTACCGTCTGAACTGCCTCACTGCATGGAAAAACTATTTTCCGAATGCCGACTGCGCAATTCTTAAAAATGCCGGCAGATTCGTCACGGAAGATGTCCCGGATGAAATCAATCAGCTTATCCGCGCTTTCTTCGCAAAAAACAATCTGTAATGAGTACCATTCCTACTTCATAATTTGAAAGGATACCACAATATGTTCAATGACAATTCTCTTGCCGATTTTCCACGTCTCAATGGTGAAAACAACGACTCGCCACGTTTCAAACGCGCCATCGCCGCTACGCCTTCAGGAGTTCTCTATGTCCCGGGCGGGATATATGAAATTGCTGAACCCCTTGAAATTACCAATCTCTGTTCTCTGGAACTGCAGGCTTGCGCAATCCTGCGCGCCGTAAAAGAAATGGATTTCATTCTGCGTATCGACAATCGTCTCCAGTGGGACAAAAAACTCCGCACTCCCGATATGCCGCAAAATTACAATCTGTTTCTCCGTGGCGGACAATTTGACGGAAATGGTCTGGCTTCCTGCGTCAGCATCTGCCATTCCCACCATTTCACATTATCGGACTCCACCATGCTCAACGGTAAGAAAGCAGGTCTCAGTGTAGATGATGGTCAGAGATTCGGTTATGAAATGATTGTGACAAATCTCTATTGCAAAACTGTCATTCCCGGTCTCGCAGGAAATGTCGGCGTGGATATCTACGGCGGCGACAGTCACTATACCGATGTCGTTGTCGTTGATTACACCATCGGCATGCGCCTGACGGAACATGCCTGGGCAAACCGACTGACCCGCTGCCATGTCTGGGGCGGTCCGATACCACCCCCTGCTGAAGGAGAACTGCCGGAAATGCTCAAAGACTCCATCTGCTTCGACATTCATCAGAACGGCAATATCCTGCGTGACTGCTATGCCGATACCGGTGCTATCGGATTTCTGATTGACTCCGGTACTCAAATGAGCGGATGTTATTATTACAGCAATCCGGTATTCAATTTGGACAATATCACGTGTATCAAGCACGTTTCCGGAACTCTTTCCGTTATGGAATGCACGTTCACGAAAACAGCGGAACATGTCAAAATCTACGAGGGGTCCGGTGAAAATCTCACTTGGTGCTGCTGTAATGCCAATTGTTTTGAGAAAGATGAAATCCCGTTCGAATCCGGTGAAAGCAAGGTCAATAAATTCTCATAATCCGGGAGTTCTCAAAAACATCTCGCAATTTTGAATTTCAACGTGCGAAAAAGCCTGCCGGGATTACACAATTCCGGCAGGCTTTTTTGATATCATTTCGGAGAAAAACGGGTCAGCCGAGACGGGCAACCAGTTCATCCAGTTTCATGCCGTCTTCCGGCACAAACTTCCGCCAGTACTGGACAGAGTCCGTTATTTTATTGACAATGTCGCAGGTCAAATCGGCGGTGCCGGCGAAAACCTCCAAAGTAAGTGTGATTTTCCCGCACGGAGCAGGCATTCCGGGAACAGTCTCTCTGTCATACGCACTCTTCAGTGCTTTCAACAGCAAATCGCCTTTGATGATGCCCGTGGCATTGCATTTCTCGGAAAACGGCTGGTGCGCCGAACTCTTGCCGTCCGTCTGCTGCAGATGCACGATCGGCGAGTACGTTCCCAACTGTTCCAGCCAACGGTAAGTATCACCATCGGAATACTGGGAATACAACCAGGGATACGCCACACGATCCTCTTTCACTATGTTCAGCAGCGCGGTATCATCCGCTCCGGACAATGCTCCACTGACAATTGCCTTATTGGCGGCGTCGGAACCAAGATAAACGCCTTCTGCCCGTCCGTTTTTGCGGATAGATTCAAATACGGCTTTCATGGATTCGTCATCCTTTACGGCAAATTTCCGCTGTCCGGACTGATGACCCGTATCAATGGTCAAATAAAAATTCTTGCCGTTTACATCAAAACAATCGTGAAGCAATTGAGCCCCGCCCGCAACAGTCCAAGGCACCTGATGGGGAGTGTACATCTGTTCCACACCGATGGAATCCAGTTTTTTACTGTCGGCGTATGCCGCGAGTTCCGCCAGACGGGTCACTAAGTCCCGGTATGCCAAAGCATAACATGCGGGTACATTCAATGTGTGCTGGTCAAATGCATGACAGAAAAAGCCCAGACCGGCATTCAGTCCGGCTGCCGTATCGATCATTTTTTCCAGCCAGGCATGGTGGATGCGATCCCTTACACGGATATCCGGATGTGCCAAGCCCAAGGTCGCGTATGTGCCATGTCCGGAATACAGATTCATGACCTTTACACCGGTTTTTGAAGCATTTTCTCTGACATTTTCCGCCCAGTCCGACAAGTATTCACCATCCGTGTAAAGAGGGTCTATCTCATTGTCTGCACTGGCTTCCACGTAGTAAACGCCACATTCGGCAAACAAATTCATCCAGTGAATCGGATCACACCAGCGTTTCGAGGCTACACAATTGTCAATCGCAAGATAAATTTCCGGATACATTCTGCTTTCTCCATCTCCCCGTTAAGGGTTGTTTTTGTTGATATCATCTTCGTCCGGAGGCGAAAAAACACCTCCGGATGTCCGTTCCAAAAAAAATTTTCTCAATTTCCTTGCCCCGGCACAAACTTTTTCCCAGTCGGCATAGCGCCATGTAAAGGGAAAATCGCGGCACTGACGCGGTTTCACGGGATGAATCTGACAACCGAACCCGTCTTCAGAATAGAAAATACAATCCCCGTTGGCTCTTTCCGATAAACTTAAACCCGAACGGTTCGGAAGAAGTGTTGTAAAACGGTCCGTAAAATCGGATACTTCAAGCTGAAGAAATTCCGCAATCGCACATACTTCCGCTTCGCTCACTGCGACCGTACCATGCAGCCGGCAACAGCAGCCGCACCGCTGACATTCAAAGTGTTTCTCAAGATAATCACGCGGGATACTTTCCTCTGACATTGTCTTCCTCATTTCCGGGATTTCAAAAGGTCAAAACAACAATTTCTCATAACTCCGGCTTCGCTTTCCGGGTCATCAGCCCGTACAGCACATCCAGCGGCTTCTGGTGTCCGTGCAGAACCGCATAAGTAGCATCAATTATCGGGGTTTCCACTCCCGCTTCCTGTGACAGTTTTTTAGCAGCTGTACAGGTATCAACGCCCTCCGCCACAACCATGTGCATGGACCGGATGATTTCATCCAGTGTAATTCCCTTGCCCAACTGTTCTCCTACATATCGGTTGCGGCTATGACGGCTCATGCAGGTTACAATCAAATCACCAATTCCCGACAATCCGTTGAAGGTCTGTCGCAGCCCGCCTAATTTTTCGCCCAGCCGGGACATTTCCGCAATCGCACGGGTCATCATCGCCGCTTTCGTATTGTCACCCAAGCCGATACCGTCAATCACTCCGGCTGTAATGGCAAAGATATTTTTCAATGCTCCGCCCAATTCCACTCCGATGATGTCGGAAGAAGTATACACCCGGAGATATTCATTCATAAAGGCTGACTGAACAAATTCTGCGGCAGCCTGGTCCGGGGACGCCGCAACGACTGCCGTCGGAACGTTCCGGGACACTTCCTCGGCATGACTCGGACCCGAGAAAACAATATACTTGGTTTTCCCCAGGATCTGACGGCAGAGCTCACTCATCCGTAAAAGCGTTCCCGTTTCTATCCCCTTGGCAATATTCATAACGTACTGATTTTTGCGGTCAATCAATGGCTCCAGTTCCGTCAGTGTCCCGCGCAGATACTGCGACGGGGAAGCCAGAACCAGAATCTGTGCTTCCCGGACGGTTTCCGCCATATCGCAGGTAAAAGTCAAATCTTCCGGAATCGGAACTCCTTTCAAAAAAGTGTTCTCATGATTCCGGTTCACAGAATCTACGTTTTCCTGGAACTTTCCCCATACTTTCACTTGATGTCCATTGCGACGGGCTGTCAAAGCCAATGCAGTTCCCCAGCCACCATCGCCCAAAACGGCAATTTTCAATTTTTCTTCACTCATTTGTTCTCTTCCCCGGATTCTGTATTTTTGCTTTTTCTCTCAAAACGGTTCTCTGTCCCATTGCACAGACGTTTGATATTGGAAGAATGTTTTACAATCGTGAACACAGCCAGAAAAACAAGCAGAATCATTTGCGGAACGGGACAGTATGTGCCGATATGGAACAGATTGAAAATCCACGCAAATACCGGAACCGATACCGCTGCAAAAATACTCGCCAGAGAAACATATCTGCTGATAAAAAAGATTACCGCCCATAACAGAATTGCAGCAATAATAGCAACCGGACATAACGCCAGAATCGAGCCGGCAGCCGTGGATACCCCTTTTCCCCCCTTGAACTTGAGCCAGACAGGATAAATGTGACCAAGGACAGCCGACACGGATGCAACCGCAGGCAGTATTCCATAAGAATCGTCAAGACAACAGCTGTATTTCGTCAGCAGAACCACAGCCAATACCGGGAGAAAGCCCTTGAAAAAATCCAGTGCAAAACAAAATTTTCCCCACCATTTTCCTACTACTCGCGTCACATTCGTTGCCCCGATATTCCCGCTCCCTTGCGTCCGGATGTCGATTCCTTTCACTGCTTTTCCGATTACAAATCCAAAGGGTACACTGCCAATCAGATAGGAAACAATCGCGGTAACGGCCGCGAACAAAACCATTGATGCCATAAATCCCGTCCTTCTCATTTGCGTTTCCGCAAAAAGGTGTTATATTTGTTTCAAAAGTCGGGCAGCAAAACTGCCGGCAAACTGTTCGGTACAGAAATTTACTACCATTTTTGTGATTTTACAAGCGAAGGAATGTGTTTTTATGAAAAATCAAAAATCCGGAAGACTGATCGTCGCAAATGGAAAATTCAGCGATATCCTTTACGGCAGCGGTTTCAATGCCCCTGATGAGTTCTTTTATTGCGAGGTTGACGGAAAACAATTCATCTTTGTCTCCGTCCTCGAATATGCCCGCGCAAAACAACAGGCAAACAAAAATATCACCGTTTTGGATTACAGCATCATTCCACGTACCCTGCCAGCCGGCAATCAGCGCAAAGATTTTCTGACCGGACTCTCACAGTATCTGGGTGTCACATCCTGGTCCGTTCCCGGTCAGTTTCCCTTGATTTATGCGGATACTCTCCGGAAAAATGGAATTGAAGTCAAAGTGCAGGAAGGTGACTTTTTCCCTCAGCGTGCTGTCAAAAACCCCGTTGAAATCGAAAAAATTCAGGCCGCTGAAAAAGCCACGGAAGATGCCATGATGCAGATACGCGATATGATTGCGTCCGCTCACGTCAACGCCGAAAAAATGCTGTTACGGAAAAATGGCGAGGTTCTCACCAGCGAATATATACGCAGCGAAATCGAAGCAGACTTCAAACGCAAAGGATATACGGCGGAACAGACAATTGTTGCCTGTGGCAGTCAGGCTGCGGCACCTCATTGCATCGGCGAAGGCCCCATCTTCGCCGGACACCCCATCGTTTGTGACATCTTTCCGCGTTCCGATGCCAACGGATACTGGGGAGATATGACCCGTACTTTCTGCAAAGGGAAGGCTGCCCCCATTGTTCTCCGTGCATACCAGTCCGTTCTGAATGCGCAGCAGCAATCCTTAAAAATGCTCAAAGCAGGTGTCATCGGCGCCAAAGTCCATGAAAATGCCCGCGCCCTTATGGAAAAAGACGGATTCAAAACCATCAAGAACAAAAACGATATCCCGTGCGGCTTCATTCACGGACTCGGACACGGCGTCGGCTTGGATATTCACGAACAGCCACGCTTATCTCCTTCCAATCCTAAACCGCTTCCCGCACACTGCGTCGTCAGTGTCGAGCCGGGTCTCTATGATCCCGCCTGGGGCGGCATCCGCATCGAAGATTTGGTGGAAGTGACCGATGACGGATATCGCAATTTCTGCACAATGGACCGCGAACTCGAAATCCCGTAAGACAAGGGTACACAGGTCATTCGTCGATCCCCGCTCTGAGCAATCGCGAAAAATAGTGGATAGTGGTTAATAATGCGGAATGGAAATAGGTCCTGCTTCTCCATCCCGCCTCGCACAATCACGAATACGTTTCTTCACTTCTTCACTTCTATCCCCTATTCCCTAATCCCTATCCCCTATTCTCCATCCCGTCCGCGTAATTGCGAATACCTCCCGGCATTTTTCATACCCCACTATCCACTAACCACTAACCACTAACCACTGATATCGCTGTTTTTTTCGGATTTTCTAATATATATAGTGGAAATTTGCAATATATATGCTATAGTATGCGGTTATATTGCAGTATATATTTTTTAATCTCAACACGAATGGGAATCAGAAAAAATGTTCAAACCAGTCTCCGGGAAAACGGATTTCCCCAAAATTGAAGAAGAAAACCTGCACTTCTGGCAGGAAAACAATATCTTCGAAAAATCTCTCGCCAACCGAAAAGGCAATCCTGAATACGTTTTCTATGATGGACCTCCATTCGCCACCGGCCTTCCCCACTACGGGCATATCCTCGCAGGAACCATCAAGGACGTGATTCCGCGTTATCAGACTATGTGCGGCAAATATGTCGAACGTACTTTCGGCTGGGACTGCCATGGTCTTCCCGTGGAAAACGAAATGGAAAAACAGCTTGCGAAAGAAATGGGTCGTGCCAATTTCGGCAAGAAAGAAATCGAAAAATACGGTATCGCGAATTTCAATGAAGCTTGCCGCGGTATCGTTCTGCGTTACACATCCGAATGGAAATCCATCGTTTCACGAATGGGCCGCTGGGTCGATTTCGAAAACGGTTACCGCACGATGGACATCGATTACATGGAGTCCATTTGGTGGGTCTTCAAACAACTTTGGGAAAAAGACCTGATTTACGAGGGATTCCGCGTGCAGCCGTATTGCCCGCGCTGCTCCACTCCGCTTGCCAACTTCGAGGCTTCTCAGGGATACAAGGATTCCGTTGACCCCGCAATCACTATCCGTTTCAAAGTCTGCGGCGAAGAAAACACCTATATCCTTGCCTGGACCACAACCCCCTGGACACTTCCCAGCAACATGGCACTCGCCATGGGTCCGGATGTGGATTACGTCAAAGTGAATGACAATGGCACGTTCTACATTCTCGCAAAAGCCCGTCTGGGTGCTTACTACAAGAAGGACGCTATGCCGGAAATCATTGCGGAGTTCAAGGGAAAAGACATGGCAGGAGTGCGTTATGAGCCGCTCTTCCCCTATTTCATGGCAGAAAAAGCCCAAGGCGGTTATCTGGTCCGCGGGTCCGAGTATAAATTCATCAAAGAGGGTTTCAATTTCGTGAAAGAAGGCGCTTACCGCGTCATCAATGCCGACTATGTCAGTACGGAAGACGGTACCGGTATCGTACATATCGCCCCGCTCTTCGGTGAAGACGACTGCAATGCGGGTAAAGCGAACAGTCTGCCCGCCGTGTGCCCCGTTGATGATGAATGCTGCTTCACAAATCTGATTTCCGACTATGCCGGAATGTTCGTGAAAGATGCGGACAAACTCATCATGGAACGTCTGAAAGCGGAAGGCAAACTGATTCACCGCAGTACCGTCAAACACAGCTATCCGTTCTGCTGGCGGTGTGACTCGCCACTGATTTACAAGGCGATTCCGACATGGTTCATGAATATCGAAAAAGTCAAAGCCAAAATGCTTGCGGCCAACGAAAAAATGACCTGGATTCCGTCCCATATCAAAGATGGACGTTTCGGAAAATGGCTCGAAAATGCGCGCGACTGGAACCTGAGCCGCAACCGTTACTGGGGCTGCCCGATTCCCGTCTGGCGTAATGAAGATACCGGCGAAATGATTTGTGTGGGATCCGTTGCCGAACTGGAACAGCTTTCCGGCCAGAAGGTCACCGATATCCATAAACATTTTGTGGACAACATCGAAATCAAACTGCAAAACGGGACCGTGCTTCACCGCATCCCGGAAGTCTTCGACTGCTGGTTCGAAAGTGGCTCCATGCCGTATGCCCAGAACCACTACCCGTTTGAGAATAAAGAGTATTTCGAAAAACACTATCCCGCCGACTTCATCGGGGAAGGACAGGACCAGACTCGTGGCTGGTTCTACACCCTTACCGTACTGGCTGCCGCTCTTTTCGATAAACCCGCCGCACTCCACGTCATCGTCAATGGTATGGTTCTCGCGGAAAACGGTTTGAAAATGAGTAAACGCCTGAAAAACTATCCCGACCCCATGGATGTGGTAAACCGCTACGGCGCGGATGCCTTACGTCTCTTCCTCCTCGAATCTCAAGTCGTCCGGGCGGAAGATTTGAAATTCTCCGAAGAAGGAATCAAGGAGGTCCTCCGTTCCGTGCTCCTCCCGATTTGGAACTCTTTCCAGTTCTTCATCACATACGCAAATGTCGATAATTGGACTCCTGCGGAAGGAAAACTCTCTGCACCCGAAAATCCGTCCAATCCGCTCGACCGCTGGATTCTTTCCGCTCTGGCAGACATGACAGAAGAAATCCGGGAAGCCATGGACAACTATCAGCTTCAGAAAGCGGCGAACCGCTTTGAGGCATTTGCCGATTCTCTCACTAACTGGTACATCCGCAGAAGCCGCAGACGCTTCTGGAAAAGCCAGAACGATACGGATAAATCCGATGCCTACGCTACCCTGTATTACGTGCTGATTACCTTCTCCAAAGTCGCAGCACCCTTCATTCCGTTCATTACCGATGAAATTTACCGCTCCCTCCGGACTCCCGACATGCCGGCTTCCGTTCACCTCTGCGACTATCCCGTCCCCGAAACCTGGCGCCGGGACCGCTATCTGGAAAAACAAATGGATCTGACGATGCGTGCTGTTTCTCTGGGACGTTTCCTCCGCACGCAGCGTTCTCTGAAAGTCCGTCAGCCTCTCGCTCGTGCCATTGTGGTATCTCTGGAGGATGAGACCAGAAAAATGCTCCGCGAAAATGCCTCTATCATGGAAGAAGAACTCAATGTCAAAAAATTGGATATCCTCGCCGATGAGGAAGAACTCGTTCATCTCTCCGCAAAGGCAAACTTTAAGGCACTCGGCTCTAAATTAGGTCCAAAAATGAAGGAAGCAGCCGCCTTAATCCAGAAACTTTCCAGTTCACAGGTCGCCGCCGTTCTCCGCGGAGAACCGGCATCCATTACCCTCGCCGATGGTACGGAAGTCAATCTGTCTGCCGCGGACCTGAATGTGATCCGGCAGGAGAAAAACGGTATTTGCGTGGCTACAGACAATGCCATCACTATCGCACTGGAAACAGAATTGACCGATGAACTGATTGCGGAGGGATATGCCCGCGAAATCGTCAGCAAAGTTCAGAACCTGCGCAAAGATATGAAATTGGAAGTTTCCGACCACGTGATTATTACCTTGAAGACCACCGATGCTGCCCTTTTGAACGCAGCCGGACAGTTCAAACAGGTCATTTGCGGCGAAACCCTCGCGTATGACCTGCTGACAGTCAATGCTCCTGCCGACGACAACACAACCGATTTGAATGGTATACCTTGCAGCGTTTCCGTGGAAAAATCTGAATAACAACTTTAATTTTGACTGTATGAGGAGAAAACTATGGCTTATTTGATGAAATGCGAAAATTGCGGCGTTCAGGGCGAACTTGATGAATATGTAGAGGAATTCCAATGCCCGCAGTGCGGCGGAACCATGCGTCCCGTCCCGCAGGACTATAATCCCGAGAGTACCTCCGCAGATCCGGATCCTGCCCCCACAAAAACTGCTCCTAAAATCGCAAAAACCGCAAATAAAGGCGGCGGAAAAGTCGTTTTCCATAAACCCGGCTCCACCGGTGGGAAAAAAATAACATTCGGAAACCATGCGGCAAAACCCGCTCCGGCAAAACCCGCCCCCGCAAAAGCTCCGGCACCAGCTCCTGCTCCCGCACCGGAACCAGCTCCTGCTCCCGCACCGGAACCAGCTCCGGCACCCGCACCAGCTCCTGCCCCCGTTGCGGAACCGACTCCGGCTCCACAGCCGCCTCACCAGAATCCTATGACTCAAAGCACGTCCAGCAACAGAATGACGGCTACCTCCAGCCGCTCAAGAATCACGCATGCAGAAGTCATCTCCTCTATTTCTCCTAAAGTGGCAAAAGCCATTCCGGTTCAAACTCAAATCGGAATTTCTGCAAAAGTAGCGCGCGGCATCCCCGTCGGCGTTGCTCGTGCAATCCCTGTAAACCGGACACCGGAACAACAGAATCCCGAAGCACAACCCGCCACGGAACAGCAAGCAGAACCGATTGTAGAACCAATCGAACAACAGCAAATTGAAACAGCCGGAATCTCCCCAGCCCCGGCAGTTGATACGGAAGCGGAACGGATCGCGAAGGAAGCAGAAGAACTCGCCCGCCAGAAAGCGGAACAGGAAGAAGCCCTTCGCAAAGAACGCGAAGCAATGGAAACGATGAAGCGCGAAGCCGAAGAACAAGCAAAACGCGAGGCGGAAGAAGCCAAGCGCAAAGCCGAAGAACAGGCTAAACGCGAAGCAGAAGAAGCAAAGCGAAAAGCCGAAAAACAGGCTAAACGCGAAGCAGAGGAAAAAGCCAAGCGCGAAGCCGAAGAACAGGCCAAACGCGAAGCAGAAGAGGCAAAGCGGAAAGCCGAAGAACAGGCTAAACGCGAAGCAGAGGAAAAAGCCAAGCGCGAGGCTGAAGAACAGGCTAAACGCGAAGCAGAAGAAAAAGCTAAACGCGAAGCAGAAGAAAAAGCTCGCAAGGAACGGGAAGAAATGGAACGTCAACAAGCCGAAATGGAACGTATTAGAAAAGAACGCGAAGAACTCGAACGCCAAAAAGCCGAAATGGAGCGTCTCAAAAAAGAACGCGAAGAACTCGAACGCCTCAAAAAGGAACAAGAGGAACTCGCAAGACAGAAGGCTGAACTCGAACGTCTCAAAAAAGAACAGGAAGAACTCGCAAGACAGAAAGCCGAAATGGAGCGCCTGAAAAAGGAACGCGAAGAACTCGAACGCCTCAAAAAAGAACAAGAGGAACTCGCTAAACAAAAAGCTGAACTCGAACGTCTCAAAAAAGAACAGGAAGAACTCGCAAGACAGAAAGCCG
>CALCCZ010000030.1 GCA_937900075.1 uncultured Lentisphaeria bacterium
GGATACCTCTTTGTTCCTATTTATGTTAAAGATAAGCTTGATTCTGAGTATGATACACCTGAAAAATCATTCATCATATCTTCCATAGCTGGTGCAAAAAACTCTGCCCCAAGCTCTGCATACTCAAATATAGCATCAACAAACCACATGATTGATGCTCCCCAAAACATATAACCGAGTAAACTGACACCTAGCTTTCTTGCTCTTTCACTTAAATACCATACTGCGGTAGAAATAACTGCTGCAACTATTGTAATTAATAACGTCATCGTTTCTACTCCTCTACAACCTTCTTGCTAACAGACTTAAGAACAATATTGCTGGTTGCCCATACAGCCGTAACAAGTACTGCCATACCTACACCAACTGTACCCATCTCAACAAGCATCTCAGATAAATCAGCTGGGTTACTTGCTGCTGTTAAAAATGGGAAAAATGGTGTTACTTCACCATGCCATACATGCTCAAATGCTAAAAGAGCTGAGCCACCGAGTAAGAGCTTATTGAGTCTTCTAAGACTTGATAATTTATTCTCGAGCTCGACCTTTTCAATCCCGTGCTCTACATTCTTACCCTTTTTCTCTACAACCTTAGTAACAACTGTTGTTACTATCGCCTCTGCTGTTGGTACAACAAAACATGCCATTTTAAAAATCCTCCTTCTCAAGCATCTCTTTATTTATAATATTAACAATTTTTTGATACGAAAACTTCTCATTTTCCGCTATTTTTTTAATCGATTCATATTCTGGATAACACCTTACACTACCATCTGGCAATGTACATTTCTTGACTAAAACCTGGCCCACACTTGTTTCAACAGTTTCGATACTCCTTGGAAGTATGGATCTTTCCATCCTGCTTCTTCTAATGCCAATAGATGTTGTTTCACTAAATATTATACTCTCAACTGTAGATATATCTGCTTCTTTACATATAACTGTCAACTCATATGCTGGTCTGTTCTTCTTCATAAATACAGGAACATAATGAGCATCAAGCGCTCCTGCCTTAAGAAGCTTATCCATTGTATATCCAAGTGCCTCGCCTGAGCAATCGTCTATATCAGTTTCAAGCTTATATATATAATCGGATGTATCTGCCTTAACATCTCTGATTAACATTGCTCTTAATATGCTTGGTCTCTCATATGCTCTTTTTCCTGCTCCTAGACCAGAGCCAATAATTTCAAAAGTTTCTGGAAGCGAACTTCTTGTTTTAATGGCTGCCACAATAGCTGCACCTGTTGGTGTAACCAACTCACCCTGAACATTTTGAACCTTAAGACTAATACCATGGGCAGTTACAATATTTGTTACTGCTGGAACCGGAACTGGTAGTATACCATGCTGACATCTAACCGAGCCCTGTCCCTCACTAAGATATGGCACTACGACCTCAGTTATATCAAGCGCATCAATTAGATAAGCAACTGAAACAACATCCACTATTGAATCAACTGCCCCCACCTCATGAAAATGAACCTTTTCAAAAGACTCGCCATGTGCCTTAGCCTCTGCCTCTGCTATTATTTCAAAAATACGAGTAGCTACAGACTTAGCTCTGTCAGTCAGCCCCGACTCATCTATTATTTTCTTGATGTCATAAAATCCTCTATGCTCATGATGATGGTGATGGTCGTGATTATGATTATGATCATGGTCATGATGATGTTCATGCTCGTGATCGTGGTCATGGCATCCACATGTACAGTCTTCTCCGTGCTCATGATGATGATGTTCATGCTCATCATGGTCGTGATGATGTTCATGTTCCTCATGATCATGGTGATGTTCGTGCTCATCATGATCATCATCCTCAACTTCATCTTCCTCAAGATGCTTGCACCAGCCTGCGCTTGTATATACAGCATCAAAATCAAAGTTGCCTGTAGCCATTACTTCGCTTACAGGAACATCGCCATGGCTTGTCTCAATGATCTTTACGCCCGGGTGGAGGACTTCAATGACCTTGCGGACTTTCTTGAATTCATCTTCCGTAACAAGATCCTTTTTGTTGATGATCAATGTTGAACAGAATTCAATCTGCTGCACGAGGAGGCTTTCGATATCTTCCTCTCCGATCTTGTCCTTTGCAAGAAGCTTGTCTCCGCCTGCGAATTCATCCACAAGACGTGCGGCATCAACGACACCGACAACATTGTCCAGCTTTCCGTTCTTTATGAGCTCAAGTTCCTGTGCGATCGGCATAGGTTCACAGACACCGCTGGCTTCAATCATTATGTAGTCGAATTTTCCGCTCTTGATGATGTTCTCGATATTCTTGACCATGTCGCTTTTCAAGGTACAGCAGAGGCATCCGTTTGTCATTGGAACGATGCTTGATGTATCTGTGATCTTTGCACCATCGGCAATAAGTTTTGCGTCGACATTTACTTCACCGATATCATTGACTATGACGGCAACTTTATATCCTTCCTGATTTGAAAGAACCTTGTTCATGAGAGTAGTTTTGCCGGCACCAAGATAACCGCACAAAAGTGTAATTGGAGTAGGTTTTTTAGACATTTTTTCACCTCGATAATAAGTACACTAAGAAGATACTAAATTTTTCAAAAAAACTCAAATAGGAGCTTTATTATGTCTTTTCTGTCGAAAAAGTTTCTGATGATTTTTTCCGCAACAGCATTGATTACCACTCAATTGCTTGCTGATGTCACCCCCTGCACTCTTTTTCAAAACAATATGGTGCTTCAGCGCGATATCCCTGTCCCCGTCTGGGGTACGGCATCTCCTGGCGAAGAAGTCACAGTATCCTTTGCAGGGCAAACACTGAACACAAAAGCCGATTCAAAAGGAGACTGGACGGTAACACTCAAGCCGCTGTCAGTACAAAGAGAAGGTACCGAACTTGTCATCAAAGGAAAAAATCTGATTAAACTTCAGAATGTCGTTGTCGGCGATGTATGGCTCTGTTCCGGTCAATCCAACATGGAAATGAATTTCAACTGGGGTGTCATGAACGGTACAAAATTTGTTTCAGAATCTGAACAATATCCCTTGATCCGGGACATCAAATTTGCCCATACAACCGGCATTTATCCGCTTAAAAATCCTAAAGTCGGCCCCTGGAATATCTCCAACCAGAAAAATACAATGCATTTTTCCGCAGCAGCATATTTCTTCGCAAAACGTATCTTTGAAGAAACAAATGTTCCTATCGGCATTCTCGACAATAACTGGAGTGGCTGCCGCATTGAAATTTATATTCCACCCTGTGGTTATGAAATTCAATATACTCCTCAAAATCAGGACGAAAAGAATACCATGAATTTATTCAAGTCCGAGGTCGCAAAATTCAAGTCCTACGATTTGAATATTCCGGAATCCAAAGAAGCTATACTGAAAGAACTCGACGTTTACCGCAAGTACATTGAACAGGCTGAGATTTCCATCAAAAACGGTGTCTTGCCACCACCGCTCCAGAAAACAAAGATTGATAAAACTCCAAATTTTGCTTATTACGCTATGATTGCTCCGATTACACGTTTTCCCATAAAAGGGGCCCTATGGTATCAAGGGTGCAGCAATGGCGGTGAAGGAGACAGTTATTATTTGAAAATGCGTGCACTCATTAATGGATGGCGTACGCTTTGGAAACAGGATTTTCCGGTGTATTATGTTCAACTTGCTGCTTATACAAAAGCTACCGATGATCCTGCTGGCGGCAATGGTTATGCACGGATCCGCGAAGCACAGCGCCGTGCGCTGGATATTCCCAAAACCGGTATGGCATGCACTATTGATATCGGTATGGAACATGATATCCATCCGAAAAACAAAATCGATGTCGGTAATCGACTCGCGCTTTGGGCTCTCCGTGATCTTTATGGCAAAAATGTTGTCGTATCCGGACCTTTATTTAAATCCATGAAAATAGAAGGCAGTAATGTCCGCCTTTCCTTTGATTATGCGGAAGGACTCATGACCGCAAAGAAAAATGGCTATATGGCTCCGGAAAAAACGCCCGGTGAATCTCCAAGACATTTTGCTGTAGCCGGTGCCGATAAGGTATGGTACTGGGCAGACGCCAGAATTGAAGGAAGCAACATTGTTCTTTCCTGTGATAAAGTTCCTGCTCCTGTAGCTGTTCGATATGCTTACCGCGCCTATCCTAAAGATGTTAATGTCTATAATGCCGCTGGATTGCCTATGGTTCCTTTCCGCACTGACAATTGGTAATTTTATTTCACGGGTAAACAGTCGCCTGTTTACCCGTTTTTTTACAAATACATTTTCTGCGCCCTGATTTTTTTTCGTTTGGTAAGCTTGAAATTCGCTTTTTTCAGTGTTATATTCTATAGCAAATGCCGTTTTTTTGTTTTGGTAACGAGTAAAAAGATAACTGCGGTTTGAAATTATGATTCAAAATTTGTCATCGTCGGTCGGGACTTCCCCTATTTTTCCGAATGCAAAAACCTTTCGGGAAATTATCTGGTACCGGGGAAAAAACAATGCTCAATCCACGTTTGCAATCTGGCGCGGCCCCTCCGGTGAAATGCTGTCAATGACTTTCGGAGAATTATACGAGCGTACGGGGGTTCTTTCAAACTGGATAAGTCGGACCTTCCAACGTGGGCGAATAGCCGTTATCGGTGAAAACTCCATTTCCTGGATTCTTGTGTATTATTCTTTGCTCAACAGTTCCTCCGCAGCCACATTGCCAGATCCTAATCTGGCACCTTCGGACATGTCAAACTTACTTCAACGTTCCAAAGTAAATTGTGTTTTTCTGACACCATCCTATTCTCATACGGAACAATTGAAAAGCTTATTGCCCGGATTGCCGTTCTACACACTGGATCCTGAAACATTACAAGAAATATACAAAGAAAATAAGCATTTAAGCGTCTCCTACCCGGAGTTAGCCCCGGAAGATCCGGCTGTCATTCACTATACGTCCGGAACAACCGGCATTCCCAAGTGCGTTCTCATTAGTCATCATGGCATTTTGTCCAGTACACGAGGCACGGACAGTCTCCATTTTTATGAAAATACCCCTAAAGTTCTGCCAATACTGCCACTTTTCCACTCATTCGGAAGAATTTCTATGGATTATTCCTTGGCAGATGGACGAACACTTTGTATCTTGTCCGATTTTTCCCACGTAACAGAAGCTTTGGATTTTTTTCAACCGGATATTGTTTTGAGTGTACCCGCCATGATCGCTCCACTTTTGGCTTCTCCAAAAATATCCTTTACCCGCATGATTGTTGCAGGCGCTGCAACCTCAGCAAGTCAGCTTGCTGCATTACGCGCCAGAGGTGTCATCCCTGTCAATTCCTACGGCATGACAGAAACCGCTTCCACAATCACAGGACAATTGCCGGGAAAACAGAAAGACGGCAGTGTTGGAGTACCACCGGGAAATGGAGCTTGGGAAATAAAGATTGATACAAACGGCGAAGTCTGTGTGCGTGGCGGCAGTATCATGACTGAATACATTGGTGATGAAGCAGCAACCAGAGAAATACTCCGGGATGGATGGCTCCATACTGGTGATCTCGGTTATATTGATGAAGACGGTTTTCTGTTCCTGACTGGACGCTGCAAAAACCTTATCATTCTCGCCAACGGAAAAAATGTTTCCCCGGAAGCTTTGGAAAATAAATTACAGTCCATTCCGGGTGTAAAGGAAGTTATCGTTTTTGCTTCCGACAATAAAATATGTGCAGAAATTTTTGCCCCCGATTGTGATGAAAAAACTCTACGCCGTGGGATTACCGCACTCAACCGTGAATTGCCGACTTATCAGAGAATACAAAAATTAATCTTTCGGAGCAATCCGTTCAACAGAACACCTTCCGGAAAAATAAAGAGGACCTGAATCATGAAAGAACAAATCTACAAGATTATTGCAAAGTACACCGGTAAAAAGGAATTCGATGATGATTCCGCCCTTCAACTTGATTTGGAAATGGACTCTTTCCAACTGATGTCCATGTCGCTGGAATTGGAAAAAACGTTCCAGATAAAAATCGATTTGGACGATTTGGCAGAAATTCTCACCGTCGGCGACGTAGTCACATGTATTGAAAAAAGTCTTTCTGCAAAAAAAGAAAATCTGTAAATTGCCAACCTTGTCTGTTTCACTTTTTCAATCTCCCCGGTAAATAAGTCTGTAAATCCTTTAGAAAAATGAAAGTTTCAGTTTCTATGAGAAAAATACTGTTGTTCCTGGAATCTTTAACTATGTTTTCTCTTATCGCTTGTTCCACTATCGAAATGCCGGATGTCTCAAAAGGACGTCAGCTTATCCTTGACGGAAAGGCGGAATGTGTCATGATGAATAATAATGAAATCATTGCCGTTGAAAGCGGCAGAGGCCTCAGCCCCCTGCTTCGTATGTACGATAAACACAAATCACAAATGAAAGATGCAGTTATTGTGGATAAGGTCATTGGACGCGCCGCTGCATCAATAGCCATTTATGGAAAAGCCCGCTATGTTTATGGCGAAGTAATGAGTGAAGATGCTGTCGAATATCTGAAAGAACACAAGATTGATTCCGGATATACACTTCTGGTTCCCCGCATTCTCAACCGGAAACGTAATGGTTTGTGTCCGCTGGAAAAATCGGTAGAGGGAATCAATGATCCGGATAAAGCATTGACGGCACTTCGGACCAAAATAGCAGAACTGTCAAAAGCAAACAAGAAATAATTCCGAATATATCGCCGTATTCAATCTGTAATGCGGCGTACATATTCAAAAAGGATTATCGTGGCGGCTTGAGCTACATTTAATGACTCTGCCGTTCCGGGCATCGGAATATTCAGCGCACGGGAGTTTTCCAATGCAGATACGCCGGAAGATTCACAACCAAGAATAATGGCTGACGATGCAAAAATATCGGATGCTTTGAATACATTTTCACCACCGGCAGGAAGTGTCCGGAAAAAGTTTTTGATCCCGATTTTCCGTAATGTTGCAGCCATGTCCTCAAGATTTTCATAATACCGGATATTCAAGGCAAACTGGGCGCCCGATGCAGAACGGATTACCTTATCCTGAAACGGATCTGCACATCCTTTTGTCAGAAAAATATCATGCAAACCAGCTGCGCGGGCAGTACGCAGAATTGTCCCGAAATTACCCGGATCCCTCACCTGATCAAGGGCCAATGCAAACGAGTCTTCCAAGGGTGCATCAGCGGGATAGATATCCGGACGCAGGGAAACCGTAACTATGCCTTGAGAATGCACTGTCTGGGTTATTTTATCAAACTCTGCGGCAGGTAAAACAACCGGGGTAACCGGAAAATCTGTTACATCGGTAAAATCGTCACGGATATAAACTGCTTCCAATAAATCCGGACGAAGAGAGATAACTTCCGAACATGCCCGCAAGCCATCGCACAAACAGAGGGCAGAACCTTTCCGTCCATGATGAGAACGAAGAGCCTGCAACCGACTAATCTGTTTGTTACTGAGAAAATTGCTCATTAAAAACAGATGTTACTTTGCAACTGCGGGAACCGGATTATTTTTTTCAGCCGTCTTGGGAGAGGTAACAGCTTTCACTTCGGATTTAGAAACAGACGCTGCAGATGACACTTTCTCCGGGGCCGGAACAGCCTCTTTCACTTTCGTTTCCACTGCTGTAACCGCGGCCTTAGGTGCATCTTTCTTCACAGGTGCTGTTTTGGTAGAATCCGCAACTTTGGAAGCATCTTTTTTTACGGGCGCCGGGGTGGCAGTAACCTTTGGTGCTGTCACTGGAGGAACCGGAGGCAAATTCAAATTCTTTTTCAAGTTCAAACTCTGCATTCCCCAGAAAGTATTGGGATTCGCGTTTTCAAGACATTTATTCGCTGCATCCGTGTTATTCGCTTTGATATACAGTCTGGCAGCGCCGTATTGTGCTTCCGCACGCTGTTCTTCCGTTGCACCCGGATTACTCATAACACTGATAAAGGAAACCAGTG
>CALCCZ010000031.1 GCA_937900075.1 uncultured Lentisphaeria bacterium
AAATACCCGCTACTATTTCCTTTCTATCGGAATAGAAAATTCTCTGGTATCATATCGAGGAAGAATTATTTTTTCCGTGTTTCCGACAGGTTCAAAAAAATCCGGAGGGTAAACGTAAATAATTGCACTTCGGGGGAATTCGGCTGCGTATTCAGCCGCATTTCCAAAGAGGAACACCTGTTTGGATTCTTTTTTTCCAAATCCCGCTTCCAATGGTATCTGAAACTGACTCCCGCTGTACGGCAGGATTGACTTGATGTTCCAACTCTCATCGTAAAGAATCAATGGTGCATCCGAAGAGGTGAAAACAATACCGGATTTTACTTTCGGTATTTGTGAATTTGTGAAGCAAAACGGTGCTGTCACACATAAAATTGCTGTACCGACAGAGATACAAATCTGCTTCCAATCAATTTTCCCAATGACAAGGTATATTGCCAACGCAAGAAAAAGGAGAAAAAGGCTCCATGATAAAACAAAATTGAGAAAAGTTAAATGACCAAAATCGTGAAAATCTGAAAGAAGATCCCAGTCAAAAATGCTGGCACAAGAGGCAGAAATACACAATCCAGTAAAAGCACACCACACTCTGACCTTTCTTATGCCACGCTGTAATGCGTAGAAAATGAGTGTAAACCAAAGAAAACCAGTTGTAGCCCCGCATTCAGTCAATAAGGTCAGATGGGAATTGATTAAGGTGCGACACTCTATTCCATCCAGTAGAAATGCGGAAACCAGTTTGCCGGAGTTTCCGATTCCAACCCCCAGCGGGTTCGCTGCATAAAATTTCAATCCGGCAAGCCAAATATCAGGCCGGTTAGTTACCGCTTGATCAATGGAAAAGCGGGAAAAGATACCGACTGTAGTAAAAATGAACAGAACGGGTATAACAACCGAAAGTATCTTTTTCCAGTCTTTCTGTTTTTGAAATATAAAGTAAAGAGCCAACTCAATACCGAGGACGATTACACCAGTTCTTGAAAATGTCATGGCAAGAGGAATAACAAGCAGAATCGTTGTTATCCAGCCCGCCCATGCATATTTTTTCCAGCCCCACAGCAGGGGTAATACCGCACAGATCAGCGCAGCTGCGTGATTGGGATTGTAAAAGCCGAATCCCTGCCGGACAATGCCGTTAAAAGTAAATTCCATCATTTTCGCCACAACTCCCGCATTTTTTCAGAATACAGGGGATTCCGGAATTCTGGATCAATATTTCCCCGGATTTGCCCTGTATCGTCTTCGCCGTATGCAATGACTTTTTTGCCGGAAAGAAGGTCATCAAACCAGACTTTTGCCAATTCCAAAGCCTCTTTTGATAATTCGTGTCCGCAGTTCGGGAAATATTTCCATAAAAGCAAACCACCGTGTTCCCGATAGCTATAAATGAAATCGCGACTGATTTGGAAACGCTCTTTGTCTTCCGTACCGCAAGTAATCAGAAAAGGAACTTTTGAAAATAGGATTTTTTCGGGATAGACCCCACAAGCGTGAATCCCGCAAGCTGCAACTGTTTGGGGCATCCACTGATAAAAAAGTGCGACACATTGTCCCCCGGCAGAGTAACCATATAAATAAACTTTGTCCGGCTGCAAATGATAGCGTTTTTCAAGATAAGAGATTGCTTTTTTCAACAGGTTTCCGGACCACACTTCCGGTTCCCAGTAATCACGGTCTTTGAATGACGGAGAGAGCAAAAAAAGATTATGTTTATCCGCAAGCGTGTTGAAATTATATGCCTTCAAGGTTCTCTCTCCCTGCCAGTTTCTTCCCCCGAAAAGTACCATAATCTTTGATTTTGCATCATGCTTTCCGGGTATCCTGTAATGAAAATCAACATCTTCAATTCGAATTACTTCTGCCGAAAGCAAAAATGGTATGAAAAACAAGAACAGCAGAGTAAATTTCATTTTTCTTCTTTCCCCCAAGCTTCAGCAATGGATTTTGCCGGCAGCAAAACTCTATCCTCAGCAAGTACATTTCTTGCTTTCGCGGCGTTAACCGGATAATAAACGGATTCCTGATCATCACCGATAAATTTATCCTTATCAACGGGTTGACGATTAGAATCCCAACCGGACAAATCACCATGGTGCAGTTCATGATAATAGGCTAAAAAAGCTCTTGTAAGTTTTAACGAATCCGGAGGAACATCGTGCGGAAGATTCGGGAATGATTTCCAAATAATATTGACTCCTTTTTTACGTGAGGCTTCGACAAAGTTCCGGCTGATGATGTAACGCGCCTGGTCTGCATCACCACATGTAACAAGACCGGGAGTATCTTTCATCCGGCTGGTCGGCTCATGAAATACACCACAGGCATGACTTACCCATGCCCGGCAGAGCGAAGGTTTCCATGCAGCAAAAAGATTGCTTGCCTGACTTCCGGCAGAATACCCGTAATACAAGATTTTGTCTGTACAAATGTTGTAGTCTTTTTTTAACTGACTTAAAGCTCTTTGCAACGCTAATCCTGACCACTCTTCAGGTTGCCAGTAGTTGTCATCTTTGAAGCCCGGAGCGAGAAGAAATATGTCGTTGGCATCACACCACTCCCCCCATCCCATACGACCGGAAGCATCGGCTTTTCCATCTGTATTGCGTCCTCCGAAAATCACAAGTACCCGATGCATTTTCCGCCGATTCTTGTCATACCCTTTGGGTACACGATATTGGAATACTGCATTTTTGTTCTGCGGGGCTTTCGTTTTAACAACGATTGTTTCCGCTGAAAGAAACAGCGGAAATAGAAATATCATAGTCAGCAACAGTCGTGTCATTTCAGAACCTGCTTGGCATTGTGTAAGCATCGTTTTTCTTGGACATGTCATACTTCTTTAAGCTTTGTATAAACTGTTTTTCCCGATCGGTATTCTGGCTATTATGCAGTTTTTTAATCAGAGTTTTTATTGCCTTTTGTTTTTCTTCAAAGGAGTATTCTTCTTCAGAAAAAGCTGACGGGTCATATCCGCTTAAAACATCATCGCAAAACCGGAGAATCCGCATATCGCCAGTTCGGTTGTATCTGTCATATAATATATTGGGATGCTTGCAAAAGAAAAATACAAAGCTGTCACGATACATGTATGCAGCAACACCGCCATCCCGCAAGGCGTTATAGTGAAATAGCGCTTCAAAATTATTATCATTTTCCGGATTACAGCGGATTGCACGAAGTAACTCCGGAAAAACTTTTAATTCCGGGTATGGTTTTAAATCACTCAATGTTTTTGCATTCAATATCTTCACAGCTGCAGGTGAGGCAGTATTCATACAGCAGACAACAGTCACGCCTGTCACTAATACTGCGGCGATATAAAAAGAAAGTCTTTTTCTCTTATTCAAATACATTTATTACCAATCTTTTGAAATTGTCTTTACCAATTAAATTTCATCTTTTTCCATTGTTTCAAATGTTCTTGTTTATGCGCGTCAGCATTTAGTAGAAATTCTTTATAATAGTGCTGTGCTTGTTTGTTGTCAAATCCAGGAAAAGAGTCGGATGTAACTTCTTCTTGAGGAATACCATCTTGATAACGCCTCAGTAGCAGAGGACGTCCGGGAATTGCTGAAATAAGTTGGTATCCACTCATTAACTTGTTTTCAGAATAAATATTTTCAAATGGAGACAATGCTCCGTCCAGGATTGAATAGCTTACAAAACAGCCATTCCGATAAAATAAACTATACGGTGACAAACGATTGTATTTGAATGAATAAGAAAATCCTCCGAAAAATGGTTTTCCGTCCTTATACATTCCGTTAGACAACAGAATGATATGGGGAACTTTATAGTAAACGACTACAAATCCATCGGGTATTCCATTTTTCAACCACAGACTGATAAGAATATTCGGATTTGCCTCAAAATTCAATAAACCGTCTATTGTTTTACCATGATGACGAATCGTCGTTATTTCACTACCGTCAGGTGTGTCAAATTCCAATTCAGAGCGCGAATACAGATGAAATGTTTCATCTTTTTTTGCTCTCTGATTTTCCTGAAAGAACAGCTTTAGACTGTTGGATTCGTAACGTGGATTGGTTTTATCATTTTTCAGTTTTTCAAGGAAATCTGGCACATCTAATTTCTGTCTTTCCGCTATTGGAAGCGAATTTAACTGTTCTTTGTCTTGCGAGTTAATATTATGAGAATAGTTTATACAACCGGAAAGCGATAAGACAATTATACTGCATAAGCATAGCCTGTACATTTCATATTTCATCTTCTTCTCCAATTATTCGAAGAGTTCTTTGATAATAAACTTGTTTCCTGCGATGATATTGAAGACAGTACGCGAAAGCCAGTTTAAATATGTATTTATATTTGCACTGGAAGGATTTGAAAACATTTCTGGAAAATGATTAATCCAGTTAAGTGGATTTGTCCACCCATCTAGATATCCCGGGTACCAAGTACTAGGTTTTCCATTTGGACAATGAACAGGGGACAAACCATCTTGAAAGATATGCGATGCAATCCCCAAATTTTTTATAAGTTCGGGACAAAAAGATTTGGCACTGGCTTCATCTATACATTTTGTCGCTTCAGCTTTCGCGAATGATACGAACTGTTCTTCTAGGGCAGTAATTGCTCTCTTTGCTTCATCAACACTTTGGTTAAACTCTTTCATTGCGTGCATATTAGGGTTGCTAGCATAGTATATATCTGTATTGATATTTTCTTCAATTAGTAGGTCGCAATAATTACTATGCAAAGACATTCCATCATACATAGTAAAGAAACAAAGAGCATCAGTAAAGCTTCGATGTCCTGTAGCATCCCATCCTCCGTACAGATCAATTGTGTTTATCGCTTTATTGTTCACATACGCCAGATTGTTCCAGCCGTCAGGATAGCCAAGCGGGTCGGCGGTTGTCCATTTGCCCTGCGTAGGATTGTAGTCGCGGAAGAGAAAGGAATAACCAAGTTCATCAATCATCGGCTTGCCGGTGAAAAAGGCATTTTTATTGTCAGTTTCCCCGAAGGCGGTCATCTCTACGGGCTGACCGTTTACGGTAAGGGTGTTGCCGAGCATATCATTGAAAAGGACATCGTCTCCAGCCATAACCGGGTTGCCGCCGGTAACGTATGGTTCATTGATATAGGTCACACCGCTGCGCCAAACCAGCGCCAAGCCGTCCCACATAAATTCTTCAACCTTATTGCCATATATAGCTTTGGCAATCTGACCATCAATGTTGTATTCAAACTTGGCAACAGTTTTTCCATTCTGTCGTACTTCGGATACTTTGTTCTGACCGTTATAGATGTAACTCTTATCTCCCGCCTGAACCATTCTACCGGCAGCATCATATTGGTAATGAGTGGTTACGCCATTGACGGTTGAAGTTATCAGCTGATTCGCCTCATCATAAGTGTATGTGGTTGTTACGCCGTTGATGGTCTTGGAAAGGCGGTTGCCTGCCGGGTCGTAAGTATAACGTTCCAAATCTCTGCCGGAAACATCTTTGACTGCCAGCAGCTGACCCCGCAAGTCATATTCAAAATTCACTCTCTTGTCGTTGAAGGCTTTTCCAATCAAGGTCCCGTCATCGGCATAGAAGTAATCAATCCGAGCAAGCACTTTGCCCGCAAATGCCGGAGCAGCGAGTGTGACCAATAACAAAAGCGTGCAAAGCAGTGTGGTATTTCGTTTCATTTTTCCATTCCTCCTGTTTTGTTGTTTTCAATCATACGTTTGCTTTTTAATTGACCATATTTATTATATGTGAATTCAATAATCGTACCATTTATAATCTGCTGATGGATCTGATTTTTCGAAGTATAAACATACTCCAGTGTTTTTCCCTGAGAAACGATTTTTTGCAATCGCCCATATTTATCGTAAAAACGAGTTTCATCCATCATGACTCCATTGCGTTCAATTTGACGTCGCATACGTTGACCGTATGAATTATAGGTAATGAACAACTTTTCTTTAGTTCCAATTTTTGAGATCAAACGACCGAAATAATCGTAATTGTAACGCTCTTCATTCTCTCCCCTTTGAGTTGAAAGCAACTTGCCCCAGCTGTCATAGGCTCTTGTTTCAACATCTCCATTGCCGTAATCAACTTTCACGATTCGGTCAAACTGATCATATTCATATTTGATTGTACGCTCCGTTTGCCCATGCCACTTGGAGTCAATTTTTGTCAGCATTCCGTATTTGTCATGTACGTAATCGGTTAACTGACCAGCGGGAGTTGATTTAGAATCAAGACCGAATTTGTTCCAGTCAAAGGTGATTTTGTGCTTATTCTGATCCAGTACGGTATAAAGCAAACCGAGATCATTGTAGGTGTAAGCGACTTCCGTATCATCTGGGAACAACTCTTTAACTACTCTGCCGAAAGCATCGCGTTCAAACTTCTTAACTTTTCCGGACTGGTCTGTGTAGCAAATCGGCTGACCATTTCCGTTGTAGTCAATAGCAAGCGAAGTCAGGAGTTTTTCTCCGTCCTTGCGTTCAATTCGTGAAATCAGCCCTGCTGCGGTGTAAGTGTAGCAAGTTTTGACGCCATAGAAATCAGTACTGCTGGTCATCCGGTTGAATTTATCCAGTTCTCTTCGGGTGGTTTGATCGAAAACATTGGTAACTGTCACCGGATAACCGAAAGCATTATAGAAAATCCGGTTCAGTATCTGACCATTGGAAACGCTTGCCACTTCCCGGTTCCGGGTGTATTCCAAACGGGTAGTTACGACCGCTTCGCCCTCTGCATTGAGGGTGGAAATCTCCGTAAGGTTATTCTGATAATCATACCCGAAGGCTCTAACCGGTTCAGGATCATTCTGATTGGTGGCACGGCGGGTGATCAGGGCAAGTTTGCCATTTTGACCGTATTCAAAATTGATGTCATTGCCAAGCATATCCTGAACGCGGATCATATTGCCGGAAAGTTTATCATAACGGTAATTTATGACATCACGTCCCCGGCTGTCGACGATTTTCCGGACTTTTCCCAAGTAAGCGACATCATGCCGCATAAAATAATATACAGTGTAGGCTTTACCGGAAAATTCAGTGATATTGAAAACCCCGGTTTGAAAATCGTAATTATAACTGGCTTTCTGGTTGATCCGATTAGTAAGAATGACGGAGCCGGGGTTCTGAGAAGGATAAGAATAATGAAATTGATTGTCAGATATAATTCTGCCGTTAGCAGGACCATTATACTTGAATTTACTGTCTTTTGAGGATTGGAGTCCAGTGTGCCGCTCTGTCAGTGTCTGATGTTGAACAACAAGATCATCGGTATATTCCCCTTGTTTTATTTGATTCAGAAAACCGTAATCATCGTAGGCGAAGGTCATTGGCGCAAGATTCCCGCGTTTGACCGATACCAGACAGGGCCGGGTAGCAGAAATGATATTGCCTTTTTCAGTTTTGGGCAGAATCTGCAATTTTGTGGTACGGTATTCAAGTTCAAAATTAATCCCGTTGATTTTCAGAGATGTTACTAAATTTTCGGAATAGGCGAGTTCAATAAATGCAGTACGGTTTTGGGAAACCGAGACAAGTCTTCTGCCTTCATAGTTAAATTCAATCGTTCTTCCGGATGGAGCCGTAATGGATTTCAGCTTGTAATCCCGGTAAACAAATGTCCAATCCTTTTTATCCCGTTTTCCGGAAAAAACCCAGTCATCACTTTGGGTATAGTCGCGTTTGGAGGTGTTGGCTTCCCATTCGGAATAAGGAGCATAAAAACCGCGACCTTTTTTCGCCTGTTCATAAAGCTCTATTTTTATTGCATCTTTCGGTGTTTTTTCCTTCTTGGGGAAGAATTTTATCTTTTCTCCCCATGGAGTTAACCATAAAACACCATCCTTGTCATAGTAAGCTGTACTTTCCAACTGCGGAGAACGCCAGGCAAAACCAAAAAGACCGCTTTTTTCTACGGCGGAATTGTACTTCAGCTGTATCGGCAATTTCAATTCCGGGGAAAAGTTTACCGTATCCAGCAAACGGGAAACAGAATAAGCATTTTCGGTAAGAGATGCTTTTCCGGCAGTCATCGGTTTCGAAATAAAGTCCACGGAGTTCGCGAACGATGAAAAGGTAAACAAGGCGAAAAAATAGAGTTATCTTTACTTTTTTGCTTGGTTTTGAAATCTTGTGGTTGAGAAATGTTGACTTTTGTCACGTTTTTGTTTATGATTGTCTCATGATTTTTGAAAAGTTTATTTTTACTATGACTACTACTACAACCCCTGTGGGGGTGCGGTAATTTTATTTGCACATATTTCTTGTGCGTATTATAATCTAAATCAATTTCAAATTAAAAAATAAAAATATAGATAAAAAAGGTTGTTT
>CALCCZ010000032.1 GCA_937900075.1 uncultured Lentisphaeria bacterium
ATTTTTCCTGAGTGAAAAATCCGGCGGCGAGTTCTGTGTATCCGTTATCTGCCAGGACGCGGGGAACGAATTTAGCGCCGATGATTCCGAATTGAGCGGTTGCTTCCACCGCTTTGACGCATTCCGCGAGTTTCCTGACGGTTGCCTTTTTTACGGTTTCCGACGGGCATAAGCCGAAGTACAGAGCCGTTCCCATGGCGGTCAGTTCGCTGTTTGCATAAACGCCGTTACCCCGGTAGAATTCGGTGTGGAATGCTTTTTTCACTGCGGCTGCGGTACGGGAATAGATTTTGACATCATCTGATTTGCCGAAATGTTCCGCGGCTGCGATGAGTGTTTTCAGGCATCCGTAATAAATAGCGGTGTTGGTCAGGTGTTCATCCACCATGGGGGCGGGATCGCTGCACCAGTCTCCAAGTCCGAACTGAACGATATGCCCGACTGCATTTTCCTCCAGGAAATTGACGTACCGTTTCATGTTGTCATAGCATGCTTTGAGCGTGGCATCATTTCCGGTATAGACGTAGATATTCCAGGGAATGACAAAAATGGCGCAATCCCATGCGGGTCCGTTCCCCCAGTTATATCCCCAGCCGCCTGTCGGGACGATTCCGGGTAAATCGCCATCCGGCCGCTGGCAGTCGCGCATTGTTGCGATCCACTGGTCGTAGCTTGCGGCGGCATCGAAGTTGAGCAGGCCGGTTTCGGAAGCAAGTTCAGCGTCACCCGTCCATCCGTTTTTCTCCCTGTGAGGACAATCGGTCGGGATTCCGACGAAATTGGCGAGATAGGAACGTCTTGTGAGAGTTTGCAGGGTATTGATCATTTCGTTCCCGCATTGTATGCTGCCGATTGTTTTGAAATCGCTGTTTACGATACGCGCTTCCATTTTTTTAACTTCAGCTTTTCCCGTCACGACAACTTTGACATACTGGAATCCGTGATAAGTGAACCGGGCTTCCCAAGTTTCGGCGGTCCCGCCTTTCAGAGTATATTCATCCATCTGCCACCAGGTATTATCCAGATGAGTGAAAATCTGGTGCTGATTGGAGATATCTCCGTTTTTGAGGATGCGTTCCGTATAATACAGAGTGACTTTCGCTCCGGCTTCCCCCTGGACGGTAATGCGCGCATGTCCGGAGATATTTCTGCCCAGATCGTACACACCCATGGCATTGGGTTTGGACAATTCCTGTGTATCTACAATGCGGATGGGAACGGCAGTCTGTTCTTCCATCAGTCCGCCGGGTCCGCGAACAATTCGGGCGTCCTGCCAGGCGGAATCGTCATAGCCGTTTTTATTCCAGCCGGTGAGTTCCTTTCGTGCATCATAGTGTTCGCCCGCGCGCAAAGCATCAAATACAATCGGTCCTTCGCGAGTGATTTTCCATCCGGGACCGGAAGAAACGATGAGTTTTCCGTTCGCGGAACGCAATTCCATGCGCATTTTGGGGCAATCGCGCCAAGGCGCATATTCGAGGGTCCACGGGGTTTTCTGATGAATATCGAACCACCCGGTACCGAGAACGATACCGACCGTGTTTTTTCCGTTCTGAAGCATACCGGAGACATCATAGACTGCATACCGGACATGTTTGTCATAGACACTTACGATTGGGTCCAGAACTCTGTCACCAACACGTTTCCCGTTCAGGTAAACCTCGTAATAGCCAAGTCCGCAAATGGCAAGTTTTGTATTTTCGGGATCAGTTACCTGAAATTCTTTCCGCATCCAGGGGGCTGCGGGTTGATATTGGAACTCCGTATTGAAGTTGGAACAATCATTTTTGAGATAACCGATCCATTGGGAATCGGCGGCTTTTTGGAAAAATTTCATTGTTCTGTCCCTCCTCTTTGAAGTTTGTAGAGTTCCTGTCTTTCGGATTCAAGCTGGCGCAGTTTCCATTCCAGATTTTCTCTGTCGGTCGTGTAGCCCATTGTCGGTTCCCAACCTAAACGGGAGTCCACTTCCACTAAAGGAATCGTTTCCCGGACATTCCGTTCCTCATCTGCCAGGATGACAAGCAGGTCGTCCACGATGAGACCGCATTCGTGTGAATGGGGTTCCGTTTTCTGCAATTTCAATCCGGTGCGGTAGAATTGTTTTACGTTCCGCATGGTTCGTATGGAGTGCGTGATGAAATCGCCGATTCCCTGCAGCCGTTCTGCTTCGTCTCGGTAGAGTTCCGGCACGTTTGGCAGTACAGCCCGCAGTTTTTCGCATCCGGAGATCAGAAATCCGAGTTCGCGTTCCGCCATTTCAAGGTATCCGTCGATCTGTTTTTCGGGCATATTGAACGAGTTGTGGATGTATTTCCAGCCGTTCCCGCACTGGATTCCGTTATTGAACTCATATTGGGGATGGAGCGGGTCGGGAATCGGTACACCGGGCAGGGTGAACGGGAATACGGGTCCGACGCGGAGTGGTCCCCACTGGTCAAAATCTCGGGCGGAATGATAATAAAAAGCGTTGCTCCAGTCACGCCAGGCTGCCGTGACGGCATCGGCGTTCTCCTCGCCGAAATCGCGTGCTGCGATTTTGCGGATAATGCATTCAAAATCCTCTTCCCGGTTTTCCAAGGTGAAGAACTCTTTCACTAATTCTCCAATAAATCCGGGCGTAAACCCGTAGTGGTGCGAATCCATCAGACTGACCAATCCCCAGTCATCATGAGCCTTGCGGATAGCACGGCAGCGTTCCATCCACCGGTACGGAACGGGCATGAACGGTACGACTCCGATATCCCAGGTCATGCCGCCGGTATTGGTCATGGAACTCAGCCGGATCCCGCGTTCTTTTGCAACACGTGCCTCGGAAACAAATACGGTTCCGGGTCCGTCCGTGGAAATGGAATAATCATCCACCCAGGTGGGAACCCCGCATTTTTCCACGGCATTATCCCCCATTTCAAATGTTACATGCAGCGTGATGTCATCCGGAATACACTGAATCAGTTTCAAACGGTCTTCTTCGGGTGCCCAAAACCAGTTGTAGGTCCAGAACAGAAGATCCAGATCCGGTTTGTATTTGCGCGTGGTATCCCGGACCAAACGCAACCAGTCTGCCCATTCGCAGGTGGGCCAGAAACCATTGAGATATTTTGCACCTTTAACGTGGTTCCAGCAGTACCCGGCAATTTCGGGGTTTCGGGACGGAAACGCCACGGATTCTCCCACGAATACCATACCCCGGATACCAGGTGCATTTTTAACAATGGAACCGTATAGATTTTCGAAAAACTCCGGCGCATTCGCATCCAACGGATGACATTCCGATGCCTGCGTGTGAACATGCGGATAAACGTAAACGTCAAGACCATATTCCGCTGCTTTCTTCACAACCTCATTCATGTCTAAACGGCCGTTCCGGGTCATATCCGGTGGTTCCCGGATGAATATCAGAATCGCATCCATGCCGGCATGGACAATGTGCGGCAGGTATTCATCGGGAAATTGTTCCAGTTCCCAGCCGGAATGTGTCATACGGGGCGAAAACATCCTCGTATAGGTGCGACTGCCTCTCTTGGCACAGGGCGCTTTCCGGTAATTCAATTCATCCTCTAAACGACAGCAGCCCTGAACGGCTTCCCGAACCGTCGCTCCCGAGATAACAATACCATCAGCCGTTACTGTAATACGGGAGGTCAGTTCATTAGATTCCGGAGATACACATATCCGGATGCAGTTTTTTCCCGGGGCGCTGCCCGGTTCCGCTACGGAAACCGGAACATTCATACTCTTAGCGAAATAATCAGACAGATCCGCAGCCGCATGGAGAAGTGGGGAAACTTCTGAATCCGCTATGATTTGCCATCCGGATGTAATCTCCGTTTCATCGGAACCGCAAGGCGCAGCGGATGAATCGCGCCGGGGCGGATGCAGAACACTAAGACGTTTCCGGAAATCGAAATGATTTTCTTTTTTCAGCATTTTTCAGTCTCCTGATATTTTGAACAGTGAACAGTTGTTTTTCCATAATTTAGACGTGTCCGGATGTTATTCAAGTATTTTTGCAATCGGTTCGTATCTTTTTCTTATCAATTTTGTTCCCGTTTATACTTTTTACAGAGTTTCGGCATTTTTTTCTTGCACAAGGTTTGCATTCCGGTTCCCCTTCGGTGATATTTTGCTCTTACGTCTGAACGTAAAAAATACGGGATATCTGAGAAAAAAGTCACTGACCGATCACCTTGATTAACGTTTTTTGACGTAAAAATAGACCGATAACTTGATTTTTTGCGGATTACGATATATGTTATGTCCCGGAGGTAGTATTATGGAAAGAAAATTTCTGACATCAAGCATTTTCACTTTTGAAAAACTGCGGACCGCAGATTATCTGTATGTTGATAAGACCGAATATCTTTGGAAGTTAATTCAAAGAGATGGCGGCAT